>JASFOJ010000065.1:0-24352 GCA_050116575.1 Gammaproteobacteria bacterium | reverse complement strand
GCGTAACAAAGGATTGCACAACGACAGCGGGCAACAAGTCAGTCCGCACCAGTTGATTATGACAGCAACGCCGATTCCCCGTACGTTGGCGATGACCGCATACGCTGACCTGGATTGTTCGGTGATCGATGAATTACCGCCGGGACGCTCGCCGGTGCAAACCGTCGTGATTGCCGACAACCGGCGCGAAGAAGTGATCGAAAGGATTCACCGGGCGTGCCGAGAGGGTAAACAGGCGTACTGGGTTTGTACACTCATTGAAGAATCAGAAGCGCTGCAGTGCCAGGCGGCGGAAGATACCGCTCAACAACTCCGGCAGGAGTTGCCGGATATTGAAATCGGTTTACTGCATGGCCGAATGAAGTCGGCGGAAAAAGACCGGACGATGCAATTGTTCAAACAGGGAAAGATTCATTTACTGGTAGCGACAACAGTGATCGAAGTAGGTGTCGATGTGCCCAACGCAACGTTAATGGTGATCGAAAACGCCGAACGCCTGGGGCTGTCGCAATTGCATCAGTTGCGTGGCAGGGTAGGACGCGGCGATCAACACAGTGCCTGTGTGTTGCTTTTTCACGCGCCGTTGTCGCAACACGCCAGGACACGGCTCGCGGTAATGCGCGATACCAATGATGGTTTCGTTATCGCGCAACGGGACCTGGAAATTCGCGGACCGGGTGAATTGTTGGGAACACGGCAAACCGGACTGGAACAGTTTCGTATCGCAGACTTGCAGCGTGACCAACTACTGTTGGAGGACGTGAGAAAAACCGCGGCGGATATGTTATTGCATCGACCGGCCGAATCATCGGCCATCGTGCAACGTTGGTTGGGTCGCCAGCAGGAATACGCTCGAGTATAGCGATTAACCTCAGTCGCACGATAATTTTTCGGTTCCGGTGTTGTTCGTGTCCAGGGTCGGTTTTCCATCGGCGTTTACCGCAGGACGTCATTTCGGTTTGTTGGCTTCAGTCCCCATGTAAACAAGCTATGTTGATATAGGCGATATCATTAACGTAATTGGAAATATCCGTATATATACTTAAAAAATCCTTAACGCTGAAGTTTTCTTGTAGATTTGTAAGCAGATGGTTTACGTAGCTGCAAATTTAACCAGTTCCCCTTACCCGCCAGTGATAACAAAACTTGACTAACATGGTTTCGCTGTCTAAAAGTTAAGAGTAGAACTACTTTCGTACTCCTCCCTCATGCGAAGGTAGTTATTAGCGGTCTTTCCCCAAGACCGCTTTTTTATTGCCTGAAAAACGCCTACCCCGGCCGACAAAAAAATTGTGATTAATATATATGATAAAAGAATAAATCACTTGACGGCGTGCATTGCCATAATGTTGCCGGTCAATGTTTAGTATCAAGTAGTAATGAGGAGAATGTCAGGTGGTCTAAGTTAACCGACTGGGGGTTCACAAGGGATTGCATGATGTATCGCGCTGTAGCACGCTCTCAATGCTGTTAACAGACCGGGTCAGTGCCTGGCTGGCTTTTATTGCGCAATACGATGACACCGAGCTCTTTTGGCGAATGCGACAACAGGGGTAGCTGAGTTATTACGTTGGTGCGCAAGCGGCGCTAATTAGTTGGGTGATGTGATCGCAGGTAAATCGATAATTGCGTATCAATCGTCACTTAGCATGGACAATTGGTTTTTCTTGAGCCTGGCTTCCAACTCGTATTGGTCGGGAATGATTGCGGCCTGTTTATCAGCAATTACCTGACGCAATATCAGTGGGTCGGTGGCGCCGATCTCAGGGGCATTTTGAATGCTGTTTTCATCAAGGCTCATGAGCCGGGGAATGCCACTGGCCAGCAATCCGTAGAACGGCCGGTCGGGGTCGGCGGAAATGGAGTTGAGCACGATAATTCGACTGCGTTTGCCGGGCTTGGAGCTGGGCTGGTTGATCATGGTTTCGTAATTCACGACCGGTATTTTGAAACCACGCCACGGCGCATAACCCAGAAACCAGTCAGGTTTGCCTTCCGGTAAGTCCGGTTGAGTATAGCTGATCACCTCCGCAATGGCGGTGTTTGGCAGGATCAGACGCAGCGATTGCAGTGCGATCATCTGGCTTCGCACAACCAGTGCTTGTTCAGCCATGAATCAATACCTGTTGTTGTAACGGTTGAATTCGCATAGTTCAATAAAAATAGATCGTTAAAAAATTTGATTCCCGCTTGCCTTGTTGCGCGGCGCCGCTGTTTCGCTTATCGGTCGTGTCCTTCGTAGATAATGGCGACCAGCGCACTGGCGATCTTTACGGCAAGACTGTTACTTTTGGTAGTATTCGTACAAATGTTTGGCCAGTTGTTCCGGTGTGGCGCTATAAGTCACCTTGCCGGTTTTGCGCGCCTGATCCGGCATACTGCTGACCACGCAACTGGCAATATCCTGAGCCCATACGACACCGCCGTGTTCGGCAATTGACTCGCAACCGCGGGCGCCGTCGTCTCCCATGCCGCTGAATACGATGGTACCGCCTTTATCGCCATAACGGCGGGCCACTTCTGTCATCACGTTATCGATACTGGGCGAATAAATGGTGGCCGGTGGCGCCTGGCTCAGCGCCAGGAAGCCATCATCGGTAATCGCCAGTTGTTTATCCGCGGGCGTCAGGATAACTTCGCCGTGCTTTAACTGGTGACCGGTTTTGCCGGGCAATACGGTAAACGCGGTCACCCGGTTCAATTGTTCTGCCAGCAGTGATACATGATTGGCCCCGATATGCTGGGCCAGAATAAACACCACCGGCAGGTCTTCCTGAATGGCGGACAGAAACTGGCGTACCGCTTGCGGCCCGCCGAGGGAAGCGCCCAG
This sequence comes from Gammaproteobacteria bacterium, assembly GCA_050116575.1. Lineage (GTDB taxonomy): Bacteria > Pseudomonadota > Gammaproteobacteria > SZUA-152 > SZUA-152 > JAKEGK01. The sequence goes on along the minus strand of JASFOJ010000065.1, from coordinate 21,522 downwards.
AACCCAGACATTCAAGTCAACCGACGCGGTCGGTGCAGCCGCCGTGGTTTCAGCAGGTTTTTTCGAAACCTTGTCGGTTGCTGCCGTCGACAGGGGTGTGATCGGTGACAGGGTTGGCGGATTTTCCTGCTGTTCAGCCGGCTGTGATTTGGTCGGTGCCACTGGAAACGGTTGTTCATCGGGAACAGGTTCGGCCTGAGCGCCCTGAGCTGTGCCTTTAGCTTCATTGGCCATTTCCGACAGTTTCTCCGCCAGCTTTTTCGCCCAGTTATCGCTGGACCCCGTCAGGCTTACGCCTTCAGGGCCGCTATCATTAAACAGAACCGGCGTGTCGAATTTGTCGGTGATATCATCGAGAAAATCCAGATCGTCGTCGTCATCGTTATCATCCAGATCGATGAGCAACACGTCGACGGATTGTTTATTCAACGCGGTCACGAACGCATCACCTGCCGTTTCGCTGACAGCCACGCTGAGGCCGTTCTTCTCCAGCATGGTTTGCAGGTGTTGACGCTGTTCCTCGGACGTAGCAAATACTGCTACTTTGGTCGTCGTTGCGAGTTTAGGGTCAAGCATTTATTGATCATGTATTAGCGACTGGATATTGTCCAGTAGTTCGTGTTCCTGATATGGCTTACCCATGTACATGTTCACGCCGATACTGAGAGCACGGTCACGGTGTTTGTCGCCGGTCCTGGAGGTAATCATGATAATCGGAATATGTTTCAGCCTTGGATCACTACGCACCGCCGTTGCCAACTCGTAACCGTCCATTCTGGGCATTTCCACGTCCAGTAGAATAATATCAGGGATTTGTTCCAGCATCACCGTTAGTGCATCCATACCGTCCTTGGCGGTGAGTGATTCATAGTTGTGACGGTTCAACAAACGTTGAGTGACTTTACGCACCGTGATGGAGTCATCCACGATAAGCACCGTAACGGGTTTTTCCTTTTCAACCTTGGCGGGCACTTCACGCATTTTGCCCGCCTCATCGGTCTTCTGCAACGCGTGGCTGGTGCGGATCAAGGTGGCCAGATCCAGGATCAACGCCACTTCCCCATCGGGCAGGATCGTGGCACCCGAAATACTGTTAATGGAACTGAGTTGGGGGCCCACGGATTTGATAACGATTTCCTGCCGGCCGATCAACTGGTCAACCTGCAGCGCAACACGATGGTCACCACTGCGCGCCAGCAGTACCGGATATTTGCCTTTGTCGGTAACCTGAACCGGTGCGCTGCCATGCAACACGTAGCCGATATTCAGATGCTGATATTGAAAACCGGCATATTGATAATGTTCTTCCTTACCAGCAATTAACGTGTTGAGTTCGTCGGCGGTGAGCCGGATAACGTGTTCAATGTTGGACAACGGTATGGCGTACACCGCTTCGTCGACATTCACCATCAGCGCCTGGTTAATCAGTACGGTCAGCGGCAAGCGTACCGTAAACGTGCTTCCCTTGCCCTGCTCGGTGCCAATATGCAGAGAACCGTTAAGCTGCTTGATTTCCGTGTGCACCACGTCCATGCCCACGCCGCGACCGGAAATCTGGGTGATTTGTTCGGCAGTACTGAATCCTGACTGCAGAATAAAATCCAGTACTTCATCGTCCTCCACCTTGGAATTTTTCTCGATGATGCCCCGCTCGACGGCTTTTTTGCGGATGGCTTCCACATTAATACCGGCACCGTCATCGCTAATCTTCAGCACAACCTCGGAGCCTTCGCGGCTGAAATCAATGGCGATGGTGCCGGTTTCAGGTTTCTTCGCCTTTTTGCGTTGCGCCGGTGACTCCAGCCCATGGTCGATGGCGTTACGCAGAATATGCTCCAGTGCCGGTACGATACGGTTGAGCTGGGTGCGGTCCATTTCGCCATCGGCACCGTTTATTTGCAATTCCGCTTCCTTGCCGGTCTCCTGGCAGGTTTGACGCACAACGCGGCGCAGGCGGGCGACGACGCTGGAAAACGGCGTCAGCCGGGTGCGCATGAGTTCTTCCTGCAGATCGTTATTGATGCGTGATTGCTGCAGCAACAGCACGTCGGTGTCACCGGAAAGGCTTTCCAGCAGGTTCTGGATACTGGTTAAATCGTCAAAACTTTCCACCATGCTGCGAGACAGCTGCTGCATATAGGAGAAACGGTCCAGTTCCAACGGGTCAAAGGAGACATCATTGGAGCCTGTGTTTGAACTGCCGCCGGATCCGACATTGGCCGCGCTGACATCGGCGTGGCGGTACATAATTTGTTGTTCGGTTTCCATTTCGAAGTTGCGCAGCTGTTCGCGGAAACGGCCGATGGTTTGTTCCAGCTCTTTGAGGTTGAAATGCCACTGTCCCAGCTGCTGACCGATACGCGCGTTGTAGATGTTGATTTCACTGACGTGATTAACCATGTTGTCGATATGGTCTGCTTTAACGCGAATTTGTTCTTCGGTGGTCCGGGGCTTGGGTTGTTGTTCTCCCTCCGGCAACACCGATGCGTCCTTGTCATCGCTTTTACTGAACGACGGCAGATCAATCAGATTGCCGGGAGCGGGTTCCGGTTCGGGTTTGGCCGCCGGAGCCGGCTTGGCCACCGGCTTGCGTTTTGCTTCCCTGGCCGGGGCGCTGGGTCGTGCGCGCGGTTTTTCCGTCGGGCGCTCTTCTTTGAGACCTTCCATGGCGCTGTTGCCCGCTAGCAGATTTTCCAGCTGTTTGCTGAGCAAGGTAGCCGGCTCCAGCGGCTGGTGTTGTTTGACGCGTTCGATGGCCGAGGATAGCCAGTCATGACAGTTATGTACGACTTTGGGAAATTCCCGGGTGGGTTCGAGGCTGCCGGCGGTCACGGCTTCCATCAACGATTCGATGGCATGGCTCAGGTCACCAATGGCGCTGATACCCGCCATGCGAGCGCCGCCTTTCAACGTATGCAGGGCCCTTTGTAATTCGGCAATCAGATCCCGGTTATCAATGTCCTGGCTCCAGTCATGGAGGATGCGGTCGGTATTTTCCTGGATTTCTTCCGCCTCTTCGAGGAAGATTTCCACCAGCTCTTCATCATATTCTTCTGCGGCTTCGGCCTGGTCGAAGCTGGGTTGGTCGTCACCACCGCTGTCGAGTGTATGCTGATTTTCCTGGATTTCGAATTCCGCTGCCGGTGGTTCGGTTTCGGTCACTGGCGGTGGTGCCGGTGTGGGCTGGCTGATGTAATCCTTAATGGCGCCCATCAGCTCCGTGGATGCCGTAACCTCAGTATGATGGCGAACGCTATTGATGGCGTCCACAATCCAGTCGTGAGACTGCTGAATTAAATTAGGCAGCTCATCGGTGACCGCGAGCCGTTGCTCGGCGATCTGTTCCAGCAGGGTTTCCATAACATGGGCAACATCGGCAATGCTCGAGATACCGGCCATGCGGGCGCCGCCTTTGAGGGTGTGCAGGTTGCGCTGTAACTCGGCAATGGCATCCAGGTCTTGCTGGTCATTCAGCCAGCGATGAATAATGTGGTCATTGCGTTCCTGGATATCAATCGCTTCTTCCAGAAAGATGTCGCGCAGGTCTGCATCGTCGTCTTCCTGCTCCGATACCAGTTCTTCGTCCTGCACCGGTTCAATGGTTTCCAGGACGATTTCTTCGCTGATATCGTCACCGGCATTTTCGTCGTCTTCCAACGGCAGGGCGTCTTCCAGTTCCTGCTCATCCGCGGTAGCGGCCGGTGATGTCTCGACCGGTTGCTCTTCGCTGGCTTGGTCCTCTTCCGGTTCCTGTCCATCAATGAAAGACTGGACCAGGTCCATCAGTTCCGTTGGCTCTTGTAGCGTTTGTTCACCGGAACGGATATCTTCCAGCGCTTGAGTCAGCCAATCCTGGCATTGTTGTACCGTCTTGGGCAGGCGCGGTGATGAGGCGATGGAGCCATCGGTAACCGTTTCCAGTAATGACTCAACGCGGTGGCTGAGGTTGGCAATGGCGCTCTGGTCGGCCATGCGTGCCCCGCCCTTCAAGGTATGCAGGGACCGCTGCAGCTCTTCCATGATGGAGTGGTCGCCGGGGTCGGTGCTCCAGCCTTGAATCAGAGCTTCGCAGTTATGCAGCAATTCGTCGGCTTCATCGAGAAAAATGGCAAGCAGCTCATCATCCGCCTCCTGGTCGTCGGCTGATTGTGTAATCGCTGCCGGCGTTTCGTATTCGGTATCCGCCGGTGCACTGAGTTCGATTTCTTCTATATCGTAACTTTCGTTAGCGTTAACGCCATCGTTGTCGCCGCCAGTATCTCCATAACCGTCGCCGTCAACGCGAAAAGTCTCTTCGCTAGACAGCTCAATGACATCTTCAAGACCGTCTGAGTCGTCTGTCGATAACTCGATGGTTTCTTCCTCGTCCGGCTGCTGGTTCTTTTGTTCACTGCCGGGCTGGCTGACCATCCAGTCCGCAAAGTCCTCGGCGCCGTCATCCACGGTGTCAACGACATCGTCCAACCCGTCCGAGGTCGATTCAAAGGATTCAACGGTTTCACCTAATCCGTCCGGTCCGTCGTTGGACAGGGTTTCAACCACTTCTTCCAGGCCGTCGGAAATCTCCGGATCGAAGCCCGGGATAATGGACAGCGAATCAGGTCGGTATGACTCACTGTCCTTGGCATCATCGTGCAATTGCTTAATACGTTGGATCAATTCGGCGGAATCGACCGCACCAATGCTGCTGTCTTCCATGTTTTGCAGCATGGTTTTGATCAGGTCAATACCTTGTGTGAGCACATCGACGATGTCCGAGTTTACCACTTGCCTGGAATCGTATAGCGTGGCGAAGTAGCGATCCAGGTGTTCGCTGAGTTCGGCGATATTTTCCACCGACGCCATATTGGCACTGCCGTGCAGTGTGTGCAGTGCCCGCATCAAAGGTTCGGTCACGTAATGAAGATTGTCATCGGAATAATTGGCCAGGTAATCATCGATGACGGCAAGATGGGTGTCGGATTCTTTTCGGAAGATATCAACGACCGTCGCTTCCAGGGAGCTTTGATTGTCAGCCGCCGGCGATTGTTCACTGTTATCCTGTGACGCTATAACCTCGACTGGTTCGGCTTCGGATAGCTCTTCGGTGTTATCCGTTGTCTCTTCCAGTTCCAGCGTCGACTCGCCATATTCCATCGATAACGCGGTGCTCTCGTCTTCACTGCTTTGGTCTTCCTCGTGTTCCGATGACGGTGATGGCGCAGTGATATCACTCAGCAATTCATCGATCAGGTCTGGTTTGGGTGCCGCGGCCCCGATATTGGTACCATTGGCTAAGGCGTCCGCCAGATCAACGATGGCTTGTGCGTTGGGTTGTGTGTCACGTTCACCTTTGAGGTGAAGAATAAATGCCTCAAGGGTGCTTTCGGCTTTTTCCAGCACCTCGAATACTTCCGGGCGAATTTCCAGGCGCCCGTCGATGACCCGGTTGAGCATATTTTCTATGGCCCAGGCAAATTCGCCAACGGCCTTGGCGCCGGCCAGACGGCCGCTGCCCTTGATGGTATGGTAGGAGCGCCGCAACACGGTTAATGAATCCGAGTTTTCGTTGTTCTGCTTCCAGGCACTGAGATTTTCTTTCATGGTGCCGACCACTTCGTCGGCTTCTTCCAGGAAGATTTCCAGAATTTCTTCGTCGATGTCGTCTTCCGGTAACGGTTTGCCGGCCGGGGCCGCCGCCGCCAGAGCGCCATTAGCCGCCATTTGTGACCCGCTGCCTGCCGGTTCGTTGGCAACGCTGGGCGCTTCCGGTTCCGCTGGCATGGCGCTCTGCGCGCCTTGTTCGTCCGCGACATCTGATTCCACAACTTCCAGCGTTACACTGGTGGTATCTTCGGCGGCGATGTCCTCCAGCGCCTGGTCGGAGATACCCGGTTCTGTGCGGGAGTTATCCAGTTCGGTAATGGTTTCGGGGGTGTAGCCCAGTTCCTGGGCACTGGTTTCGGCCACTTGCAGGATGGACTCCGGTTGCCAGCGGTTTTCCGCCACTGCTTCCAGAAAATATTCGATACTGGTAATCACATCCGCGAGCAGATCCAGCGCCTTGCGGTTGGGCTCGATATCTTCGCGCAACAACTGGTTGCGAATATAGTCAATGGCTGCGTTAAGCAACTTGGCTGCCTTCTCGAGATCGAGAATCGCCAATACACCCCGCACCTGGTCCAGCTGATCCGGTGCCGCGTTGATGGCATCGCGGTTACTCGTATCCATGGCATAGACATTAAAAGCTTCCTTGACCTTGGCCACCAGCGAGGCCGCTTCGCCAATGACCAGGTTGTTGAGCTGGCGTTGTTCGCTGGGGGGCAACAGGGAATCGTTTTTCTGTTCGTCGCTGCTGAGAACCTTGCTACTGGTGTGCGATTCCACCCCTTCCAGGGATGATTCGACATACAGCAACGCACTGGCAATTTCCATCAGGCTAACGTCGCTGGGTCGCGCCCCCGCCTGGATGATTTCATCCACGCCGGTCTTTTGATCCTGGATGATTTTATGCAGGTCACCCAGGCCGAGCATGGCCAGGGTATCGGAAATACGGTTCAAATGGCCGGCCAGAGGTTCAAGATCGGTCACCGGCTTATCGGTCGTGCGAACATAGATATCCAGCTGATCCTTAACGTTCAGCAGGTCTTCCTTAATGACGGAAGAGACGCTTTGCATAAGATCGGCATTGGAACCGCGCAATTGGGCAAAAGCTTCGTTCACATCCACGCTGCCCGGCAGCAGGTGCTCCAGGTTGAACGCGGCTTTGATCTGCCGTGTTTTTTCACCCTGGGAGGTGGACGTGGCGACGTAATACAACAGGTTTTTCAGCAATTCAACTGGCGGATCGTCATCCAATATCCGCTCACCGCTATCGACAACGCGTTTGATCTGGCGGTCGATCTGGTGGCCCATCAATTGTTTGATGGAATTGCTGGTTTCCAGTCCTTTGTCCTGCAGGCCTTCCATAATGCCACTGGCAACCCACCACAAGCGGGTGGCGCTTTCCGTTTGGGCGCTATTTAGAAGCTCGCGTAGAACGATGCTGAGTTTTTTCAGCGCTTCCGGTGGATTCATGTCCCGGTACCAGCGCACCAGCGCCGCCTGGTATACCGGGCGCAGTTTCTTGGCATATTGCTGGACGTCGGCCGGTTCTTTATCGGTCTTTTTCCTGGCTTCCGCAGGCGGTGTGACACTCAGGTCCGGCGAAAAGAATGCGTTTTCACTAAGCAGGTGTTCGCCACGGGCAGTGCGTAAATCGTTGAGCAGGGGCAGTAAAATCACCGGCATATCCTGCTGGCCGTTTTCCAGGTGTTCCAGGTATGCCGGCAATTGCAGGATGGCGCGCATTAACACGTCATAAGCGTCTTCTTTGCGGGAGACCTTGCCCTGGGAGATGGCGTTGGTAAGCAATTCCATTTCTTCGGCCAGCAGGGCGCCACCGTAGATTTCCACCATTTGCAGGGTGCCGTAAATTTGATGCAGGTAGGTTGCGCAAAAACGAATCTGGGTGGAGTCGTCGGGATTTTCCACGTAGGCTTCCAGAGCCTGATGAGTCTGTTTCAGGCTTTCCTGGATTTCATCCTTAACCCACTTTAGCGTGGTGTAATCTAATTCCTGCTGCGCAATGCTCATGAATGCACCTTCTAATTATATATGCCTGAATGCCAGGGTGTTGGGATAATTAATACGTTCCAGTTTGGGGTGAGACCAGTTCACCAGCTCCCCTACGCCTAAGACCAGAATTCCCCCCGGCGTTAAGTGCTCCACAAAATTATTAACAAGTTGTTCTCGTCTTGCGCGATCGTAATAAATTAACAGATTCTGGCAGACTATAATGTCCATCGCGCCAATGGGTGTCTTTTCCATATCAAGTGCATTGAGCTGGTTAAAGCACACTCGTTGACGCAGCTCCGGAATGACCTGGTAGCGGCCGTCCGGCAATTTTTCAAAATATTTTTTCAGCCAGTCGTTGTCGACGTTTTTCAGCTGGACCTTGTTATAAATTCCGGCGCGCCCTGTTGCCAACGCGTTGCGGCTTATATCGCTGGCAATAATGCCCAGATAAAATTCACAGCCCAGCTTTTTAAGATGCTCATCCACCGCCATGGCAATACTGTAGGGTTCCTCGCCGGTGGAACAACCCACGCTCCAGATATGAATGGTTAACGGTTGTTGTTTAATCTCATACGGCGTGCGCGGCAGGTACTTATCACGAATCAGCGCAATGGAGTCTTCGTGCCGCAAAAACCGTGTTTCGTGGACCGTGAGATAATGAACCAGTTTGTCCCATTCAATGTTTCCGCCCGATCCGGAATGCAACAGATCATAGTATTCCTGGTAGCTGGTATAACCCAGTTCCCGCATGCGGATACCCAGATTGGTAATCAAAAATGATTGCCGGTTCTCCGGCAGGCGCATGCCAGTGCGCTGTTCCAGCAACTGCACCCATTGCTGGTATTGCTGATCATCCATTTTTGGAAACGTGTGCAGCCCGCTAACCCGCCCGTTGTCAGGCGGCACGTTAAGCTTCGATTTCATGTGTCTGTCCAAAACGGATTCCGCGGTACTCATGATCTGCTGATCTGCGCTCAGTAAACAAGGTCACCGGTACTGCCTCAAAGGCAGTACCGCACCGTGCTGTTATTCCGGTAATTTGAATCCGGAGACCGATTTTCTCAATTCATTAGATAACTCGGCCAGGTTACCGATAGAGGCCGAGGTCTCATTAGTACCTGCGGATGTTTGCGTGGTTACCTCCTGGATAACGTTCATGCTTTCCGAAATACTGGATGCGGCCGTGGCCTGCTGTTGCGCACTGTCCGAGATACTCTGGGTCAGTTCCGCCAGGTGTGTCGATACACTCTCGATCTCTTCCAGGGACTCGCCGGCACGCAGTGCCAGTTGCGCCCCGGTTACAACACCGGCGGTGGATTGTTCCATGGAGGCTACCGCTTCGTTGGTATCGGACTGAATGGTTTTTACCAGCGCCTCGATTTGCTTGGTGGCGTCGGTGGATTTTTCTGCCAGTCGCTGTACCTCGTCCGCAACCACCGCGAAACCCCGGCCCGATTCACCGGCCATGGCCGCCTGAATCGCCGCGTTCAACGCCAGGATGTTGGTCTGGTCGGCGATGTCGTTGATCAGCTCAACCATGTCACCGATTTGCTGGGACGATTCACCCAGTCGCTTGATCCGTTTCGATGTTTCCTGGATTTGCTCACGAATGGAGTCCATACCGAAGATGGTGTCCTGCACCGCCTTGGAACCTTTCTTCGCAATATCCACTGACTTGTTCGCAACCGATGATGACTCGGTTGCGTTGTTGGAAACGTGCTCGATAGAAATCGCCATTTCATTAATCGCGGCGGAGGCTGCCGTAATCTGTTCCGCCTGGTGATCGGATGCTTCGGCAAGATGCATCGCCGTAGCCTGGGTTTCCTGGGCCGCCGATGATACCTGTACCGTGGTTTCGTTAATGGTGGATACCAGTCGGCGCAGGGCGTCGATGGCGTAGTTGATCGCGTCCGCGATCGCGCCGGTGATGTCCTCGGTTACCGTCGCTTGTGCGGTCAGGTCACCGGATGCCAGGTCACCGATTTCATCGAGCAAACGCATGATCGCGTCCTGGTTGCGTCGGTTAGTGTCCGCAGTTTCGGTCAGGCGGCGGCGGGTTTCAGCCATCAACTTGAAGCCCAGTAATACCAGCAGGACGATGGCAGCGGCACCGAACACGTAACCCATAAACGCGTTGATGGGACGTTCTTCTTCCAGTTTGATGTATGCCTGCATGAGATTGGTGGTCAGGTTAAGCAAGTTCTGACTCTTTCCCACCATGTTGTTAGAAGCGTTTTGCGCTTCGAACAGGGTTGGTGTCTGGTCGAGGATCCGGCCCACCAGGTCATGGACGGTTTCGAATAATTCCGCCACTTCCGCCAGTTTGTCCCGGGCGTCCGGGTCGCGAACCCGGCGGATGTTCATTTTTTTGTTACCCTTGATCATCGCATCCAGTACCCGGCCGAACAGTGCCGCGTCACGGCCGAAGCGGTCTGCCGCAGAGGCCGCACCCTGACCCCCCTGCAAGACCTTGTTGGCGTTTACCGAGATACGTGGAATCAACATGAGCTGACGGCTGGCGACGTAAACCTGGCTGGCATTGGCGCCGGACTCGATCATGATACTGACCACTTCGTCGGATACCGCCAGCAGCGTGGGCATGGTTTCGTTCACCGCACCGACGAATTCAGACAGCATACGAATCGTGCCTTCGGCCTGCAGGATGGTATCGGCGTTGGTTCCGAACTCGTTCCACAGTTTGCTCACCGCATCGAGCTGCTCGGTCACGTTGTCGGGAGAAGGCGGCAGGCCGGTTTCTGGATTGCCGTCGCGCAAGTAGTTGAGGTTTTGCTCAAACATGTTGCGAGTCAGCTTGAGCTGCTTAAAAGCTTCTACGTTTGCCGAAGATGCTTCCACCGCGTCTTTCACGATACTTTGTGACAATACGCGCTGCTCACCGGAGAGATTGATGTATTGTTTATCGTGCGCTGTGTTGGTTGCCACGATGTTGAATATCACGAAGGCAGCCAGAATAGAGATGGCCAACAGAACGCCTAGTATGAGTAGACCTTTATCTGCTGCAATTTTACTGGATGGTGCGGTAATCATAAACTTGGCTCCTGCCCTAACAATTAAACAAAACTAACGTTAATCAGACGGAGTACGCGACCCGTTACTGAATATTTTCGCTGGTATTTAACCAACACAAACAGAGCCAGCCCAATCAACGATTGCGCTAACTCTGAAATCCACAAAAACATGCGTTCTATGTTCGTGTCTATACGGCCACCTGGAAGAAATGCGGGTTTTCCGCCAGCGCGTACATACTGAACACCAAAATCTCTTCGCCGTTTTGCTTGAAGGCGCCGTGTACATAGCGACGCAAGTTTTCATCAAAACGCGATACTTTGGTTATTTTTTCGTGGTCCTGGAAGTGTTTCAATCCCAAAACCTCATTAACGACCAACCCTACCGATAAATCTTCCCGTTTTACCACCAATACCCTTGTCCTTGATGTGTTCGGGGTGGGTTGTTCATGTAAAAAATCCTGTAAGTCAATAATGGGAAGCAAGGTACCGCGGATATTGGATACGCCTTTTACCCACCGTTGCGTGCCCGGTACCGTGGCCAAACGCGGATAATGAAGGATTTCGTTGACCTGCTTGAGGGGAGCCACGAGGTTAATGTTGGCAATACGGAAGCCGATTCCGGTCCAGTTTTCCTTGATATCAACGCGCTGAGGCAGCCCTTTAGCTGTCTTCTTGCATTGTTCCTCAATGTCGTGCAGTAAATGTAGAGGGTGTTTTTGCGCGGTTGTTGCCATTATTCCACTAATCCGTGTTATTCCGCGTTACTGTCAGTTTCCCAGTAAACTGTTAATTTTACCAACTAAATCTTTTTCTTTCGCCGGTTTTGTAATGTAATCTTTGGCGCCCTGGCGCAATCCCCAGAGTTTATCGGTTTCCTGGTCCTTGGTGCTGACGATAATGACCGGAATATTGCTGGTATCCGGGTTGGTGGTTATTTCCCGTGACGCCTGAAACCCGTTCATTCCCGGCATGACCACGTCCATCAAAATCAAATCCGGTTTTTCAGATTTTGCCTTTTCGATACCTTCTTCGCCACTGCCGGCGGAGGTGACCGAAAAACCGTTTTTTTCCAGCATGGTTTTGAGCACGTGGATTTCGGTGGGTGAGTCATCAACGATCAATATATTTGCCATAACCAGGCTCTCCGTTGGTTAAATAGTTTGCAACAAATTTTTCGAACCGTTCTTTACCAAACGGTATATCTGAGGAAAGCTTCCCTAACATCAACCAGGGGTACGATGCTTACCTGCTCTAATGGGCGACATTGACGTGAGTGGTAATCGCGCCCAGCAATTCGTCTTTGGTGAACGGTTTGGTCAGATACTGGTCTGACCCAACAATACGGCCCCTTGCTCTGTCAAATAATCCGTCCTTACTTGTGAGTAAGATGACGGGTGTGTTTTTGTAAATATGGTTGTTTTTAATCAGTGCGCAGGTTTGGTACCCATCCAGGCGCGGCATCATAATGTCTATAAATATGACGTCCGGGTTCTGGTCGGTAATTTTTGCCAATGCTTCAAAACCGTCAGTGGCAGTTACCACATCACAGCCTGCTTTTTTTAACAGCGTTTCCGCTGTGCGGCGAATAGTCTTACTGTCATCTATGACCATGACCTTGATTCCCGCTAATGATGTTTCAGTCGCTTCTTCGGCCACCGCGCCACCTCTCAATCAATTAGATATACCCATGTTATTACCACGTTTAGGTGGATTGTTTCCGCTTTGAATTCCACTGTCGTGGCACTTTGTACGTTCCCTTAATTTGCCCAGCAGTTTCCGGATGAGCAACACAGAATGATAGCTGATGGTGGAATACGTCATGCTGGCGGTTTAGCAAGCGTTTGATTAATAAACGTTGTAGCCAAACCAGGAATTCCCTATTGCATCAAGAAAATCAAAGTCTTGATCCAACCCATTTATCGGCGGTAATACTTTATAACTTTAGTCCAGACTCTCCCGGAAAATATGATAATTATTCCCTACTTATGAAGACAATTTATATTAATTTTTACGTATACTGCTAGTTTCTAACAACAATTACTGCACAGCGCAACTGGAAATATACACATTAACTTTAGCCACAGGTTATGGTGTTGGTTCCAGGGTGGTGCTGGTTGTTAATTAAGCAAATTATACTGTTGGGAGTCACCTGAGGCTGGTTGATTCTGTTTGCCCTAACTCGCAAGTATTATTCAAATAAGTGATAATTTTATGCTGATTGTTGCTATGACGCGTTCGTTATTCGCTGCGCGGAATTCGTTATCACTTGAAAATGGGTTGCCCACACGACTTATTGCCTCACACGCCGATGGTGTAAGCTACGCAAATTAAACGAGTAATGAATTCAACGGCTGGGTATTAGGCTAACTATTAATCAATAATGCCGTAGAAATGATCACTTCGACGTTCAGTGAGTTAGTAGAGCCGATACTGGTAACCTCCATGGCGAACACTACATAACGGGTCCCAACGGTTATTCTATACATGAGTATTTCAAATACACAAGTACATAGGTATGTTACGAGGTATCTTAACAATTATACAGATATTTATATTGTATTTTGTATTATGGCGGCGAGGAATAAACGATCCGGCAGTGGTCGGTGATGCTGTGTCAGTACAAGATTCGTTTCGGCACCGATTTAATGCGCACTTATACTTGTGCCACTAGTCTTATGACATGCGCCCTTGCCAATGAATAAAGTGTTCCCCTGCCAGCGGATTAATCAGGAGCCTCTCTCACTATGTTAAAGCTCGGTGTCGTGATGGACCCCATTGGGTCTATCAACATAAAAAAGGACAGTACCTTTGCCATGTTGCTGGCCGCGCAGGCCAGACGCTGGCCGGTTTTTTATATGGAGTTAAACGATCTTTCCGTGGTGGATGGTGAAGCAATAGCCAGCATGCGCGAACTAAACGTCCAGGATGATCCCAATAGCTGGTTTAGCTGGCAAGGGGAAGCCAGTCAACGGTCATTGAATGAACTGGACGTGATCCTGATGCGCAAGGATCCTCCCTTTAACATGGAGTACATTTACACCACCTATATCCTGGAACTGGCGGAGCGACAGGGCGTTACCGTAGTCAATCGTCCCCAGTCCCTGCGTGACGCCAACGAAAAACTGTTTACCGCCTGGTTTCCGCAGTGCGCGGCGCCCACCCTGGTCACCCGCGAGGCCAAACAGATCCGCCACTTCCTGCAGCAGCATCACGATATTATTCTCAAGCCGTTAGACGGCATGGGGGGTGCATCCATCTTTAGGGTCATGGACGGTGACAATAACACCAACGTTATTATAGAAACGCTGACCGAACACGGGCGGCGTTTTGCCATGGCGCAGCGATTCATTCCTGAAATCAGTCAAGGGGACAAACGCATATTGCTCGTGGACGGCAAACCGGTTCCCTACGCGTTGGCCCGTGTGCCCGCCGAGGGTGAAAGCCGCGGTAACTTGGCGGTGGGTGGCAAAGGCGTGGGCGTGCCGTTATCGGATCGTGATATGTGGATCTGCGAACAGGTGGCGCCGGTGTTGCAGGAAAAAGGTTTATTGTTCGTGGGGCTGGATGTCATTGGCGACTATCTCACTGAAATCAACATTACCAGTCCCACTTGTATCCGCGAGCTGGATCACCTCTACAACCTGGATATCGCCGGCGATTTGATGGACGCCATCGAACAGAAAGCAGGAGTCAATTAACGGTTCTATGAATTGCAATGGATACAGTACCCGGGCGCGCCGATCGGCGTTCCGGTTGTTTGTGGTGGCGGCCATCGTATCGACAATGTTGTCCCTCGTCTCATGCGGCAAACAACCCAATGTTTATTACGAACAGTTTCTGGGTTTTGGCACCCTCATCGAAGTGAAACTCTGGGGCGTGAATGAAAAAACCGGTCAGCAGGCGGTGCGGGCCATCGCCGACGACATTGATTACATGCACAAAGCCTGGCACGCCTGGAAACCGGGCACCTTGTCGCGGGTAAACAAGCTGCTGCCCACGGGGGAGAAAATTACCATTGGCCCGTCGCTTATCCCGCTGATTAAGCGCGGCAAACAGTATGCCCTGCAAAGTGGTGATCGATTTAATCCCGCTATTGGCCAGTTGATCCGGCTGTGGGGATTTGAAAGTGATGATCTGCCCAAAGGTCCGCCGCCGGATAAAGAGGCCATTGACCGGATGCTGGCGCGCCATCCCAGCATGCAGGACCTGACGCTGGACGGCGTACACCTGCAATCCTCCAACAGTGCCGTGCGGCTGGACTTTGGCGGCTTTGCCAAAGGCTACGCTGTGGATAAAGCCATCGAACACTTGCAGGAGCTGGGCATTCACAACGCTATCGTCAACGCCGGCGGAGATCTGCGTGCCATCGGCAAACACGGCAACCGCCCCTGGCGGGTGGGCATACGCAATCCGCGGGGTAAGGGTGTACTGGCATCGGTGGATGCCAAGGCCGATGAGAGTATTTTTACCTCCGGCGATTATGAGCGCTATTATGAATACCAGGGCAAACGCTACCATCATATTATCGATCCTCATACCGGCTACCCGGCCCGCGGCGTCAAATCGGTAACCGTTTTCGACACCCGGGCGGACCGCGCTGATGCAGCGGCCACGGCCGTGTTTGTGGCGGGGGTGGATCAATGGTTTGAGGTGGCCCGGTCGATGGGAGTAAGCGGCGTGATGCTGGTGGCCGATGACGGCACTATATATATGACCCCCAACCTGAAACAGCGGATCCATTTTGATGTCACGCCGCAACCGCACATTGTCTTCAGTGAAGATTTGTAACATCATCGCCAGGCAGGCACAGCGCGGCGCGATGGCAGCGGATGTCGGGTGACCCATGGCGGGCAAGACACTGACCAACGGTGACCGGTTATTATTGACCCTGGCGATTTTCAGCCTGGTGATACTCTATGCGGTGTTTTGGGGGCGGTCAGTGTACGGCAATCAGGCATCCATTGCCGTTGGCGGTAAACACTGGTCAACCGTTGACCTTTATCAGAACCGCACCATCGACGTGAAAGGCGAGATAGGCGTCAGCCGGTTGGAAGTCAAAGACGGTAGAATCCGTTTTGTCCATTCACCGTGCGATACCCAACAATGCGTGCACCAGGGCTGGATTGATCAAAGTGGTGAAATCGCTGCCTGTGTTCCCAACGAAGTCAGCGTGCGCATTCTGGGGCCGGATCCCCGTTTTGATACCATGAATTTCTAAATTTCTGGCGCCACAAACCAATAATATAATGTCAGCAGGAATCATTTTTTTCAGAGACAACCAGTTCGGGGACAGTCAGCGGCCGTGGCGGTGATGGAGAGCACGCAAAAAGACCACCTCATCGCCTGGCTGGCGGCGCTGGCGATTGCCATACATATTATTGAAAGCGCGGTGCCCACACCGTTGCCCGGCGTTAAACCGGGACTGGCCAATGTGGTCACAATTGTTGCATTGTTATCGTGGGGCTGGCGAGTTGCCGCCTGGATCAGCCTGTTACGGGTGCTGGTGGGCAGCCTGCTGATCGGGACGTTTTTGACGCCGACATTTTTTCTTAGTTTTTCAGGGGCTTGTTGCAGTTTGCTGACCCTGGCGTTGGTCCAGACCCTGTCCCGGCAGTTTCCGGCGTTGGCCGCCGGCGCCGTGGGTTATTCCGTGATGGCGGCCATGGCGCACATGTTGGGGCAATTTTTAGCCGCCTATTGGTTGTTTATTCCGCATAAGGCATTATTTCATTTGTTACCAGTTTTGATGACATTAGCGTTAATATTTGGCATTGTGAGCGGGATCATCGCCGCTCGCGTTGTGACGAACTTGAACTCAAACACCCAACCGATTTCGAAGCTTTTACCATGACCGCTGTTGCTGCATCTCCTCCGGCCATTGCGCCCACCATCACGTCCAATGACCGGTTGGGGCTTACCATATTCTTCGCTATTGTATTTCACAGCCTGATTATTCTGGGGGTGAGTTTTTCCCAGTACGACCGGACCAAACGACCCGAGAAACTGCCCGGCCTGGAAATTACCCTGGTGCAGTCGCGCACCGACAAAAAACTCGAGGACGCGGATTTTCTCGCCCAGGCGGCACAGGAAGGCGGCGGTGACAGTAAGGAGGTGCGAAAAGCCGCATCACCGGCCGAGTCCCTGGTGCCCAGCGGAGAAACCGGCGAAATAACGGAAGTGGTGCCGGAGACGGATATTGCCACCTCGCCGGATCCCCAAAACAAGGAAATTCTCACCGCCACCCGCAGTTCGGATTTCAAGATTAATGTTCAGGAAGCATCGCCGGATCTGCCCACGAAGGAAAAACACGAGACATCCAAACAGTTACTCAAACGCAGCAAGGAAATGGCGCGGTTGAGCGCGGAAGTGGATGTCTCCCGTAAAGTCACCTCCAACAAACCCAACAAGAAATTCCTTACCGCACAGACCAAGGAATACCGGTTTGCCGCCTATGAAGAATCCTGGCGCAAAAAAGTGGAACGTATCGGCACGTTGAATTTTCCCGACGAGGCGATTCGCTCCAAGCTGACGGGCAACGTTCGCATGGCGGTAACGATACAGGCGGACGGCACTGTCAAAAACATCAAGATTACCAAGTACTCCGGTCACAAAGTCCTGGATGACGCGGCCAAGCGCATTGTCAAAATGGCGGCGCCCTATCAGAGATTTCCCGAAGACATTCGAAAAGACTATGATGAGATCGTCATCGTGCGAACCTGGCAGTTCCTGGCCGGTCAAAAGCGTTTGAAAACCCGGCGCTAGCCTGTTGCGCCGGTGTTACATCCTGCGCCATACGGCGGCGAATTTTTCTTGTCAATAACTGCAACCTTGCGCATACTGAAGATTATGGCCGACTCGCAGTTTCTCACTAATCAGTTTCTCATCGCCATGCCCAACCTGATGGATCCGAATTTTTTTCATTCGGTCACCTATATCTGTGAGCATAGCGAACAAGGCGCCATGGGTATTGTCATCAACCAGCCGGTGGAACTGACTGTGGATGAACTCATCACCCAGATCGGCATGGAAAAAACCACCTCCAGACCCCTGGACCAGTGGGTATATCGCGGCGGTCCGGTGGAAACCGAACGTGGTTTCGTGCTGCATCAACCTATCGGCAGTTGGGAATCGACACTGCCCATTACCGACAACATCGCCATTTCAACCTCAAACGATATCGTGGAAGCCATTGCCGCCGGTGAAGGTCCGGAACAGTGCCTGGTGGCACTGGGATATGCCGGCTGGGGCGCCGGTCAGCTGGAACGGGAAATGGTGGACAATGCCTGGCTCAGTGGTCCCGCCGATGCCGGTATTATTTTTAACACCCAGGCGGAAAAACGCTGGGAAGCAGCGGCGCGGTTACTGGGTATCGATATCAATAGTCTGTCGGGGGACGCGGGTCACGCGTGACAACGGCACCCCGGACACTACTCGCCTTTGACTACGGTAAACAACGCATCGGCATCGCGGTTGGCCAGGAGCTGACAAAATCCGCGACCCCCCTGGTTACCCTTCAAAACAGCGCCGGCGCCGTGAACTGGAGCGCCATCGATGAACTTATTCAACAATGGCAACCGCAGGCATTGGTGGTGGGATTACCTCTGAACGCCGACGGCACCGAGCATGTCATTAGCCGCGCGGCGAAACAGTTTGGGAATCAACTGCAGGCGCGTTACAATCTCACCATCTACTGGGTGGATGAGCGGCTGACATCCATTGAAGCGCAACGCGCGCTCACCGCCGGGCGCGGTGCCAGCGGCAGAAAAGGCGCCGGTGGCGGAAAAAAAGCACGCCGCGCTGACAAGTCCGAGATCGATCGCATGGCAGCCAAACTGATCCTGGAAAGCTGGTTTAACCAACAATGACCGGGGTATTGATAACCGGATGATGGGCAACAGAACAAAAACAATTAAATTAATACATATGTTTTTGCATGCTCCCAAACTATATTGACAGGCGCTGATCGATGCAGCAATCCTACGATGTTGAAGCCCTCATTTCGCAAATGGCCGACGACCTCAAGGCCAGACTGCAGGCGTTGCCGCCCGATAAAATTGCCATGATCGGGATTCATACCGGTGGTGTTTGGATCGCCGAACGCTTACATGCGCTACTGGGGCTCAGCCTGCCGTTGGGGACCCTGGATATTTCCTTTTACCGCGACGATTTCAGCCGCATTGGTATGAACCCGCAGGTGAAACCCTCCACGTTACCGGTGGCGGTGGACGACAATCATATCGTGCTGGTGGATGATATCCTGCATACCGGCCGCACCATACGCGCGGCCATGAACGAGCTTTTTGACTACGGCCGGCCGGCGTCCATTATGCTGGTGGTGCTGGGGGAACGCAGCGGGCGTGAGCTACCCATTCAGCCCGATGTCGAGGGAACCCACATTGACCTGCAGGCCAATGAACACGTTAAACTTTCCGGCCCGGAGAAACTGGCACTAAACGTTACCCGACTACCATGATTCGACAGAATATACAGCTGGACGAACACGGCCGCTTAAAGCATTTGTTAACACTGGAAGGGCTCAAGCGCCAGATGATCGTGGATATTCTGGATGCCGCCGAGTCCTTTACCACCGTTGCCGGACAAGCCGTGAAAAAAGTCCCCTTGTTGCGCGGCAAAACCATCGTTAATTTATTTTTTGAATCCAGCACCCGCACCCTGACCACCTTTGAGCTTGCCGCCAAGCGTCTTTCCGCCGACGTGCTGAAAGTCAACGTCAGTACTTCGGCCACCAACAAAGGTGAAAGCCTGCTGGACATGCTGCGCAACCTGGAAGCCATGCATTGCGACATGTTCGTGGTGCGCCACGCTGAAAGCGGCGCCGCTCATTTTATTGCTTCCCATGTGGCGCCCCATATCAGCGTGATCAACGCCGGTGATGGACGCCATGCCCACCCTACCCAGGCGCTGCTGGACATGTTTACCATCCGCAAACACAAAAAAGAGTTTGCGCCGTTAACGGTTGCCATCGTGGGTGATATTTTGCATTCGCGGGTGGCCCGGTCACAGATTCACGCCCTGACCACGTTAGGCGTTTCCGAGTTGCGGGTGGTGGCGCCCAAAACGATTCTACCCAACTATCCGGAGACCCTCGGTGTGCATGTGTACCACGACCTGCTGGAAGGCATCCGCAATGCCGACGTGGTCATCATGTTGCGCCTGCAAAAAGAGCGTATGCAAAGCGCGTTGTTGCCGTCGGAACATGAATACTTTCAACAATACGGGCTTACGCCGGAAAAACTGCTGGTGGCCAAACCCGACGTGATGGTGATGCATCCCGGTCCCATTAACCGCGGCGTGGAGATGTCCTCGGAAGTGGCGGACGGACCGCATTCGGTTATTTTGGAACAGGTGAGCAACGGTCTTGCGGTTCGCATGGCGGCCATGTCCATGGTGCTGGGGCGTCCCCCTGAAGGAGCGTCCGACTAATGGGTATTCATATTCAAAACGGCCGCGTCATTGATCCCGCTAACGGCGTCGATGCCGTGCAGGATGTTTTTATCGAAGACGGCCGTATTGCGTCACTGGGCCACAAGCCCGATAACTTTATTGCCCAGACCGTTATCGATGCCAGCGGCCAGATCGTGTGTCCGGGGCTGGTGGACCTCTGCGCGCGGTTGCGCGAACCGGGGTTTGAACACAAAGGTAATATTGATACCGAATCCAGGGCGGCGGCCAAGGCGGGGGTGACGACCCTGGTGTGCCCGCCGGACACCAATCCGGTGATTGATAATCCCGGCGTCGTTGAACACATTCACGAGCGCGCTGCCGAAGTGAGCCGGGTCAAGATGAAAGTCCTGGGCGCGTTAACCCAGAGCCTGGAGGGTAACCAGCTCAGTGAAATGTGCTCGTTGAAAAAAGCCGGCTGTGTTGGCGTGAGTAACGCTTACCGTGACGTCAACAGCCAGGTGATGCGCCGGGCTATGGAATACGCTGCCAGTGCTGGCTTAACAGTATTTATCAATGCCGAAGATCATGTGTTAAGCGCCGATGGTTGTGCCCATGAAGGACCGGTGAGCATGCGCCTGGGCATACCGGGCATCCCGGATTCGGCGGAAACCATCGCCGTTGCCCGCGAATTGCAGCTCATTGAACTGACGGGCGTGCGCGCTCACTTTAACCATTTATCGACGGCCAAGGCGGTGCAAATGGTGGCGCGTGCCCGCTACGATGGTTTGCCCATTACCGCTGATGTTAGCGCTCACCAGTTGTTTCTCACGGAAATGGATATCGGCTTTTTTAACACCCTGTGCAACGTGAAACCACCGCTACGCACCCAACGGGACATGGAGGCACTGCGAGACGGATTGGCCAAAGGCTATATCAATGCCATTTGTTCTGATCATCAGCCCCATGATGTGGACGCCAAGCTGGCGCCGTTCCCGGAAAGCGAAGCGGGCATCTCCTCCATTGAAACACTGCTGCCGTTAACGTTACGTTTGGTGGAAAACGGCGTGCTGTCACTGTCTGACGCCATTGCCTGCGTTACATCGCGACCGGCGGAAATTTTATCCCTGGAGGCGGGCCGGCTGTCCGAAGGCTTCGCCGCCGATATTTGCATCTTCGATCCCGAGCGTTACTGGAATTTCACCGCCACGCAAATGGCCAGTTTCGGCAAGAACTCACCGTTCATCGGCTGGGAGTTCAAGGGCTGTGTTACCCACACCCTGCTCAACGGTGAGCTGGTTTATCAGCTGGGCGAAGCTTGATTGAGTAAAGACCACCAATGACCACGCAAACCGATACCGCCACAACCAGGATCCATCGGCACAGTATTTTTGTCGAAGACGCCGAAGTTCTGTCCCACCAGGACTATCCCGGTGATCAATATATACTGCGACTGCAGGCGCCCGCCATTGCCCAACACGCGTTGCCGGGCCAG
>JASFOJ010000064.1:0-24670 GCA_050116575.1 Gammaproteobacteria bacterium | reverse complement strand
TCCTGTGCCAGCAGGTTGTCGGCCCAGAGGAAACGTGTGGTGCCGAAGGCGTCCGTTTTGGCGATGCGCCGACCCAGCGGATCATATTTGAAGGTGACGGTTTCGTGTTGGCTATTGGTTTCGACGCTGGTCAGTTGGTTCTGCAAGTTGTAGTGAAATGTCTTTTGCAGTTTGCCGTCTTTGCCGCGGTTTTCCTGGATGAGGTTGCCGCGTTCGTCGTATTCAAATTTTTTGTCGCCCTGGATTAACAGTCGGTTGCCTTTGGCCAGGCCGGGGGTGTGTTGTTTGGATTCGCTGATGGACAGGATGTTGCCGGCCGGGTCGAAGTCGAAAAATTCAGGATGGGGGCCTTCACAGCGTTTTAAGCGGTTGAGCGTGTCATATATATAGCGTGTTTCTTCGGGGCCGTCCTTGATCCAGTTGATGTTGCCGAACTGGTCATAACCGTATTCCCGTTGTATAGGAGACTCTTTGGTTTTGGCGTTTATTGCCTGTTGTTTGAGTAGCCGTCCTTGTGGGTCGTATTCAGTGCGGGTCTGTAAATCGCCCTGATGGCGGATGAGTTCCCGGCCCAGGTTATCCCGTTCCACTTCGGTGACAAGCTGGTTATTGAATTTGATGGTTTTGAAAGCCAGGCTGTCGTGGTAGCCGTATTGGATGTCTTGGCCGTCCGGCAATAGGGTGGCGACCCGTTGCCCCAGTATATTGTATTGGTGCTTGATGTCTTCGCGGCTGGCGGCGATGCGTTCCTTGTGTTCGTTAATGTCGACATGGCTTTCCTTGAGGATGTTGCCCAGTGGGTCATATACAAAAGCCAGGTATTGGTGTTCGTTATAAGTTTCCGTTAGCCGGCCCAGAGCATCGTAACGGTATTTGCTTTGTTCGCGAAGTTTCTGGTTGCCGAGATTCAGTGGCTGGCTGGATTTGCTGTGTAATTGCCCCAGGGCGTCCCGTTCAAACTCGGTTTGTACGGTGCCTGCATCAAGATGCTTGATCAGGTGGCCGGCTTCGTTGTATTTGTAATGCTGGGTGCGGCCGTCGAAACCTGTTTCTTTGATTAACCGTTCATTGCCATCGTAGGTAAATTCATAGCGATCGCCGTTTTCGTTAATGAGAGCGATGAGGTTGCGTTCTTTATCGTATTCATACTTGATGCGCTTACCAGCGGCGTCGATGCGTTGGCTGGGCTGGCTCAGGCCGTCTTCGTATTGGTATTCGGTTATTCGCCCCTGCGGGTCAGTATATTTGGTGAGTTGTCCGGCTTCATCGTATTGAAACTCGCTGGTGTCACCGTCGGCGGCGATAACCTTGTGAATAAGGCCGGACGCGGTGTATTCATAGCGTGTCGTGCTGTTCTGATCGGCTTCATCCAGATCCTGGCCTTTTTCCTGGGCGGTGACCGCGATAATACGACCGTAATTATCGTAGCGGTAATGAAGACAGTTGCCCAGTGGGTCGGTTTCCTTGATGAGTTCGGCTTTGGTGTTCCACTGATATCGGGTGACCCGTTGGGCCGGATCGGTAACAGAATTGATCAGGCCGTTTTTATTGTATTTGTAATGCGTTGTTTCGCCACGGGGACCGATGACTTGCTCAAGCAGGCCATGGTTGTTGAATTTGCGTTCCCAGCGGTGACCTTCGGCATCGGTAAAGGTTGTCATTTCACCCTGGAAGTAACTGCCGCCGGATTGATGACCCAGGGCGTTGGTGATGCCCAATAACCGTTGATCTTTGTCGTAGTGGTACTGGGTTTTGTTGCCCAGGGGATCAATTTCCGAGGCGAGTTGGCCGGCCTTGTTAAATTCCTTTTTATGCTTGTGACCTTCGTTGTCAATTTCTTCGGTCACCAGGCCAAAATCGTTATATTTATAATGGGTGGTAAATCCCCGGCTGTCGGTAGTTTGGCTGGTTTTATTGACCGGGTCCCAGGCAAACTTGTAGTCATAAATGCCGCGATCGCCCCAGTTGCGCAGGCAACGGCCGTTGTTATCGTACTGGTCCCATTCAAAATAGAAATTAAAACCGGTCGCCAGAGTCCGTTTGGTAATGATGTGGTTTTGGTACTGGTATTTTTCCCCATGGCCGTCGGCGTTTTTGTGGACCACGAGGTCGCCGGCGCCGTCATATTCATAACGTGACAAAGCCGGTTCCAGTTTTTCACCGTGCTCGTCCAATTGATGAATGTGCGTAATACGGCCCTGGTCGTCGCGGGCAAAGAACAGGCCCCGGCCCCAGTTGCCGGTGATACGCACCAAGCGGTTATTGACGTTGTAGTGAAGTGTTAAGGCGTATCCCCGTTCACCTTCCCATTCGCCGTGAACGCCTTTTTGCGCCGGATGGTAAGCCCGATGCTGGATTTGTGTCAGGCGGTAGCGGTTGCCGCCTTCACGCTCAAAGACTTTGGTAGGCTGGCCGGGCTTTTTGAGAATAAATTGGCGGGCGGATGCGAAATGCAACTCCAGGTTTTCGGCCAGTTGCTGGCTGGATTGGCCAATGTAAGGACGCTTGAAACTGATTTCGCGCCCTTCGGTATCCAATAACAGCACGCGTTCTTCTTCGAGTTTCAGGTATTCACAGGCGGTATGGGTCCAGCCATGGCCCAGGCCGATATCTTTACTGTGGCCGGTGCGGTAGAAGCGTTTCCAGGTAAATGGGATAGGGCCGGGCAGGGCGAATTCTTCTAGTGGCAGTTGTTCCTGGCCCAGTGTCATGTTGATGGGACAACCGGCTTCCGTGCAGCGTTGTTGTGGTGGGCAGCCTTCATCGCCAACCTGGCCGCCTTGTTCGTTGGTTTCTTTTGGTGCTTTGTTAGCGGTTCCGTTTGAAACAGATTTTTCAGACGCATCTACCGGCGTTGTGCTTTCAGAGGCTGTTTTGGGGGCGTCAGATCCTTGCCCTTTCAATTCGCTTGCCCCGAATTGATATTGAACAACGATGTTGGCGTCACTCAGCAAGGCGTTGGCAATATCTTTTACAGTGGGCGTTCCCCCGACAGGTACTTTGCAGATTTTCAGTGCTTGCTGCTGTGCCTCATTATTTTGTTCGAGTGCATCTATAAGGTCCTGCTGTTGAGCGGCGCCGAGCTTTTTCCAGTTTTTGTATTTATCGGGACACTGGGTAGTGTTTTTGAGAATGACAATTTCTTTGTCACCCATATTTTTTAGCAATATTTCCATATTACGCCCGGCAAATCTGATAATTGTAACTAACGATTAGTGTGCATTGCTGTTGCAATGAACTCCACAGGTCTAAAATGTAATGACTCATTTCCTTGACAGCTGCACTGATGGAGCAGCGAAATAAAATCAAAGCCTAAGAATAAGACCGAGTCTTAATCTTTTTGGCCTAACCTTAAGTCTGGGCCAGTTCCGTGACCAGTTCCAATTCGGAAATCATATCATCCAGTTGGTAATGGGGCTTGAGTTTCATAATACATAGAAAAGCCCCGGCTTTACCCGGATAGGTTTTAACCTCTACCACGGCTTCACGTAAAGGGTATCGTGCCTGTTCGTTCCAATCCAGGTCATCCCGTCCCGTAGTATAACGGTTGATCCAGTGTTGCAGGTAGTCTTCACAAGCCCTAGCGGTCACAAACGATCCAATTTTGTCGCGAATAATGACTTTGAGAAAGTGGGCGATGCGCGCGCTGCACAAGATGTGTTGCAACATGGTGGATAAGCGGGCGTTGGTGGTGGCCAGGGTCGCCTTGTTGGTCTGCGGTTTTTGGACGGATTGGTTGCTGTAAAAGGCCGCCAGGTTAGTGTCGTAGCACTGACAAAGGGGAATGAATCCGTGATTGGCCAATTGGCGTTCAGCCCGGTCGGTGATCAGTACATCAGTCTTGATTTTGGGGGCGACGCCTTTGGTGTCGGTTTCAAATGACAGGGAAGGGAGGTTATTCACCAGGCCACCCCCCAAATAGCCCCGCGGTACACCTTTGATATGGCCAAACCAGCCAATGGCGGCAAATTCGCGAATAAGAATCCCGGCAAACGCATAGGCGCTGTTGCCCCACAAATAGTGGCCGGTGCGGCTGGTATTTTCTTTAAAAAGAAAACCACCGAGCGGCGATAACCGCGTGCGATACGGCTCGCGCATTACGACACGCGGCAACGTCAGGCCGACAAAACGTGAATCCGGCTGGTCGCGAAATGCCCGCCAGCGAATATATTCCTGTTGGGAAAAGATACTGTCAAAATCCTGTGGCATGGACAGGCGCTCGAAACTTTCGAGTCCGAAAAGCTCGTGGGAGGCACCGGTGATAAACGGTGCAAAAGACGCCGCTGCGATCTCTGACAGGCCGTTTAATGTTTCGATGTCATCGTAGGGATGCTGCTCAGTAGGACGGTGGGTAACCTCGTAGTCGCCGATAATGGCCCCAATGGGTTCACCGCCCGGCATGCCAAATTCATCGCTGTAGATTTTTTTAAATAGCTGGCTTTGGTCAAACTCAATAGCTTTACCGATATCTCGGGTCACTTCATGCCAGGTAATACTGAGGACTTTGATTTTTACCTGGTCGGTGTCGGTGTATTGGTGGGTGAGGTACCATAATCCCCGCCAGGAGGCTTCCAGTTGTTGGAACCGTGGTTGATGAATAATTTCGTTAATTTGTTCGGTGATCAGTTGGTCGAGGCGGGCAATTTCCCGCAGCAGGGCGGAGCGGACTTGTTGTTTGGTTTGAAATTGTTTGTGCAGGTTGAATTGCTTCAACCACATGATCAGGGCTTTTTCGTCGTCATCTTCCAGTAAAAAACGGTCGAGGTAATTAAGTTCGGAATAGCGGGAGTAGAGAGGATGCGTAGTGTCGGTATGATCTACGGCCTGATCGAGAAGAGATATGGGTTCGTTTAGATCTGTCACAATTTAATACTTTTTTCTGTAGTAATAAAAGCGGCACATTATAGAATACGGCTCATATAGATATTGCAACGCGATATCAATCTGGCAACAAATGGCAAGTTGCGGAACAGGTACCAAGTGCTTTTGCTGTATCGAGCATTGGCTACGACTCCGAAAGATATTGTTTACACTTAGCATAAAGGTCACTGTCTTCTTTAATTTTATCCTCCAGATACCCCTTAAACTGATATATAGAGATCATCCACTCTTCAATGTCCTCTACATTTTTTACAGTTTGGCTGTTCCGTAACGAGTTATTGTATTTAATGCTGTCATTAATGATGTAAAGTAGTGTCGGTATCCACGACTTATCAATTTCCAATCGCTTGTTCCTTTTTAACCAGTCTAAGAAGTTCGTTTAACAAACATTTAAATGTTTCCAGCGGCATATCGCTTGGAGCCGCGGGGGCTTGTGTTTTGCTCTTCGACCAGTGCAAACAAGGATTTTGGGTCTCGTAACTTCTTCGAGCGCTATAGATTTATCGGGACCATATTGCCAAAAAACCCCCAGATTACCGGCACGGCAACCAAGCGGTAAAATGGGGGTTCTATCAGTTTTACCGATGTAACCGGTCGGTTACTTAACCGCTTTTCGGAATATTGGCCACCAGGCGCAACGAGGCGGTTAACTCCTCCATTTGCAGCCATGGCCTTAAATAGGCGATGGCGCTGTAGGAACCCGGTTGTCCCGGAATTTCCTTGACCTCGATTTGGGCCTCGGCCAGCGGGAACTTGGCTTTGGATTCCGGGGATGCATCCGGGTTACCGTTAACGTATGTGTTGATCCAGTTGCTCAACCAGATTTCGGCATCCTTGGCTTCCATGAAGGAACCCACCTTGTCCCGCGCCATGACTTTGAGAAAGTGCGCGATACGGGAGGTTGCCATAATGTACGGCAAACGGGCCGAGATGGCGGCGTTGGAAGTCGCGTCCGGATCGTCGTATTTCTTGGGTTTCTGGGCGGTCTGTCCACCAAAAAATACCGCATAGTCCGTATTTTTATAATGGCAGAGCGGTAAAAAGCCCAGTTTGCTGAGTTCCGCTTCCCGGCGATCGGTAATGCCGATCTCGGTGGGACACTTCTGATCGGTGTCGCCGTCGTCACTGATAAAAATATGACTTGGCAGTCCCTGTACTTTGCCGCCGTTTTCCGCGCCCCGAATGGAGGTGCACCAGCCGTGTTCAGCGAAAGAACGCGTCAATACGCTGCCCATGGTGTAGGCCGCGTTCATCCAGCAGTATTCGTCATGGGCTTTTTCGGTGTGACGACCGGCGCTGTCCATGTCCGCTTCTTCATAGTCGAAAGCTTCGATGGGCTTGGTGGCCGCACCATAGGGCAGCCTGGCCAGTACCCGCGGCATGACCAGTGAAACAAAGCGGGAGTCTTCGCTATCGCGGAAGCTGCGCCACTTGATGTATTCCGCGGAATCGAAGATCTTCTCCAGGTCCCGGGGCTTGGACAGTTCGGTGTAGTCTTCAAAGCCGAACATCTGCGGTGCGGCCGCTGCAATGAACGGGCAAAAACCGGCGGCGGCGATATTGGACATATTACTCAATGTGTCGATATCGTCCGGGTGGTTGCTGAACTCATAGTCGCCAATGAGAGCGGCGTAAGGTTCGCCACCGGCCATGCCAAATTCGGATTCGTAGATCTTTTTGAAGGTCTGGCTCTGGTCAAACTCCACGGCCTTGCTGAGATCGCGGGATAACTCACGTTTAGAGATGTTCAGCATACGGACTTTGAGATCTGAACCGGTTTCGGAATTCATCACCAGGTAATTCAATCCGCGCCAGGAGCCTTCCAGCTTCTGGAATTTTTCGCTCTTCATAATGGCGGCAAGCTGGCTGGACATGGCCCTGTCAATCGCCGCGATCGCGGAGTTAATGCTGACGCTGAGGTTTTTGTCCCATTTGACCGTACCTTCGAGGGCTTCCTTGGTTAAAACTTTGAGCAGATCTTCGGCTTCATCCCGGGAAGTTTGCTTGGTGGCGCTGATAGCTTCTTCGAGAAGGCTACTGGATTCTTCTTCCTGGGCCGCGCTTTCGGATAAAGTTTCCTTGTCACTCATTCTTTGTCACCTTCTTCTGATTTGTCCAGGCCTAATTCACTGTACAGTGTATTCAACGAGGCCGAATTTTGTAAAACGTCCTCCAGCAATTGTTCCAGGTCATCGGACCGGTCTGCCTTGGTTAACAGGTCACGCAATTTATTGCGGGTTTCCAGTAACTTTTTCAGAGGCTCGACCTGCTCCACAACGCGTTGTGGCTCGAAATCTTCCATGGAATTGAACGTCAAATTAACGCTCATTTCAGTGCCGTCGCCGGCAAGGGTATTGTCGACTTTGAAGTTCAGGTTCGGCGCGATTTTGCCCATGATTTCGTTAAAGTTGTCGCGGTCGATCTGGGCGAACTTGCGGTCTTTAAGTTCTTTTTTCGCTTCGGTGTTGTCGCCGGAATAATCTCCCATCACACCCATTACGAAGGGCAATTCCTTTTCGACGGTGGCACCGTTGGATTCCACTTCGTAGGTCAGGTGTACCCGTGGTTTCCGGACTCTTTTTAACTTATCGTGGATGCTTTCAGACATAATATTGGCCTCTATTTGTTACTTGATAACTGTAAGCGAACCGAACAACAAGTTTATACTTCATTTGCATGCGCGCTTACTCAATCCTCGTTGTTGGTGTTCATTCCTGTTAAATTCTTATATTGCTCTAATGCACTACCATCGGCGATCAATTCCGGAATCAGTTGATCCAACGGCATGCGCCCCCACTTGACGGCTTTTTCCAGTACATAAGATACCGGAGAATGAGGTTCGGTCTTCCTGAAAAACGCTGAAATTTCCAGGATCTGCTGAAACGCGTCTTCACGGGACTTGATAGGGCCGCCGACGCGGGTCTGGGTGGACTTACTGGATCCACCGGATTCAGTTGCCTCTTCCGGTTGCTCACCCTGTTCATCATTGGCAACGTCAATATTGCGGTCTTTGTATAAATGATTGACCGCGGCGGTACAGTCTTCCAGCACATTAATGATATTACTGGTGGGCGGTGACAGCTCTTCGCAGCGTTCGTCGAGCAACTGGCTAATCTGCCGGTATTCATCCAGGCAGGCTGCGATGGTGGTTTTGAGCATTACCACATCGGTGTCTGCAGTCTCACGGACCGCGTGTTGTATGTCGTCCATACTGAAACCGGTGGCGTTAATCCGTTCTTCCCGCGCTTTTTCATCAGAGATTTTTTGTATATCAACGGCCTGCTTGTATTGCCACAAGGCAAAATCAACGCCGCCACCCTGGGTAATGGGAATATTGCGAATCGGAGCAATCAACACACCTTCCGAGCCCTGGCCGTTTAAACCTGTAATGGAGGCGACCTTGGTTTCCAGACCTTCTTCGTCGGGCAGGGGATACACTTCATCCCAGTATTGTGTGATTAATCCTTTGAGGACGCGAAAACCTTGCAATAGTCCTTCAAAACCATGAGTACGAACCAGTGCCTCGATGTACCATGAGGTTATTTCAAGGTCCTTGGTTTCATTAGCTGAGACCGTGGGTGCAATTTCAAGCACGGTTTTCCAGTGATTGAGCGCGGTATTATCCGAGGCGTCGAATACATTTTTTCGTTCCGCGGCACGCGCGCTATTGCGGGCGTCCTTAAGCGTGTTGTACGTTGAGGTGGGAGACATATCCGCGCGCAAGTCGACACCCGCCGGGCTTTCTTCAGAAATTGGTTGTAATAAGCTATCCAAATCCATGACTCACTATCAGTTTGTGTTGCTTATATGTGATTGTTTAGTATTGCGGCGCTGGTGTGGTGAGACGCGATTCCTGCAGCCGGCCGCTGTTTCTGGTTCGAGTTTTGTACGTTTATAGACAATAGACAAAAGTGTTCTATCTTAAATCGATGACTATAATATTAATTCTTAGGCGTTATTTGCCTTGAGCCTTGTTATCGACAGGCGATTGGCAGGTCATTCGACTGATTGGTTCTGCGTCTAGCCTAATAAAATAGAGTAACCCCTCTCTGATACCTTACCTTTACCTCTACAGCTTTGCGATAGCTGCAACGATGCCCTGTGCGGTAACCGTTACATTTATCAATGCTCGTTTCTCAAATAACGGTTGTTGCTAATACCAGCATTAGATGGCCAATTTACCAGATATAGGTAATCTGCTGAGCCAGAATTTCACGTGTTGACAATACCGGTTCACCGATATGATCGTAAAAATATACATGCTATGCTGTCTGACAACAACTTATTAAAGCCAATTTTTGTAGTGTTCAGTGATAGTTAACACTTCTATTGGGTAATATGCATAAATAGTAGACACACCACAAGTCATTTTTCGGTAAATGTGAATAGTCACAAATTGACTTACGTAGAAAACATTTGAACAAATTATAACCTTTTTGTTAAATTTTAATCAATAAAATGCAAAAACCGCCGCGTTTCGCGTAGCAGTTATCATCCACTACCATCAAGGCATTTTGTTTTAGATTTAAACTCATTCTAATAATGGGTGTAACTAGTTGGTTACGTGGAATTTTATTTTGTTGCGGCGCCTGTTTTAGAATGCTTGGGTTGTAGCTGATAATAGCAGTGCTAATAAGCCGCGGCACGTTCATTCACGTTATGAAATATCGAATGATTAACGCATGCCCGCGCAGCGCACAATGTGTAAATTCACAGATATGAATTATTGTTGTTAACCCGATAACGAAATATGTCATTATGGCGTCGCATAAAAAATACTCAAAGTTATTCCGGGTTACTATAGAAGATAGCATGTTAAATACGATATATTTTGCAATTCAGCAGCGCATGAGCCTGCTGACTAATTGCACTGGTTGCACTTGACGAATAGTTTAACGATGAACCTGATTCTCACCATTGAAAAATCACCCGAAGGCATATCACTGGACCGTACACAGCAGGTGTTTAGTGAAGAAGGTGGTGATATCGGGCGCTCTGAAAGCAATGCCTGGATGCTAAAAGATCCGGAACGTTTTATTTCTTCGCGCCATTGCAGCGTTGGCTTTGAAAACGGCATTTATTATCTCACTGATTGCAGTACCAACGGAACCTACCTGAATCACGCTGATCAGCCCATTGGCAAGGGTGAACGGGCGGCCCTGGAAGATGGTATGCGTATTACGGTTGGAGATTATGAGTTTTCGGTCACCATCAGCAGTGACAATTCGGCGTCTCAAAATCCGGCTGGCGGTGCCATTCCCGGTGTGTCGGGACCCTTCGCGACGGACGGACCTGCGCCGGCGCCACCCGCTGTTCAATCCCAGGATGATGACGAGTTTGGCCTGGACCTGCCGTTAACCGGACAGTCGTCATTGCATGAACCTGTGAGGATAACGCCGCATTCCGAACCGGTTATTCCCGGTCAGGAGAACATACTGGATCCACTGAAAGCTTTTGAGCAGATAAACCGTCAACGCAGCCCGGAATTGCCGATCGATGATCCCGGGCCTCCCGTGGGTTCATATCAGGGTGACCACGCACCGTTGGGCGAACAGGCTTTTACGCCACCGAAGGTTGCAGGCAATGAAAAAATTCCGGAAGACTGGGACCGGACGGAGTACGGATTTCAAAACCAATCCGTTTCAGGGGCACCAAAATTTAATGACGCGAACGGTGCACGTGGTGGCGCGGCGGTTGCCAGACGAGCGGGATCGGGCAACCAGACGTCGGCAAATCGATCCGGCCAGCGGCCGGTGAAACAGCAGGGAACTGCTGGCAAACCACGGAAACAGACTTCGGCAAATCAACGCCCGGCCACGCCACCACCGTCACGGGCGAACGTTCAGGCAGCCGCGGCAAAAGTGGACAATGACCTGGTGGCGGCAATGGGGCTGGACAAGAGCGACTTTACGCCGGAACAATTGGCGGAACTCAATGCCGTGGTGGGGCAGTTTGTGCGTCATACCGTGGAAGGCTTACTCAAGGTATTACGGGCGCGAAGTACCATTAAAAACGAATTGCGTATGGGTGTAACCACGGTGCAGCCCCGCGATAATAATCCCATTAAGTTTTCGGTGGATGTCGATGATGCGCTGGAGCACCTGTTTGTCCGTCAAAGTAAAGGATACCTGCCGCCGATTGCTTCGGTGAATGAGAGCTTTGAGACCATTCTTGATCACCAGATGGCGGTGTTGGCGGGAATGCGCGCCGCGTTCAAGTCGCTCCTGAACAAGTTCGACCCGGTTGAGCTCACGCGCCAATTTGACGCACAAGTGGGGAGTGGGCTGTTCGCCGGCGGAAAAAAAGTGCGTTACTGGGAGGCCTACAACAAATTTTTCAATGATCAGGTACAGGATCTTGACAGTTCTTTTCAGTATCTGTTCGGGGAAGAATTCGTCAAGGCTTATGAATCTCAGTTAATGGAATTGTCCATCGCGCGCAAACAGAGCAAGCGGGATGATTGATCGAGAAGGTGCAAGATATATTCAAAAAGGCTCGATCGAGTAACCATAAACAATAGTTGTGCAGCGGTTAAATATATCCGGCTGCACCCCTAACAATGTAGATATTACGAACAGAATCAACTTTGAGGGAAGGGGAGTCGTGGCATTACAACAACTAATAAATGCTGGGTCAGGTGCCCACCGGTTGACTGTTAGCCGTTACCTGCGCCAAGGGATGTTGCTGGGGATCGTTATTGCGCTTAGCGCCTGTCAAAGCACCTTCAAGGAATATGTCGCCCAACCGGTTGGCAAGATACTGGATTGGGACACGGAAGTGGAAGTCAAGTTTACCGTGGCGCCGGATACCAATCCCGATGACAGTAACGATAATAAAGCCTCTCCACTGGTAGTGCGGGTCTATGAACTGGCGGACAAGGAGCAATTTGAGCATGCCCGGTTCCGGGATATTTATTTTGACGACAAGAAAATTCTGGGCGACGACTTTATCAAGAAACACATATTGAAGCCGTTGTTACCGGGCACCGAGCGCCTGGATAAATTTACGTTGAAAAAAGGCACGGCCTATGTCGGCCTGTTTGCCGAATTCGTGCAATACAAGGACGCGGATTTCAGGGTGGCTATCCCGGTGGATGAGTTTTTAACGACGACCCAGGAAGTGCGGCTATCGTATCACTCAATGAGCCTCATAAAACCCCAATATTTTAAAGACGAAGAATAGGCCCGGCAGTACAACCGAGATTTTTCTTTAACGAGACAACATTCATGGCAATAGACAATAAAGTAGTGTGGTCGGAGGGCATGTTTTTAAGCCCCCAGCACTTTCAACAACAGGAACGCTACCTGGAACGTTATATCGACAGCCGCTGTAATGCGCTGGCGCCTGCGCCCTGGGGCTTGGTGGAATACACTGTTGACCCGCAGTTGTTGAAAATTGGCAAAATCTCATTGTTAAACGCCAAGGGTATTTTCCCGGATGGCACGCCGTTTAATATTCCGGAAAGCGATGATCCGCCACCCGTCATGGAAGTGCCGGAAAATACCCGGGATACTATTGTCTACCTGGGGTTGCCGGTACGCCGGCCCGGCTCCCGCGATGTGCTCATATCCGGTGGCGGGCAGGGTCTGGTGCGCTACGAAGCACTGGATCACGAATGCCGCGACTCCAGTTCCGAAACCGGCGACACTGAAAATATCCTCATCGGCAAATTGCGTTTGCGTTTGTTGTTGGAAACGGATGATTTAAGCGGCTACGCGTGTGTAGGCCTGGTTCGCATTATTGAAGCCCGCGAAGATAAAAACATTATCCTGGACAATGAATATATTCCACCCTGCGTGTCCTTCAAGGCATCAAAGGTATTAACGGGGTTCGTCAATGAGTTGTCAGGTTTGCTGCACCAGCGCGGTGAAGCCATTGCGGGGCGAATGGTAGACTCGCAACGGGCCGGTACCGCGCAAGTGGCCGACTATATGATGTTGCAGTTGGTTAATCGTTGTGAACCATTGATTCAGCAATATACCTTGCAACAGGGCATTCACCCCCAACAGTTATTTAATCATCTGGTGCAACTCTGGGGTGAGTTTTCGACGTTTACCTCATCCACCAAACGACCACCGTTAATGCCCAACTATGTGCACGACGAACTTCAGGCCAGTTTCGGGCCGGTGATAATCGGTCTGCGCCAGTGTTTGAGCATGGTGTTCGAACAAAGCGCCATATCGTTGCCGTTGAAGCTGCGCAAATACGGTATTCGCGTGGCGCAAATTACCGACCGCACCCTGATCGACAGCGCGCAGTTTGTACTGGCGGTGAAAGCCGATTTACCCGGCGATGCGATACGCGCACGTTTCCCGGCGCAGACGACGATTGGGCCGGTGGAACGCATTCGGCAACTGGTTAATGTCAGTATGTCCGGTATCCAGGTGGCTCCGTTGCCGGTGGCGCCGCGGCAGATTCCGTATCATTCCGGTTGTGTTTACTTCGAGCTGGACCGCAACAACGAATTCTGGCGCGAGTTACAGCAATCCGGTGGCTTCGCCTTTCACGTGGGTGGTGAATTTCCCAACCTGGAACTGGAGTTCTGGGCCATCCGGGAATAACGGCCGGCACAACACTACATATCGCAGAGAATACAACCATGAACGATTTTGATGACCACGACGCTGACAAAACCATTTTGCGTGGTGTGCCGGAACCGGGCGGTGACCGCACCGTCATGCGCCCAACGCCGGGCAGGCGTTCAGGTGTTCCGTCGCCCGGGCCCCGGGACCATACTCAACGTCCACAGGCGGGCGCAGCGCCAATCTATGATTCCCAGTCCCGGGTTGCAACATCGGCCGGTCATATCGAAACCTATCGTGGACTCAACCCGCTGGTAAATGCCGCATCCACATTGCTGGCATTATTAGTCAAGCTACGCTCCACGTTTTCACACAATGATGTGAACGGTTTGTTTCAACGTGTCAGCAACGAAATCAAGGCATTTGAGTCACGCGCCAAACACGACGGCGAGCGTCCTGAAATCGTGTTGGCGGCGCGTTATGTGTTGTGTGCCGCGTTGGATGAAGCTGTGTTGAAGACGCCCTGGGGCAGTGAAAGCGCCTGGTTGCAACGCTCGTTACTGAACAGTTTTCACAATGAAACCGGCGGCGGTGAAAAGTTTTTTATCATCCTCGATCGCATGAAGGAAATGCCGGCGGAAAATTTACATATGCTGGAATTACTGTATTTGTGCCTGAGCCTGGGTTTTCGGGGTAAGTACGATGTACTGCAAAACGGGCGGGATCATCTGGAAAATATCCGTGACGACCTGTTCCAGACTATCCGCAGTTGCCGCGGGGAGTTTGAAAGGGAATTGTCGCCAACCTGGCAGAGCCGGGTTGCCGGCCGCAACAAGTTAACCGATTACGTACCATTCTGGGTAATCGCCAGTTCAGCGGCGGCGTTATTGTTGCTCGTGTACTTCGGCTTCCGTGTCTGGATGCATAATTCATCCACTCATGTTGAGCAGCAGTTGGCGGATATCGTGCAATCGGCGGAGCAATCGCTTCATCCGGATCAAATCGACGCGAACAAAAAGAATTTTACCAGCCGAGACGAGTTACCAACCATCGTCGTTGAGTAATGGCGGGAGTTGCATGGTGTTATTTATCACAACGAGCTATCAGATTAACGACTGTTAACCGAGTTTAAGATGAAACGAATCATTGCATTTTTCAAAGACCGGCGGGTGATTAGCGTCATTGGCTTATTGGCGCTGTCATTCCTGATCTGGTTCGGTGGCGAATACGTCCATTTTGGCGAATCCAATTACGCGCCACTGGGTTCCCAGGTTGCACGCCTGGTTACGATCATGATCTTGCTGCTGTTATGGGGTCTTAATAATCTACGCGCCCAGGCTTCGCGCAACAAGCAAAACAAGGAACTCATCGAGGATATCGAGGAATCGCAACAAAGCGACAATATCCCTACGGACCAAAGTCAGGAAGAACTAAGTGTATTGCGCGAGCGGTTCTCGCAGGCCATGCTCGCGTTGAGAAAACTCAAATTCAAAGGCAAACACGGCAGCAAGGCGGTTTATGAATTACCGTGGTATATCATCATCGGACCGCCCGGTTCCGGAAAAACCACTGCGCTGGTGAACTCCGGGCTTGAGTTTCCCCTGGCCGACAAGGTGGGCAAGGGGGCCTTAAAAGGTATCGGCGGAACCCGTAATTGCGACTGGTGGTTTACCAATGACGCGGTATTAATTGATACCGCCGGGCGCTATACCACCCAGGACAGTCACCGGGTGGTGGATAGCGCGGCGTGGCAGGGTTTTCTTGGCCTGTTGAAAAAGAACCGGCCCCGCCGGCCCATCAACGGCGCCATTATCGCCATCAGCATCGCGGATTTGCTGATCCAGACCGAGGAACAGCGCAACCAGCATGCCCGCACCATTCGCAACCGTATCGATGAACTCATGGAACAACTGGGAGTACGTTTTCCCATTTATGTGATGTTTACCAAGTGTGACCTGGTATCCGGTTTCAGTGAATTTTTTGAAGACCTCAGCCGCAGCGAACGGGAACAGGTGTGGGGTGTCACCTTCCGCGATTTGCAGGACCCTTCTGTGCCGGCGGACGTGGACTGGTTTTCCAGTGAGTACAATTTAATTATCGACCGGCTCAATGACCGGCTATTGTGGCGCATGCACCAGGAGCGGGACT
Organism: Gammaproteobacteria bacterium; assembly: GCA_050116575.1. Taxonomy (GTDB): domain Bacteria; phylum Pseudomonadota; class Gammaproteobacteria; order SZUA-152; family SZUA-152; genus JAKEGK01. The sequence goes on along the minus strand of JASFOJ010000064.1, from coordinate 9,119 downwards.
TAAACCGGCGCGGCGCGATCGAGGTATTCCCACAGCAAATGGAAATCCTCAAGCCGGTACTGACCGGTTTTCTCAAACAGGTTTTTGCCTCCAGCCGCTATCATTTACAGCCGTATCTGCGGGGCGCCTATTTTTCCAGCGGCACCCAGGACGGCACGCCCATTGACCGCATGATGAGTTCGATCACCACCAACCTGGGCCTGCCCAGGGAGAGTGCGCGGCTACAGACAGACCAGGGTAAAAGCTATTTCATACACCAACTGTTCAACGATATTGTTTTTCCCGAAGCGGAAATTGCCGGGATCAATCAGAAATTTGAGCGCGCCATGATATGGATGCGCCGGGGTGGTTACGCCGCTATTGCCGCCATCTTTGTGGCACTGGTGGTGGCATGGTCCAGCAGTATTGTTAGTAACAAATCGTTACTGAGTGACGTGGAAGCCAGCGTCAAACGTTATAACGAGGAAAAGGTCAAGGTAGCCAGCGCTCGTTCCGGTCTTCGCACCACGTTGCCGGCACTCAATGCCTTGCGGGATGCCAGTGAAGTTTACGACCAGGAAGAACATCCCTGGCTGGTAACGGTAGGCATGTATGATCCCACCGTGGACGAATCGGCCAAGAAAGCTTATGACCTGCAACTGCAACTATTATTTCTACCCCGCATCCAGCAATACCTGGCCCATGAAATCCAACAGTTGATACGCCAGCCGGACAAAAAGGGTGAATTGTACGAAGCGTTTCGCCTCTACTATATGTTCCAGGCCGTGGAACACATGGCGCCGGAGCAGATTACCGAGTGGTTTGAGACCCGTTGGGAAAACACGCTGCATGGCCAGGCGTCGGTCAAGAGCCAGTTGCTGGCGCACATGGATTCGCTGATGTCACAAAATCTCGGTGCCACCGAACTGGACAAGCGTCTCATTGATCGCAGCCGCCGCGAACTGTTAAAAGTACCGCCCTCGCGGCGGATCTACAGCCGGGTCAGAACCACGCCGAAGTATTCCCGCAAAGTGAATCTCAACGATTTATTTGGTGACGTGTTAAATAACGGCTTCACCAGCACCAGCCGGTCAGCCCTGATGATGCCGGTATTGTTTACCAAGGATGGTTATGACGATGTCGACCTGAAACCAGACTCGCCGGTGATATCCGCCATTCTGAAAGACAACTGGGTGCTGGGCGACAAAGCCAATGTGGATTTTAGAAAAGAAGACCTGAAAGGCATTTCAAAAGACGTCAATGAATATTATTTGAAAGAATATGCAACGCGCTGGCGCCATGCCCTGGGTGCCATTAAAGTGGCCGAGTTTAACAGTCTGCAGCAGGGTGTGGACATCTTGTCAGTGTTTGCCGATCCTGTTTATTCACCGATTGTGAATATTTTGAATACCACGTCAAGGCACACTGGATTGAATTTGCAAGCCATGTTGGAAGTGCCGGGATCGGACTCTGACAATTCGCTGTTAAAATCGTCCGCCAGCCTGGTGTCCGGCAAACTGGAAGGTAACCGGGTCGACCGGACATTTAAAGACCTCAATAAACTCACTTTTCAGACACCAAAGCGGCCGGCGCCTATCGAGAAGATTTTGCAATCGGTGGACGATGTACGTAATTACCTTAACGAAATCAGTATATCGGCCAATCCCGACAAGGCCGCTTATACTGCCGCGAAGGCTCGGTTTCAAAGTAATGGCGCGGACGCCATCCGTAAACTGCGGGCGATTGCCGCCAAGGCGCCGGAGCCTATGGACAACTGGTTGTATACCATTGCCGACCAATCGTGGAAAGTGACATTGAATGCCGGCAAGCGCCATATTAACAGCGAGTGGCGTAATCTGGTGGCCGCAAAATACCGGCATGCGCTGGCGGGCCGTTTTCCTATGGCAACGCGAGCGGAACAGGAATTGACACTGACCGACTTCAGTGATTTTTTCAAATCCGGCGGCACGCTGGATGCGTTTGTGCAGGAATATATTAATCCGTTTGTGGACGTGCGGCGCAGCTGGCGGGTTAAACATGTCAACAAGCGCAGTATTTATTTTTCCAAGTCCGCCGTTCAGGAATTGAAAAGGGCACAAACCATACGCAGGATATTTTTCCGCGCCAACCCGGAATCTCCCAGTATTCACTTTCAGATGCGGCCTGTGTCGCTGGATAATTCCGTTGCGCGTTTTGAACTGGATATGGGCGGACAACGGGTGGTTTACAGCCACGGTCCGAAATTCTGGCAGGATGTTACCTGGCCTGGCAAGGAAGAAACTGACTTTGTGCGCATGCGCTTTGTGGACATAAACCAGAGTGACACCCTGAAAGACTACGATGGTCCGTGGGGCTGGTTCCGCATGTTACAGGACGCCAAGATCCGCAAAACCAACGCCGCCAACATTTATGATGTGACATTTAGCGCGGAAGGGAAAAAGGCACGTTTCCGGATCAAGGCCGACAGTGTTACCAATCCGTTTAATACCAATATATTGAGCCAGTTTGATTTTCCGAACCACTTATGAATGATAGCGACAACGCATGTGGGATCTACGGTAAGCTGCCCGCTCACGGAGACTTTATCAGCCGCAATTTGCCGTCGGCGTTCCTGAATCATTGGGACGAATGGCTGCAGGGTTTTATTGCCTCGAGCCAGGAGCAACTGACCGACGACTGGCTGGATATCTATCTGACGGGCCCGCTATGGCGTTTCGTATTGTCGTCCGGTTGTGTTGATGGCAATGCCTGGTGCGGTATTATGATGCCCAGTGTCGACAGCGTCGGCCGTTATTTTCCGTTTTGCGTAGTCAATAAGCTAACCGGTGACAGTAACCTGGTGGATGTTATTTCGTCACAGGCCAACTGGTTTACGCAGATTGAAGACATTGCTCTGGAAGCATTGCAAAATGAATACGACGCCGATACCTTGATGGAGAAACTGCAGGAACACCCTCTGGAGAGCCAGCCATATTATTATCGCAAAGGTGAATCTGCGCTAACCGCCGGTGAAGCCGGCGCACAATCAGGGGGGTTGGCACTGATGATGGATTTTGAGGAGCAGCTGCCGTCGTCCACCAACGCGGTATTACTGGATTGGTTAATGTCTCGGCAGTTCCCAAGCTACAGCTTGTGGCACAGCCGGGGCTCCGACAGGGTGCAACCCTCGTTTTTGGTGAGCCCGGGTCTGCCTGCACTGAGTGGCGCTGCCGGCCTGCTAGAGGGTGACTGGGAAAAATGGAACTGGAGCGTCCCCTTTAAATTAACCGCCGATACCACCGATCCGGAAGAATTTGTGTTCTGACAATGTTACCCACACTGGTCAATAATAAGCGCAAACAAAGCCTTAATCAACCAAAGGCAACTGCGTGGCATTCCTCGGCCAAAACCCATGTGGGTATGGTGCGGGAGATTAACGAAGACGCCGTTTTCAGTAAAACAGATTTTGGTATTTGGGCGGTGGCCGACGGCATGGGCGGACACGAGGCCGGTGAAGTGGCCAGCCAGATGATCGTGCATGCATTGGAGAACCTGCAAAACACCAGCCGCCTGAGCCAATTTGTTGAATATGTTGACGATGAGTTAATGGAAGTCAACAGGCGTATTCAGCAGCATTCTGATATGATTCTAGGTGGCCGCACTTTGGGCAGTACTGTGGTAACCCTGATAATCCGGGGTAATATCGGGGCCTGTTTGTGGGCCGGCGACTCGAGGCTATATTTGTTACGGGGCGGCACCCTAACCAGAATATCCAGAGACCACAGTAAGGTGGAAGAGTTGGTGGAACAGGGTTTTCTGTTACCGGAAGAAGCGGAAAACCACCCTGAGTCCAACGTCATTACGCGAGCCGTCGGGGCTTATTCAGGCTTGTGTGTGGACAATTGTATTTTTGATGTGGAACCGGATGATACGTTTTTGTTGTGCAGCGACGGTTTGTACAACAGTGTCAGCCAGGGGCAACTCGCAGAATTATTGCGGGTCACCGACATTGACCAATGTACCCAGGGGCTGATAGACAGCGCCCTTGAAAACAATGCCAAAGATAATGTGTCCGCTATCGTTGTGCGCGCGGAAAGTTAGCTGGCTTATTCCTAAACATTAAATTTCCTGTTTGCTGGTAAATGATATTACATTAGGTACGATCACGTGACCAAGTTGAAAGATGATTCCAACCAGAACAACGACGATCCTGATCGTACCCGCATTAACAAGGGTCAAGATCCGGATGCCACTCGATTAAAGCAGGGCGTTCATTCTGGGGCGTCACAAGGGCATCAAGCAAGAACAGGTAATGCAAATCCCAACGATACACAAATTCGTCATCGCCAGGACTCGACGCGGGTAAAACCCAAGGGCGCAACTGCGCCGCCAACCGAGGCGCGCAGCGACAACAAGGAAGCAACGCGGCTTAAGGCACGGCCATCCGCGTCAGGACCCCGTGACAGCGGGGGGGCTTCACCTTTTGGAAACAAACCCTCCCAATCTCCACCAAGTGGCTTACCGTTCGGTTCATCGGAAAACGAGGCACCGGCCATTCCTCAAGCCAAACCCATTCAAAGAATAACCCTGAATAAACGTTTTGTTCTGGATGAAACCCTGGGTGTGGGCGGAATGGGAGTGGTATACAAGGCCATCGATAAACGTAAAGTCGAGGCCAAGGATCGAAATCCCTATCTCGCGGTAAAAATCCTCAGTGATGACTTCCGCCAGCATCCGGATGCCTTCATGGCATTGCAACGGGAGGCTCGAAAGTCTCAGAGTATTGCCCACCCCAATATTGTGAACGTCCATGATTTTGACCGCGACGGCGACACCGTATTCATGACCATGGAATACATGGAAGGTACGCCGCTGGACCGGTTGCTGAGAGAGCATAAGGGCGTTGGCCTGATGAAAGAACAGGCTATGAGAATCCTCAAGGATATGTGCGCGGCGCTGGAACATGCGCATAAAGAATACATCATTCATGCCGATTTCAAGCCGGGCAATATTTTTGTGACCAATAGCGGGGTTACCAAAGTATTCGATTTTGGTATCGCGCGGGCGGTAGCCCAGGCTGACCGGCAGACGCAACACGGGGATAAATCCGTTTTTGATCCGGAAACATTGGGTGCGTTGACGCCGGCCTATGCCAGCCCCGAAATGCTGCGCGGGGCGGCGCCCACTATTCAGGACGACGTGTTCGCATTAGGTTGCGTTATTTATGAAATGTTTACCGGCGAACATCCGTTCAACCGGGTTCCTGCTGATCAGGCCATGGATCAGAAAATAAAACCCAAGCGGGTAAAAGCATTAACCGGACAGCAGTGGAAGGCGTTGAAAAGAACATTGGCCCTCAGCCGTGAAGAGCGTACCAGTTCCGTGTACGAATTCCTCTGGGAATTCACCCGTGAGAAAAAATCGCACTGGAAGCAATGGCTGGCTGCGGCGGTTTTAATGGCGGTGGGTGCCGGAGTTTATATGCAGTACTTTTATAAAAAGGAATTGAGTCCCGAAGAACTCAAGGCACAACTGGCACAGCAAATTAAAATTGACTTGGTGAAAGAGCGTTTGGGTAAGTTGCTGGCCGACCCCAAGTTTACCGCGTTATGGGAATCGGAACTGTGGGAACAGGTGCAAGGCGGCAGAAAGGTGTTAGGCCTGGAAGATGATTGGTTGCGCGAAACCGAAACTAAAATCGTTGGTCTTTATCTCACTCAAATATCTCAAAGCCGCAAGAAACAGCGATTCAGTGTCGCAAAAGCCTATCTGGAGCACGCTGGCCGTTACCGCGGTTACGAGGATCGCCTGGATCGCGAACGCACGGCGCTCAACGATGACATTGCGGATATACGCGAACAGCAACGCCTGGCGCGGGAGAAGAAACGCCGTGAGCAGGAGCTGGCGCGCCAACAGGCAGCGGCCAAGGCGAAACAAGCGACTGCGCAAAAACCAAGAAATACCACGCCAAAACCAAAACCGCGGGAAAAACGCGACGTATTTGAACTGGCAATGAACAATGTCAAACAGCAATTGCGGTGTACTCACGGTATAAACACCAGCAATCTCAATGTCGCGGTTAAACAGGCCAGATCCATCGACGCTAAGAAATTTCGCCGGCAAAGCCAGCAGGTTGTCAGTTCACTGGCGGTATGCATTGAAAAAATCGGCCGCTCCGATTCCAACCGGGCCGAGGATTTAAAAGTCTTTGCGCTGGGTTTATTTCCGGGTAACCGGCGGCTTACCCGGATCAGCATTAAACCCGTCGATCCGTGCAACCCGCGCATGGCCGGGCTGGGCGCGCGCGGGAAAAAAGGCACTTGCCGCGACCGGTTTTTTAACGGTGGTTATGGTCCCCGTATGGTTGTCGTGCCCGCCAATGGCAAGTTCGGATCCTTTGCCATCAGCCAGTATGAAATTTCCGTCAGACAAATGAATGAATATTGCCGTAAAACCGGTGATTGCAAAGTTCAAAAAGTCGAAGACCAGAATCTGCCGGTGACCAATATCAGTTTTAAGCAGGCAAAAAACTACGCCAGATGGCTAAGTAAAAACAGCGGCTATCGATACCGCATCCCACGCCGTTCGGAATGGTTGTACGCAGCCAGTGCCAATGGCAGTGACTTGGACGCCAATCGCAATTGCACTCTGGAGTCTAGGGGTATTAACAAAGGAGAAACCCTGGAAGAAATAACAACCGGTAAAAAGAATAAATGGGGACTGGTTAACTACGTGGGTAATGCCCAGGAATGGGTGTTAAAAAACAACAGGGATCTGTTTGCCGCTGGTGGCGCGCACACCGATCCATTCAGGGAGTGTACAGTAGACAAAGAGCGGCCGCACAACGGTAAACCTGATGCCATTACCGGATTTCGGCTGCTGCGGGAGTTGCGGGGTTGATATGGCCAAGGTGGAAGAAAATGAGCAACTCGCCGAGTTGTCCCGTAAATACGCCGATTTGGTGATTTCACGGGAAGAGTTTGTGAAGAAAAGAAAGGTGTTACTGGATGATGTCGATGCCAGATATAACAACAGGCATTACAGGGTGACGGAAATCATGTCGGAGATAAAAAATAAAGTCAAAGACGCGGTTAAATTTGTTAAAAATCATAAATAGCTATTTTTGCCGGTATCGTACTGAGCAATAACTAGCAGATGCATTTAAGCAATAAGTAGAAACAATATAATGAAAGTAGCAAGAAAAACACGCGGTTTATGGGTTGGAGTAATAATTGGGCTTATAGCAAGTGTCGTGAACTTTAATGTGAACGCAGGAATTCTGGATATGCCGGATGTACGCGACTCAACACCGTTAAAAGGCAAATCGGTTTATGAAAATATCGATATCCCCGCGGTACGTAACCGGGACCCCAATCCCGGTGCCGGTCCACGGGTATGGGTATTAAAAATAAAGTTGCAGGGGGTGGTCGAGCGTCCCGAATACGGTATCGTCAAAAAGGAAATCGAGCAATACGCCGAGAAACTGCGAAAAGCCGTGATGAAAGAAGATGAATTGCTGAAATACGGTTACACGCTGGAAGACCTGGGAAAGATCGCGGACTTGATGGTGGATATCGATGCCGGCCGGGAACCGGAGCAGGTTACCGAACCGGACGTACAGCGTTTAATGTGGCTGGTGCGCCAGTTAAAGGAGAGCCGGGGACTAACGCTGCTCGATATTGAAAACATCGCGAACAAGCTAACCAACTACTACCGGGAACGCGGTTTTTTTCTCACCAAGGTCTATGTGCCCAAGCAGGAAGTTAGGCATGGCGTGGTTGTACTGTCCGTGTTGGAAGGCAAACTGGGTAAAGTGACCGTGGCCGACAATGAACGCTATGAATCCAAGTTTCTGGCCGGCACCTTCGATGACCTGTTGTACCGGCCGGTCACCGAGCAGGAAATCGAACAAAAACTGTATCTGTTAAACGACTATCCGGGGCTGGACGTTTACGGTTATTTTAAGGCCGGCGATCAGGTGGGCGATACCTGGTTGAATCTACAGGTGCGCGAAGAAAAGCTCTGGTCGACGACGGTACGATATGACAACCATGGTTCAAAACAAACCGGGGAGCATCGGTTATACGTCGAAGGCCAGATCCACAATCCTCTAAACCTGGCGGATAACGTCTCACTGGGCGCGCTTAAAACATTTTCTCCCGATAACGCGACTTATGGTGTACTACGCTACCGGTTGCCAGTGGTCAGTGAGCAATATCATGTAGGCTTGAATTACAGCCGCAATCAGTTCGCGACTGTCGTGGGCAACCTCGGGGCATTGAAATTGAACGGCGACACCACCATCACAGAATTCGTAGCTGACTATACACCGGTGCGGCGTAAGGAAACAAACTGGGTAACATCATTTTCCTACGCGAAAAAGGATTCCAATCTCCTCAACGACGACGGGAGGTTTGACCTCAGTGACCTGGTGGAGACTTATAAAATCGGTATGAACTATGATTCACTCGATACCCAATCCAGGATACTGAATCAGGCACGAGTTTCCATTACCAACGGGCAAGTACTGGAGAGCGCGTTGGCCAGCGCTCAGGATGAGAAATTTACCAAGCTCAACGCGGACTATTCCCTGTTGACGTTTTGGAAAGTACCCTGGTTTGACGCCCAGACACGATTAATATTCAAAAGCTCATTACAGTATTCCAGCGACACGTTACCGCCCGTAGAACAGTATTCTATCGCCGGTCCCAACCGAGTCAGGGCGTATGACGTCACCCAATTTTCCAGTGACAGTGGAATTTACCTGGGCGCTGACTGGATATTCAATTTACCCGGATTTGCTGATTTTAATATCAGCGACACCACCCGGTTTTCCGACGTCGTGCAGCCCTTCCTGTTTACCGACTACGGTTATGGCATATTAAATGAAATTACTACTGGTGGTGATAATACCGGCAAACTGTCCGGATATGGTTTTGGCCTGCAACTGAACTATCGCAACGAAATCAGTGGCAACCTGCAATTCGCATTTCCAATCAATGCTCAGTTTACCCAGGACGCCATCGAAGAACCCAAAGACAATCTCCGGGTGATCATGGATGTGCAGTACGTGTTTAACTAATATATCTATAGCTGTGAAATGTTGACTATTAAAAATGACAAAACCCGTTTAAACCCCCGGCGTTGGAAAACCATCGGCA
>JASFOJ010000063.1:0-24724 GCA_050116575.1 Gammaproteobacteria bacterium | reverse complement strand
TTTTACGCTCCGCAGACGTGGTATCGGACTGCTGGGTTTCGTCGACGCGGTATTCCAGGGCACCTGCATAGGTCACGGTGTCAAATTTGTACCCCACTTTGACACCTAACGCCTTGCGGTTGGTTTCAGCGCCGGTGTTGTTGTCCTTCAGGGTACCCACATCAATGTTGGCACCGAAATTCAAATGATCGGTCGCGGCAAAATCAAAGCCCAGCGCATGGGTCAGGCCGGTGGGCACGTCGCCATGGGTATAACGCTCTTCCATGTAGATACTGGCGCTGTCCGAATAACGGGTCTTGAAGCCCGAGGTCATGTTGCCCTGGCGCGCCTTGACGCCATTGTCGGTACGTTCATTTTCCAGTACATAACTGCTGTACAGGTCGGTGGCATCCGTCATCTTGTAAGCCGTACCCAGTTTGGCCCCGCTACCCAGGTCGCCGGAGGACAACTCGCCATTCAGTTTAAAGCGGTCGGTGACGCGATAGTCACCGCCCACGCCAACGCGGCCGTTTTCGTCGCGGTTGCCGGACACATGGGTGGTATCCTGGATAAAGCCGTAGGCCAGCCAGTTTTGCCGCGAGTCAAAAGTCGCTTTCACCGCGAGATCGGAGCGGACGCCCTGTTGCTGGGTCAGGGGCACCGACGCGGAGTGATCCTCACGTTTGTCGTGGCGCAGTCCCGCGCCGAACTTCCAGTGCTCGTCCAGCAGGTAATCCACATCCACTTCGGTGGCTTCGGTCTGCAGGGCGTTGTCACGTTGCTGCTTATCCGTCTTGACCTTGATACTCACGGCTTCATACATAGGCACCGGCATTTGCACCGTGGCGCCGGTTTGGGTGGTATCGGTCAGTGCAATCAATCCGGGCGCGGCGTAACCGGCATCCAGCTGCTGATTATAGAATGTTACCGTGCCTTTGATACCGTCAAACACATCACTCAAATGCACGCTGGCATCGACCCGTTGGCCCTTGGCGCTGATATCCGTGCCCGTCGGCAACGCAAACTCGGTAAAGTTGTAGCCGCCGTCGTTGGATGACAACGACGATGATACCGGTCCCTGGCTGGTGGACTGTTGCAGCTTGAACCAGGTGCCCGCGTTTTTCCGCCACGTGACATCGTAGCCGTTGAGGCTGGTATCAGCACCGGTGTCACTCTGGTCTTCAATGGTCATACCCAGTTTCACCTGGTCATTCACCCAGTAATGCACCCGGCCACCGGTGGTCACATCATTGAGTTCGCTGAAGCCTGGCGTATATTCATAACGCGTTACCAGATAAACCTGCGTACCACCATAGTCACTGGCATCCACTACCGTATCCGGCGTTGCCGACGCGGACAGGGGTTTGGTGAGCATTATGCGCCCCTGAATATAATCGATGTCGTAGTCCAGGCCGTAACTCAGGTTTTTCACGCTCAGCACCATGCCGGAGACCGTGTCACGGGTTTCAATACGTACGCGCTCCGAGCCGGTGAGAATATCCTGATGGCGCAGATAATACAGCGAGCCACCGGTGCCGCGGAACTCGTCCCTGCCGGCGATGGTACCCGGCTCCGCCGCAAACAGGTTGGCCGCGAATTGTTTTTCGCCAAAGCTGGTAGCCGATTCGCTTTCGTAGTTAGCGTTGGCACCGTACAAACCACGATCCACGTGGGCGAGATCATTGTCCAGGTAGGCAATATCAAAGTTACCCCACAATCCATAATCGTCATTCTTCTGCCATTTCACGTACAGCTTACCGGAGGTGGGAGCATCTTCTTGCACGGTACTGTCGTCGCCAAACGTCGGATAGAAATAATCCGGATCAATACGGCGGAACAGGGCTTGCGGTGACTTGTTCATAAAGTTGGAGAACAACTCATCTACCGGACCCTCGCGGGTATCGGCGCTGGCGGTAAGTACCGCTTCGTTGTCAAATTTGCCCTTGGCGTAGAAGGCCAGGCGGCCGTCAATACTGAATTCGTTGCTGTAATGATCCTCATCACCGGTGACCAGTTTCGCCGGACCATCGGTATTGTCACGACTGACGGTCAAATCAGCGATACCCACATAGAACCAGTCACCGGTTTCCAGCGCCAGGTCGCGGCGGTAAACATTACCGTTACCCGATTCGTCAGTAATGGCTACTTCCACGGTATGCAGCCCGGAGGGCAGGATAAATTCGCCGCCGAATTGGCCATTGTCGTTCACCGGCAAGGTGCGGCCGGCAAACCACACCCTGTGACCTTCGGGCACATCGGTGCCATAAACTCTCACGGCGCCGCCCTGCAACGGAATATTGTTGAGCCCCAGCCGGTTCTCGCCGTAACCCACCAGCAATTCTTTTTGCAGGTCCGTTTCACCGTAATCGGTCTGCAGTTTATCGACGACCCACAGCGTTTGTGCCCTGGTCTCGTCAAAGTTACCCTCCTTGTCATAGACCCGCAGCACGTATTTCAACTGCATGCGCGGCGTGGTGTAACTATCCCGTCCGGCTTGCCATTGTGCGTCGCCGGATTCATCGACCGGCACCACGGCCAACGGCGTATCCCGCGTGGACTGGTCCGCCTTGAACAGCCGCACTTGCGCTTTATCGATAAAGAACGGATAGTTGGTATAGAGTTTAAAGTGGGTCCGATTTTCCACGAACGGCGTATCAACGTCATCAACCTGACCAATGACATTGGGCCAGGCGGTGACATTAAGGCGCGGCTTGACCTCCAGGTTATCAAACTTGAAGCGCACTTGTGCTTTATCCAGGGCGACGTCGGTACAACGCTGCACATCGGGAATATTTTTATTGGGGTCGTTAAGGGGCTGACCGTCAACGGAGATGCGCATCAGGTTCAGGGCATAGGGATTTTGTGTTTCCACGTCACGCGTAATGCGCTTGATGGATACGCCCTCGCTGTCATCCAGGATCGCCAGCTCATCGTAAACGACCTGCACTTCCACCTTGGAGCGCTCCAACTCCACGAAACCGGTATTCACCACGTCGTGGGACTGCACATAACCGTGGCCTTCAAATTCCGCCTGCTTATTGGTGAGGTTCATTGCTTTGCTGACCAATTCCATGGCGCGCCGGGCCCGGGCCGTGGACAAACCGATGTCATCACCGTAAACCATGGCGGTGCGGCGGTCGAGGCGCTTGTTGCTGGTGTAGCCGATAAACCGCAACCGCACGTTGCCTTTATCATGGAGGTCGTCCATGGCGCGGCGCAGGCGCTTGTAATATCCCTGAGGGATGACCGGCTGGCCGTTTTCAAAATAAATGGGCTCGATATCCCCTTCCGGCGGATTGTAAATGCGTTCCACGGTTTCGGCGGCGGCCGCTTCCGGACATATTTGCGGTTCATCGGGCAGGCTTTCCAGCGGATCATCGTGCCAGAACTCCACTTCAATACGCCGGTTCAAAGCACGCCCCTTAGCGGAGTTGTTTGACGCGATGGGACTGACAGCGCCTTTGCCCGTGCTGTCAATCGCTTTGTTGGGCAATCCCAGCGCTTCCTGCACCGCGATGGCAACACGCCTCGCATTGGCTTTCGACAAACCGACATGGTCGCCGTAAATACGCGCATCGCGGCCGGTAAGCGGTGTGTTGTCCGTATAACCGATAAACCGCATTTGCACGTTGTCTTTGCTGGACAGGTTATGCAATGCCTGTTTCAACTGCTGCAGATACTGCGCCGGTATTTTGGAAATTCCTTCGTCGTAATGGAACGGCGGCACCAGGTTTTTCAGTTTAGCCCGGCGGCTATGGCCTTTCTTATAACGAAGCTTACAAACCGTTTCCACGCGGCACACCATGATGCGTTTGGTTTTCTGCTCGACCTCGACTTTTTTCTCAACCTTCTTTTCCTTGACTTCGTCGTACCACACCTGCACTTCGACGCGACGGTTCTTGGCCCGGCCCGCGGCGGTATCGTTGCTGGCAACCGGTTGGGTATCGCCCATACCTTCGTAGGAAATGGCTTCCGGCGGCAGCTCCAGTGCACGCTGGAAGAACTCGGCGGTGGTGCCGGCACGCTCTTTTGACAGTCCCATGTTGTCTTCGTACTTGCGCTTGAGCTCACCGCGCAGCTTGACATCATCGGTATGACCGACAAAATGCACTCGTACATGAACACGGTCGCGCATACTGTCCAGCACTTCGCGCAGCTTGTTAACGTATTCGTCCGAAATATCCGCCTTGCCGGACTTGAACAGGATAGGCGGCACCAGGCCTTTGAGTTTCTTGGTGGTATATTGCTTCTCGGTAACTTCTTTGGTCTCGAATTTCGGTCCCTGGTCCGTGTTGTAGTCGCTGGTATCTTCCCACGGAGTAAAAGTGTAACCGTTGGGTAATTGTTTTTCGGTGTCTTCACCAAAACTGGAGCGGTTAAAAATGCTGGACACATAGTCCGCTGAATCCAGGATATCCGATGCTGAGAAATCGTTATCCACCGGACCACCGTGGCGCCAGAACACCTCCGTTTCAACGGTCAATTCCGTGGTACTGACATCCTGCCACGTTTCACGAATACGCTGTTTCAATGCGTCCAGGCGGTCATCCACCAGCCCCGCAGGCTCCACGTCCGCCAAGTAAGTAACCCGCAGTACCGAGGCTTGCTTGCGTAACTCTTCGATAAGCAGCCCCAGGCGCGGCGTCCATTGCGGCCGTATGGTCGCAGAATCGGGCTGAAACACGCCATCGGCCACATTCAGCGTCACCACGTGGTGCACCGTGGCGCCGAAGTTAAAGCGTGCCATCTTGCCGCGTGTCACCCGTTGTACCCGCGGGTTTTCCGTGGTAACACGATAGCCACTGGGCAGGGACCGCTCGTCCAGTTTAAGAATAAAGTTACTGCCGCGATCTTCGTTGGGCACCACGGCACAGGTCACATGAAAACGGCCGTGTTTGTCGGTGGTAACCAGCAGGCCCCGCGCGGTGGCCAGGCGCGCACCACCGATGCCCGGCTCGCCCTCGTCCTGATAGCCGTTGAGGTTGCGGTCATCGAATACCTTGCCGATGATATCGGAACAGTCAAAGGTGGGATCGGGTACCACCCGCACCGTGGCACTGGCTTCACCCGATGCGTTGCTGGCGGTTAGATTACTGCGCACGTGGGCACGGTTCACGTATTCACCTTCGTGAACACCGGAACCGACAATGAGTAACAGTTCCACCTTGTAGGTGGCATCAACCGGAATCGAGGCAAAATCCCATTCCAGCTGTGTACCGTTGGCGACGGGATCCATGGCCACACCGTTTGCCCGGCCGGAACCCTCCACATATTTAAAACCGGGTGGCATATTGTCAACGATGGTCACGTCGCTCAATGGCAACGGATAGGTGTTGCTGACAACAATAGTATAGGGAACCAGTTCACCGCGGGTGACGTTGACCCGGGACGTGGTTTTACTGATCGTCACCGCCTGTCCCAGGTCCGGATCCAGCGGGATGTGGTTATTGAACAATTGACTGTCACCGGGGATTTGTCCATTGTTCAACGTCAGTTGCAAGTGATAATTGGTGCCCGCGGTTTGCGGTGCTATGGAAAGGGGCGGCGCGGTCTCGAAGGATTGCTGTTCGCAATGATTGGTAGTGGCCGCGACCGCGTCACCAGTACACAGGGGAACCGAATAGGGATCCGTGGCCAGATTGGTTAGCGGCGGTATGGCAATGGACTCATTAGGCCCGGTCGGATCGCGGATGACATAACCGGACGGCGGCGGCGTCACTTGAATCAGGTAGTCACCACCGGCGGGACAGTCTGTACTGTCATTGAAGTTAATATCAAATTTATAAAAACCTTCCGCCAGGGTCACCTGCCCTTGCTGTGCCGGATCGTCAAAACAGCTGGACGGTACGTCAGCGGTGGTTTTGGTAGTGGGATCCACCTGGACAACGCGTTTCAAGGTGAGCGTTGCGCCGGCAATGGGTGCTCGGGAGATGGAATCATAGATTACGCCGTCCGGGTCAATGGGCAGGTTAAGGCCCACGATGGACTCACCCGGGTTGGTCACTACATCATATATCCGTTGCAGGTCATTATTAAAACCGGAGTCAGCCAGCCCCAGCTTGGCGGTATTGGTTCCCGCCCCCGGCGCAACAAACCGCAGTTCATAAAGATCATTGGGATCGGTGCTGAGATAATTGGGCGGCACGCCGGTGATCTGGTATTCGCCGCTGGCATCGGTGGTTGCCGTGGTCAGCCGGCTGCCCCTGAAATACAGTTCTACGTTCCAGTTTTCCAGACTACGTTCAGCATTGGCGAGATCACCGCTGTCAAAAGCCGGGTCATCGTTACTAAAATCACTGTCATGCCACACCCGGCCGTATAACACCGCCACACCGGGCATGGCACCAATTTGTATATCGGCACTGGCGCTGGCATTTTGTGTCATGGCGTTCCAGTGCACTTGCGCGGTGTTGCTGACAATCGTCCCGATGGCCAGCGACGAATCCAGCAACACCCGGAAGCGGAACTCCGCCACCTCACCGGGCTGTAACAAGCCGTAAGTGGCTGCATAGTCCACGGTAAATGTGGGATCCAGATACACCACACCGTCGTTCGCACCGTTGAGCGTGCCGGTACCGGGAATATAAGTCATCTTGGTGGTATCAATATCGTCATTGATTTCCACGTCGTAGGCCGGTACCGTGCCCGAGTTGGTGACACGGACGATATAGTCAAGCTGACCCCCGGCCAGCGCGGGCCCACCGCCAACCACGGAAACTTCCTTGGTGATCGACAACAACTGCGCGTTACCGACCACAATAGTAGTGGGTTGATCACCGTTGGAATCCAGGCCATCGGCGTCGGTGGGTTCGGCGCCATTGGTCAACTCGTTGGTATCCACGTAACCCTGGTTACTGATAACCGTGCCGGGTGCCGTCGTCGCATTGACCATAACGTCGAAGGTAATGGTAGCTGACTGCCCCGGTGACAGGTAACCCACGGCCGGCAACGGCGGCGTCAGGTCAGCAGAACTGATGGGGATACCGGCGATCAACGGCGACACGCCATTGTCCGGCTGGCCCACGGGCAGCCCGTTCAGATAAACTGAATCATCAACATACGTGGTATCCGCCGGAATCGCATCCGTTAACGTCACGCCGGTAGCATCCTTTGCCCCAAAGTTGGTTACGACAATGGTGTAGCGTAATGTATCACCAGGGTCCACGTTACCGTTGGAGTTATTATCATCCTGCAGGGCAACCGTCTTCATGGCATCCACCACCGGCACACTACCCACGTAGTCCAGTGTCGGGTCGTCCGCAATGGCGGTATCCGGATCATCGGAGGGCTGTTGTCCGGTGGCACCGCTGTTACCGGCACCATCGCCGTACACAAAACCCTGGTTGGAGATGACCGTCCCGTCGATAACATTGGCGTTAATCATGACATCAAAGGTAATGGTCGCCACATTATCCGTGGTGGCGCTGGCATCGGCGCGCATATAACCGGCGGTGGTATTTTCCGGCGCGTTAATCAACATGCCACTTTCAACGGCGGACACACCCGCCGATGGATCGGCAACGGCGACGCCGTTCAGGGTGGTGGTTCCGGCAACGTACGTGGTGTTGCCTGGAATGACATCCTGCAGTTTGGCGTTAACCGCGTTTTCGTCGCCGATGTTTTTCACCGTGATGGTATAACGCAGGGTATCGCCGGGCAGCAGTTCCGTCGCCGAACCGGTGATATCGTCGGACGTTTTATAAACCTGGAATTGCGGCGATGAATCAATCAACGTCTGCGTGGGATCCTCATCACCCAGCACACTGGGATTGTCCGCGCCGTTCACATTGGGATCATCACTGGGTTGCGGCGTTAAATTATAGATTTGCAAATTGGCCTGGTTCAGCGCCAGCTTACCGCTGTCAATCACCGATGCCAGTGTAATATCAAACTCAATAGTCACTGAGTCATTAGCCCCTCCCTGGGGATCCATACTCAGATTGCGCACATCCAGTATGCCGGTGCCATTGGCCCCGCCATTGGGATCAGTGTTGGAGATATCGGCACCCACCGGAACAATGATATTGGTCATCGTTCCCGGCACAAACAAGGCCGGGTTGTTGAGCGCGTCCACTTCATCGGTAACAGAAAAGTTCGGCACATTGATAGGACTGACGTTTGTGGCCACGATACGGTAATGCAGAACATCCCCCGGCGAAGCATCGGTACCGGGATCCTGGCCGGTGGTCGCGTTGGTCACGTATTTCTGAAACCGGATCGTCGGCGACTCGGTAATAACCTGGTGCGCATCCTCGTCATCCGCGGTGCCCACGGTACCGGGGTCCGTCGCATCCAGGGTGCCAGTATAGGTCCTGATGGCACCCGTGGCACCGGCACCGGCGGTATCGCCGCTGTACCATTGTGTCGCCCATGAATAATTAATTAATGTATCGTTATTCGGTGAATCGAGATCCAGGCTGGCTTCGTACGTCACCACGAGATGATAGGTGGCGGGAATCGCCGCCGCAGGTGTCATCATGGTCAACGTCAATGTGCAGGCCGGTGCGCCCGTAAAGTTCGCCGTGAAATCGGTGTTTTCCACTAATGCCGCACCGACCGGTGTGGCGCCGTTATAGATTTGCGCCGTGATGTTATTGGGTGGCACATCACACATGCCTCCCGGGTCAGGATTGGGCAGTTGGTCGGTAATCGTCAGGTCATAGGCCGGCCCGTCACCTGCATTGGTTACGTCGAGGGTAAACGTCGCCGGCAGGCCCAGCCGCATGGTTGCAGGGCCGGACTTATCCATGATCAATTGGTCAGGCTCAACGATGGTCATGTCCGCCGTGGTATCCGGTAGGCCGTTTTGTTGCGACGTTGCGTCGTTGGCAAACTGGTTATAGGTATAAGTGGCGGTATTTTTAAATTTCAGACCACTGACATTGGTTCCGGTATTGTCCACCTGCACGGTAATGTCGATAATCACCTGGTCGTTCGCCGGAATGTCGATACCGTCGGTTACGTCTTCGATCACCAGGTTAGTGGCGGTGCCGGTATTTTCCGGGGTCCACGGTAATGCACCAAACACCTTGGTAACGCTGACATAACTCAGATCGGCAGCGGAAGCACTCAGGTCGTCCAGGATACGAACATCATGTAGTGTGACAGGCACCGGCGTCGCCGGGACGGTAATACGATAAGTAAACGTGTCACCAATGGACACAGTCGTATCCGCCGGATTTGCCTTGTCCAGTGCGCCCACCGCTGGCGAGGTCAGCGTGGTGGTCGCCGTATTCGTGGGGCCATAGATTTCCCGCACGCCGGTGACTCCGCCCAACACGGGCGCCGCATCGTTATCAAAGGAATAATAGTTAGTTCCGGTTGCGGCGTTGGTGAGAGTCAGTCCGGCGCCCAGGTCGGCATCGGCCTGTACCTGGTATACCAATCGTAAAGTGTCACCCGCCGGTATGGTATAAGTATCCGCGGTGCCCGTATCCAGGTTCCAGGTTACCAGCCCGGTAGCGGCATTATACGTTGGCGTTGGATTGGCTAGCGGCCCTGCCACCAGCAGTTCGGTGCTAACCATCGTCAGTGTCGCCGTACCGTTGCGCATGCCTTCGGGAATGACATCCTGTAGTACCAGGTCATAAGCCGGCGCCGTACCGCTGTTGACCACATCCACGGTATAAGTCACCAGTTCATTGGCAACAATTACAGTATCGCCACCGGCCGCGGCCGCGGTCTTGCTCACCGACAGGTTCGGCTGCAATACAGTCACAACGGTGTCGACGTCCGAATTGGTAACCGTGCCCGTGGCCGTGTCATAGCTTACGGTTATGGTATTGTTCAGGGACGTGGAATTGGTTTGCGTTAATACGTTGTCTAGAACCCGCGCCCGGTAAACAACAACAAAGTTATCAGCCGTGCCATCATTGGGCTGATTGGTCAAATCGCCGATATTCCAGGTTACCGTGGACGGTCCGGTCGCAGGGTCCCCCGCCGTGACGATACTGGCAGCAGCAATATCCGTGTGGCTAAACGGCGCCACGGCAGCATAGGGCGCCGTGGCATCACCATTGACACTTACAACGCCTTCAAAGCCCAATCCTTGCGGCAGGGTATCCACCACTTGCACATTCCCCAGCGTACCCTCCGGCACCGACAGGGTTACGGTATACTCCACGATATCACCGATGCGCACGTCATTGTCAGCGGAACCATAAGTATCATCACTGCGAATTTTGTTGATAGTCGCATTGAGGTTAGGCGTATTTAACGTTTCCGTGGCCGGCGCGGTAATATAGTCGTTGAGACCACCGATGCCGTCGGCACCGGTGCGCTCATTGGCGTCTGCGCCGTCGATACCAGTCCACTCAGCAACCACACTGTTACTCAACGGCTGGTTGGCCAGCACGCCATTAAGCACCCGAACATCATAGGCAACAGTAATCACTGATCCCTCGGCAATGTCGATATCGGCGTTGCCGTTGGCCAGGCTCCACACCAGGGTTTGCGCCGTGGTAGTACCGTCGCCGGTTATCACCGGCGCGCTGATGGTATTGTCGGCACTGACGCCGGCGCCAACGCTGACGGTGGGGTTACCCTCGTAAGCCAATCCCAGGTCCAGGTTGTCAGTGAGGGTGACGTCAAATACATCGGACAAATCGGTACCACCGGTGGCCGTTAGCGCCACTGTATAGCGCACGATGTCACCGGCGGTGGGCGTAAGATTGTCGGCGGTCTTGGTGATGGTACCGATGTTCGGCTCGACGATATTGACCGTCACACTATCGGTACTGCTGAGCGCGGATTGTGTGGTACCGCCGTCGGTAAAGGCATAGGTGTAGGAGACCGTGTTGTCAATATCCACGCCTTGCTGGGCGGTAAGCACATTGCGCATCCGCGTGTGCAACTCGATCGTCACCTGCTGCCCGGCGGGTATCTCGTCAACCGCGACATTCATCTGGGTAGCGGTACTGGTTTCGGTAACACCAATACCGCCACCGCTAATGTTGGCGCTGACAAACTCGAGGTTGGCATCCAGAGCATCGGTAATCTGCACGTCATACAACGTGCTGCTGCTGACCGTGCCCGGTACCTCGATCTGGTAAACGATTTCCTCGCCGATGGTTGCTTCGGCGCTGCCCGCTGGCGGTGAAACCAACGCCTTGGTGGGCGGCGCGCCGGTATATAAAGTGGTGGTCGCCGTATTGGAGGGGCCGTAGACTTGCCGGGTACCGCTCACGGTGCCGGCCGTCGGCACAGCATCGTTATCAAAGGAATAATAATTTGTGACCTGTGCGGCGTTGGTCAGAATCAAACCGTCAACGATACCGGCGTCCGCCTGTACCTGATATACGATACGCAAGGTATCGCCAGCCGGAATGGTATAAGTGTCCGCGGTGCCCGTATCCAGGTCCCAGGTCACCACGCCGGTGCCTGCATTATATACCGGCGTTGGATTAGTTAAGGGTGTACCGGCAACCACCAGTTCGGTACTCACCATGGTCACGGTGGCCACGCCGTTGCGCAGGCCCACGGGAATCACATCGTGCAGCACGGTATCATAGGCCGGCGCCGCGCCGTTGTTGGTAATATCGACGGTGTAGTTAATAAGCTCGTTGGGATCGATAAGAATATCGCCACCGGCGGGCGCCGCGGATTTGCTGACGGCAAGATCCGGTTGCAGCATATTGATAATGGTATCGGTATCCGATACTGTCACCGTCCCGGACGCCTTGTCATAGCTCATGTCGATGGTGTTATTAAGCGCGGTGGAATTGGTTTGCGCAAATACGCTATCCATGACCCGGGCGCGATACACGATCACAAAGTTATCGGCGGCACCGTCGTTGGGCTGATTGGTCACATCACCAAGCGTCCAGGTCACGGTGGTCGATCCCAGCACCGGATCGCCCGCTTCCACGATACTGGCGGCCGCAATGTCACTGTGGGTGAATGGCGCAACGGCTGAATACGGGGCGGTAGTATCGCCGTTAATGCTCACCACTTCTTCAAAGTTCAGCCCCTGCGGCAAGGTATCAACCAATTCCAGGTTACCCAGCGTACCTTCCGGCACCGAAACAGTCAGGGTATACTCGACGATGTCACCAATGCGTACATCGTCATCACCGCTGCCATAGGTGTCATCGCTGCGCACTTTATTAATGGTGGCGTTGATGTCCGGTGTGGTTAGCGTCACCGTAGCCGGCGATGTGACGTAATCGTTGAGCCCGCCGTTTCCATCCGAGCCGTCGCGCTCGTCACTACCCGAACCATCGACGCTGGTCCATTGCGCCACGACACTGTTATTGAGTGTCTGGTTGGCAAGAACACTGTCCAGCACCTGCACGTCGTATTCGATGGTCACCGACGTACCGGCGACGATATCTATATCCCCTTCGATGACACCCCATACCAATGTTTGGGCCGTGGTAACACCGTCACCGGTGATGTCTGGCGCGCTAATGGTGTTATCCGCACTAACACCGCCACCGACGGTAACGGTGGGATTACCGGCGTAAGCCAGGCCAATATCCAGCGTGTCCGTGAGCGTCACATCAAATACATCTGAATTGCCGGCACCACCGCCGGCTGTCAACGTCACGGAGTAACGAACCACATCACCGGCCGTGGGCGTGGCATTATCCACGGTTTTAGTGATGGCCGTTATATCCGGCTCGACCACTGACATATCGCTGGCGTCCACCGTGCTGGTGGACGTTTGCGTGGCGCTATCACCGTTAGCACGGTTGTAAGTAAAAGAGGCGCTATTTTTAAACAGCAGGCCTTGCTGGTTGGTGGTGGTATTCTCCAACTGGACGGTGACTTCAATCACCGCCTGGCTGTTGGCGGCAATATCGATGCCGCTACCGGTATCTTCAATAACCAACGACGTGCTGGCACCGGTATTACTCAGTGTCCAGGTGCCACCGGATACCACACTGGCGCTGACAAAACTCAAATCGGCATTGGAGGCACCCAGATCATCCAGAATTCGCACATCGTAAAGTGGCACATCAACCGGCGTAGCAGGTACGGTGATGGTATAAGTAAATTGATCACCGATGGTGGCCGTGGACTGCCCATTGGTTTTCGACAACGCGCCGGGGGCCTGTATGGTGATGTCCGTGGAGTCGGCAGGGTCACCATCAGCAGGGGATGCAATACCATTGAGGTACGGATCGTCACTGTCGGCGGTGATTGCACCGCTGCTGGCGCTTAGCGTTGCCTGGTTGGGAACCACGGTACCGTTGGTGAGACCTGAGGCCAGGTTAATCTCAAACTCAAAAATGAGCTCGTTGCCCACGGAAAGATTTAGCGGGGGGCCGTTGCCGGTGAGCACTAACACACCTGTCGCGGAACTAAAGCTAACGGCGGAACCTGCAGGAAACGAAACGGGAATAAAAGTGCTTGTATCAAACAGCGTTGGGTCCAGCGTGTCGCTGATCGTTATATTATCAATGGTCTGGTCAACGTTAAACACCCGCAACTGATAATGCAGGGTATCACCCGGTGCGCCCGTGGTGGCGGGATCCTCGCCACTGGTGAGGTTCTGCACGGTTTTCTGGAAATAGTAACCTGACAGCCCGGTCGTAACGGTGTAACTGTCCTCGTGATCGGCGGTGCCGGGCGTACCATCGCTGAGCGATCTCGTAAAGGTTTGGCAGGGATAAGTACTGCAGTCACCGCCGCTAAACCATTGCGTCGCGCCGGCCACATTGGTCAATGCAGCACCGTCAGCGTTGGTATCTGCATCGAGCTGGGTTTGATACGTAATCTTTAAATGCTGGGATGGGTCGATCGCAGCGTTGTCGTTCAGCATGGTGAGGCTAAGCTCGCATTGCGGTGAACCGGTATAGGTGACCGAGTAATCCGTACCTTCAAGCAACGCACCGGCAACCGGAGTAACGCCGTCGGCTTGAAACAACTGCACGGTAACGCCCGAACCGCTGGTGGGATCGTAGTCACAGGTGCCGGCACGGTCCGGAGCGACCGCCGGCGGATTATCGGGCATGATGTCAAGGATAGTGGCTTTGTAAGCCGTACTGCTACCGACATTTTGTACATCGATGGTAAAGTCCGCTGAGACACCCAAATTCAGCGCTGTCGCGGTGCTGGTCTTGGTAACGACGAGATCGGGACCGCCAATGGTCAGCGGATCGCTCACGCCGTTTTCGCCCGGCAGGGGATCAAAGAAATTTGGTTCCGCGATACCATCGCCGTCAAGGTCAATATTGATAAGGCGGCCGAACTCCCACGTGGCGGTGTTAAAAAACGTGGTTCCCACGGTATTGGTATCGTCTGCGACAACGGTGATGGCGATTTCGATCTGTTCGCCTTTTGGAATAATTACTCCCGGATTACTAGCCGGATCGATTTCAAATTTCAGGTTGCCGGGAACGCCACCATCGTTGGAAACAAACGTATGGGGCACTGGACTGCCATCGCTCACCCAGGTAACAGTGGGCGTACCGACAAGCGTGAGATCCGCACCGGTGGCATTGAGATCGTCCCTGATGGTTATACTGTGTAAGTCGTTCTCTGAACCAAAATTATTGAGGTAGGTGCCAGTGGCCGGGTCATACAGTACTGGAATTGTCAGCGTGTAGGTAAACGGTTCGCCGATACCCACCGTAGTAGTAGCGGGTGGATTCTGCTTACTAATGGCCTCGACCGGAATAAAAAGATCCTGACAACTGTTACCCGAACCATAGTCCGAACCGTTAACAAACCAGATCCGATGGTCGATATTGGCGCACGCCATATTGCCCGTAAACACCACATTGTCGAACGTGATCAGATAAACCGAAGGATCGTTGGTTTGGAAGTTGAGGGTAACCGTCAGCGGATTGGACGCCGGAAAGTTCTTGAACGTACAATCCGTGTCAATGGTAATCTGGGTATCCAGCGCGGCAAGATGGGTCGCATTGAAACCGTCTATGGTGCCAAAGAACGGCGAATCCGAGCAAAACGCGCCGGCGTGCGCTGACGAGGCCATGCTTAACAGGAAAGCAAATGATAAAAACCGGACAGCAGCCACCCGGCCGCCACCAGTCCGTGCGCCAGACCGACCCCAAGAAAACAACGTCGCCAGGCGTGTCCACACGGCTGACGATAGACTCATCAACCCATTGGCCACGCACTGCTCCTGTTTAAATGACTGTTGAGATTCCCCGGTTGTTTGCGGATATCACTATTACCGGCAATGGTGCTTAAAATGCGCCTAACAACAACACTGTTCTGCGGGTAACACCCGGCTCTTGATCGCCAATGGATAGTCGCACCAATAAGTGGTGTGATTTGTTGGCCTCGTATCAGATGATATGCTTTAACAATATTTCCCGCACATAAAATTAGCGCGCAGCGAATCCCTACCCAGCTGGATAGCAATAAAATCCCTGCTGTTGTTGGCTCCTGCTTATAAAATCCATTATTTGCCACGACCATAGTTTTGCTGCCATGCAATCTAATCCAACAGCGCTTAAGACGCCGGCAGGAAGTCAATTGGATATAAAATCGTTACCTGAGGCACACCTTCTTTGGCGCCAAAATTAAACCGTTTAACACGGGCGACAATCTTGGCCAGCATTCTCCTGGCTTCCATGTCAGTAGAGTCGACCTTGGCCAGTGAGACGCTGCCGTCGGGTTCGATGGTGATGCGCAACACGACCTTGCCCTGCAAGGTGGGATTGCGCCGCAATTCGCGGTTGTAAATGCGATAAAGCGCCGCTTTGTATTTATCAAAGACGATCTGGATTTCCTCGTCGGTACGTGAAGGGCCGGGCGTGTCACTGAGCGGCCGGTCATCCGCAACCGCGGTCCCAATATCGCTTTGGACCCGCGAGAACGCCACGGCTTCTATCTGGTCACCGGTTCCCGCCACATTTCGACTGAGCGAAGAACTGTTTATACCGCCACTGCTGCTTTTCGCCTGCGAGGTTATAATCGAACGCCGGGTATGCTTGGCGGTGGAACCCGCGTTACTCAAGTTGGCGTTGGCACCCAGCTTGTCCAGGGAGGCATCATCCAGCAGATCGGCAAAATTGTTTTTGAATGCTAAAACGCCTTTACTCTTAACCTTTTCCTGAGCTTTTTTGCGCTCTTCCTTGGTGGGCTTTTTCTTTTGGTCCTTCTTTTTCTGCTCATCAGGCTTTTTCTTTTGTTTGGGCTTTGGCCTGGGTTTGGGTTTTTGCTTCTTGATCAACTTGGCAAGCCGTTCAGGTATTTCCTGGACCTGGGTACGATCGGGAATGGGTACGTCGTACATGGGAATGAGCAGACCCAGCAATATACTGAGCAGTAATGCCAGCAACAGAATCTTGCGAAAACGCTTTTCGTCCTTGCCCTTCTTCGTCCATGGCATAACCACCACGCGATAAGGGACCGGCTTAATTTCACGCTCTACAATGTATTCATGCTTGGCTTCTTCTTCACGCTCTTTCAGGAAGTCAATTTCGTCTTCCAGGTATGCGATTTCCTGTTTTCTATTTTTTATTTCGTTGAGCGTGGCATCGCGCCGATCGGTGACTTTTCTGATGCGCCGCTCAAAAAACGCAACCTGATCACGAATCCGTTTGAGCTGGTCGTCGACCTGGTTGTCGTCCACCAGCCCCGACCAGAATAGGGCGTTACCGCCTATCTCATCGAGCTTTTCCAGGTTCTCACAAACACCGGATAGCACTTCATACTGCTGCCGTTCATCAGATATGCTATCGAGTTCCGCCTCGATTCCTTCCAGCTCGGCTTCAAAGCGCTTTATCTCCGCCTGGTACTCGCCAATGCGGAGATAACATCTGTCCATCTGCAGATAAATATCTTCTTGGTCGTGTGCTACTGCAGTACTCATAAACAACCCACTTCAAACACCACTATAAAATTCGTCACTATATCCACTGACTGCCGATACTCGTTCGACAACAACTAACTCTGAGACGCCTTCTGGATAACCGCCAGCGAAATTTTTTCATACCCTGCAAACGTGCAGCTGGACATAACTTTCCGAAGCACTTTAAACGGCACGGTTTTATGGGACAAAATGGTTACCTGCCGGCTTTCGGATATGGCTTTGGTGCTAATACCGATAACATTCTTCTTGATTTCTTCAAGCTTGTTGCTAATTTCCAGAATAGCGTCCTTTTTTGATTTAATAACGTCCTCCACTGTAATCACCGGTTCGCCCTGAACCATTATCGTGTCTTGCGACACCATAATCACCGCGGTTTCCTTGGGTTTGGTTTCCACCACGGAACTTGGCAGGGTGATTTTCTTGGGAGGATCTAACACCTGGCTGTTGGACGAATTCACCAACAGGAAGAACACCAGGATTGTAAACACATCCATCAAAGACGTCAGATTCAGGCCCGGAAGTTTCTTTTTTCGATTGCGGGCCATACGCTTCATACGGCGCGTACTTTTCATGGCGCTTCCCCCAATGACATGTCCGGGAATAAAGCCACTTTCTGCACTTCGTCGCTGTCGCCCTGCTTGAGCTCGGCGCTGCGCACGGCGTCCATTACTTTTACCATGTTGTCATAGGCGATGTTTGGCTCTAACAAAATAGTGGCATCCGTCTTGTCCGGGTAGTTGCCTTTAATTTTTTGCAAATAATCGGAAAGTTTCGCCAAATCATAGTCGCCGTTCACATTGGGTAGCCTGGCGATAACACCACGGCCGTTACCCAGCTCCAGCTTATCCTCGCGCACAATCACTTCTATAGTCACTTTCGGTTTATCAACGGCCCCACCCGCACCGGAAGGAATATCCAGTTCCATTACGGTTATGCGTGAAAAGACGGCCGTAATCAGCAGAAATGGCACAAGCACAACCATCAGGTTAAGAAACGTCGTAATATCCAGCTCCGGCGGCTCTTTGGTTTTTGTGTTGTAGTGATGTTTCCTGGACATACAATTAAGCCTGTTTTACGCAGCTGCCGCCGTATTCTGGCGCTTAGCCATCTTGGTGATAATACTCAGGGTTTTCACGGACGCCATTTCCAGGCTGTCGACGATTTCACCGGTCTTGGATGTCAACACAACATAAATAATCAACAGTGGGATACCCGCCATCAACCCAAACGCCGTGGTGTTCATGGCCACTGAAATACTTGCCGACAACATATCGGCTTTTTCCGCGGGATTGGCATTGGCTACTGCCGTAAAAGCGCTAATCAATCCCATAATCGTACCGAGCAATCCCAGCAGGGTTGATATATTGGAAAACAACGCAATATAAGGAGTACGCTTTTCCAGTTGCGGAATGATTTCCATCATGGTTTCTTCCATGGCAATTTCAATATCATCGCGCCGGCGCACTGCACCCTGCAGTTCCAGCCCGGCATTTAACAGGTGACTAATGGTGGAATTGTTTTGTTCTGTCATTTCCCTGGCAGCGTCAAAATCACCCTCGGCCAGAACGGGGTGCAACTTGTCCCACATACTCTGATTTGCCCGCTTTACTACCGTTAGCTTGAGATAGCGCTCTATCGCAATGGCAATCCCGAACGCAAACACAATCAGAATAGGGTACATAAACAGGCCACCCGTCTGAAAAAATTCAATCATAGCGTTCATTTCTTACTCCTCGTCGTACTCATTATTTGCTGGTTACCGATTTGGGGTTCAGGATTTAACTGTTACTCTTGGACTGTCGCCGAATAAAAATCCAGTTCCCGTTCAAACACATCTTTATCAACCGCCTTCAATTTTTCGTTTAACAATTGCGAAGAAAGGCCGCTCTCAACACCGAGCTCGGAACTTTTCCACGGCACAATAAACAGGGATTTTGGAGCCTCTTTATTACCAACAATTGAAATACCGGATAACGCCTTCGCGTCGCCACCCGACTTTTTTTCCGTTTTATCTTTTGCCAGTGCTTCTGTTGCGGCAAAGGCCAAAAGAACTATCAAGGCAATTATTGTGATTCGATTAACCATCGGTACTAATCTCACCAGTCTTTAATTACATCCGACTCTTGACATCAGCCACCCATATCTTCACTTTCTTATCATCGGGCATGCCTTTTAAATATTCCTGGTATTGCTCCAGGGCGCACTCAAGATCCTGAATATAGATGTCACACAGCACCCCCAGATTCTTATGTGCAGGCAAAAAATCCGGGTACATGGTTAATAGCGATTCGTACAATTGGCGCGCTTCCTGGTATCGGCCGGTCTGGCGGTAAACAAGGCCCAATTCATTGCTGGCGACAGGATGGCGACTGTTAACTTGCAGGGCCTTTTTCAGGCTCTCCTCGGCTTTTTTCATTTCACCGGTTCGGGCGTAAGCGATACCCAGATTGATAAACGGTGCGCTAAACTTACTGGTCTTTCCAGTAATGCCTTTCAGTAGCCTGATTGCTTGGGGAAATTTTTCCTCTTTGAGCAATAGGTTGGCCTCATTGAATTCTTCGCGTATTTCCGGATCGAGTTCGTAATTTTCAGCGATTTCTATGACGCCGCGGGGCAAACATTCAGTTTGTTGCACGCCGGAGTGATCGCCGTCTCGCTGCGCCTTGGAACCTTGCTGTTGGGAAGTTGTGGTACAACTTTTTTTAACGGTTTTTTTGGGCTGCTCCGGCTTGCTTGATGTCGTCGCACAGGCCGAAATCATCAGCACCATGGCACAGACAGCCAACCAGTGAAGCATCCTGTTGCTTGCATATTGATAACTAAATAGTTTTACCTTCGCCACAGCCATGATGTTTAACTTCTTGCACAGTTCATTTATTCCAACAAGTCGTTGACTTGCCGCTAACCCACATGCGAAATCGCTAGCACCTGGTTAAACCAGGCATTATGTCGCTGCAAAGACCGGCATCGCTACTAGCGGGACAGCTCTCAAGGTGTATCTGAAGCTTCCACTGCCGGACTTTCAACGGCATCCTGTGTGTCTGAACTGCCGGCTTGCGTTAAACCGGAATCCGATTTTACCTGTTCTTTTTCTGACACTTTGCCGCTATTACTTGCCGCAACACTTTTTTGCGCGGAGCTTTGTTCACTAGCTCCTGTTGTTGTTTCCTGTTCGGCCGCCGGCGTAACTTGAGTTTCACCGGAGCCATCTTTTGCCGACTCACCCGCAGAATCTGGTTTTGCTGAAACCTGTTCCGCCTGTTCGGTCTGCGAAGTTGTGACTTCCAGTGCCGGCGATGCCTGGTCTTCAGCGGAACCATCTTTTGCTGTTCCCTGCTCGAGATCAGGATCAACCGTGACCTCTGCTGGCCGCTCCGTCCGCGGGGGATTAGCTACTGGTCCCGGTGTCGTGTTTTGACTGGCGCCAGGAGCTACTTCCACTGTTTCCGAGGCTAGCCCCGGTTTGTCCGAAACCTCTGCCGGTTGGTCTGTTTGCGGCGCCGTGGCCGCACTAGCCTTATCACCGGTTGTACTTTCGCCCGTTTGGGAAACCGCGCCTTGATCACCCTGGCCTCCTATAGCCTGCTCATCCTTGGCTGCTGCTGATTGCGCCTCCTGCGCCTCGGATACTTCTGGCTGTGCTGCGGTAACATTCGTCACTGTATCGGCGGATGGCGCATCATCCCTGGTGCTACCAACTGCACCACCTGTAGCCGGTGCCGGCTCTACCTCAGTCGACGACGCACTTTCTGCTTGCGCAGGAGTACCTGCAGGTTCTGTCGAACCCTTATCCTCTTGTGTAGTAATGTCGGCATTGGCATTGCTTTTGTGATGGTTGTGTTGTTGGTTTTGTGACACATATCTAAAAAAGCCAATATTCGTTAAATATCCGGTCGTTGCATCTTCCCGAACAAAGCGCGGAGATGAATAGATATAGTTATCCACTTTGGCTATATAGTCGGTACTTTCCTCCGGTTTGTCATAACGGGCGGGTAAGAGCTTGGCGAGCTTTTCGATGCTACGGTCAATCCAGTTGCTGTAAACGCCAACACTAAGAAGCTCAACGTTCTTTTCATGAACCTTTATCGCCTTTTCCTCAAATGGAAAAGCCTGGTCCTCGAGCATTAGATTGAATTCCTCCAGTTCCAGGTCGCTAAGTCCATCCGGCTTTTCCGAGGACAGCAACGAGCGGGAAAAATTGTAGTAAATTTCCGCAATATAAAAAGTTGACGCCGCGGTAACGTCTGCGACCTTGTAATCCACCAGTTTGCTATAACTGGCCACCAGGGATTTCATGGTTTTTTGTTTCCTGGTCAGACTGACCTTGAAGGGTTTCACCAGCTTAATTGCGATAAAATCATCAAAGCGCGGTTCAATGATTACCAGCGACGACTGGGCGGCGAGGTAACGAGTGCGGTCGGTACGCTCATTACCAGCGTTGGCATCCGCCTTAATAATATGTTGCAGTGTTTTTCGATAGTTTTGCAGATCGTCACGTGATTTGTGAATCATGGCGATCTTGTAGTAGGTTTCCAGGGCGAATTCGAGGGGCTTGGGAAACTTCACCACGAATTGCTTGTACACTCTTAGGGAATTGTCCGTGTCTTTCGCTTTACTGTATAGTTCAGCAGCCGTGAGCATCGACTCTCGAATTAGATCTTCGTCCTTGGCTTCTGCCGCGACTCGCTCAAACTCTTTCGCCGCCAACGAGTATTTGCCCATTTCCTTGTAGACATAGGCTATTTTTTTCGTAACATCGTGTTGCAGTTTGTGCCTCGGATAGTTTTCCCGGAAGGCAAGTAATACTTTCGCCGCCCGCTCGAGATCCATTATCTGGA
Source organism: Gammaproteobacteria bacterium (assembly GCA_050116575.1). Lineage (GTDB taxonomy): Bacteria > Pseudomonadota > Gammaproteobacteria > SZUA-152 > SZUA-152 > JAKEGK01. The sequence goes on along the minus strand of JASFOJ010000063.1, from coordinate 3,118 downwards.
TCAGTACAGCCGCAGCGTCGTATTCCGCCGTCGGCCTGATCTTCGAGGTCGGCGCCAGATCGGCGATACGCAGGAAATGGCGAACCGCGGTTTTGTAATCCTCGTTTGCCCTGGCCTGTTCACCCTGTTTGTAAACCGACGCCGCCAGGTTTTCCACCAGGCCTTTGCGTTCCTTACTGCTTTTAGCCGTCAAATTTAGCACTTCAATGTAGGCAAGTTCAGCATCGTGGAACTTTTCGATCTCAAACGACGAATGCGCCACCACCAACCAGGCGCCTCGACGAATTTTGGCGTCGGCACCGGGATACTCCCCGATTAACCGACGTCCCAGCTTGATCGCCAGGGTAAAGTCGCGCATCTCAAACAAATCATCCACGGCAGCGCCGAGCACAATGGTGGCCTTCGGGTGCTGGGGGAAGGTGTCCACCAGGCGGATTGAGGTTCGAATAATTTCCCGTTTAACGTCTTTGACCTGGGAGGCGGGCGCCGTTTTTAGATGTTCGCGATAGGCATAGACAGCCGCGTAGGCTGCTTTGGAGGACTTTTCATTGACGGGATAATCGTAGGCACTGTGCTCGTATTCAACGGCCGCCTGTTTATAGTTTTTGTTTTCGAGGAACAGATCCGCCAATTGGTAGTTGATTTTTGGCGACTGTTCATCCCTCGGGAAAGACTTGAGGAACTCCCGGTACCAATGGGATGCCTCGGTGAAATTGTTGGGTTTGTCTTTAATGAATTTTTTGTTCTGATACAACGAATGATAGTGATTGGCGAGATCAGTAATATTGGTTTTAAGATAACCGAGCACTTTGGGGTATTCGGCCTGGTTGAAGTAGTTCCAGTACTCGGCATGTATGCCATAGGTAGACGCAAACTGCTTTTTCGCCTCAATAACCAACCGGGGAAAGTGTCCCTTTTTGAATATTTCGATAACCCGCATACTGAAATGGGGTGATTTTTCGTGAAAGGGATTGGCATCGATAAAAGTATTGTAGGTTTTCGCTGCATCACTGTAGCGGCGTTTATCGAAATAAAATTCCGCTAAATTCCGATAGACGTTATGCTCGTAGGCACGGGAGCCATTTTTGCTGAAGTAGTCATGAACCGTTTCAGCGCCACCCAAATTTGAAAATGACAGACTAACAACGCGAAACGTATCATCGATGCGTTTTTTTTCTATTTTGCTTTCAATCTTTTCAAAGTTAAAACCTATGGAGACCTTGTAATCCAGCAAGGTAAAGAACTGGTGCAGCGCCTCTTCATAGAGTTCCTGCTTATAAAAGGTCCAGCCTTTTTTGTACAGGGCCCGCTCGTAGTAAACAGTACCGACGCCATACTTTAAGACTTCCCCGTAAGCATCCTCGGCATCCAGGTATTTTTTGCGGGTAAAATAATACTCACCCCGGCGAAACTGGACCTCATCGTTGTATCGCGAATCAGGAAACTGTTTGACCAGCCGGTTCATGACCTCCATCGCCTCGTCCACTTGCCCTGTCTCTTCGTAAGCACGCGTCAACTGATACAGGACCTGATCGTTGCGTTCATACATCGGGTACTTCTTAAGAAGTTTTTTGTAGAGGCTAATGGCCTCTTCGGCCCCGGCGTTTTGTAGGTCAGCCCCCGCTTCGCCTTTGGGTAACTGTAAATTGCCTTTCTTATCGGTTGGCTGAATTTGCTGCTGTTGCGTGGCGCGGTTTTCAAAGTCCTTTTCCGATTCCTTGTCTGCCGCAACCGCGGCAGCAAGTGCGTTTTTACCCGCTGTACTCGCTTTAGCGCCAGGCGCTTCAATACCCGATACAGGGTGGGTGCTTATACCGGGAGCGGGCGATGATAGCGATGTTACAGAAGCGGAGGAACCCCCCGTGGATTTCCCGGCATCATCTCCCGCCTCCATAACCTCGTCGCTGGTGGCAATACCGTATTCCTTTTCGACCTTGAGGTCGGCGAGGCGGCGTATCGCCTCCGGTGTCAGTTCCGACTCAGGGGTTTGTTCCAAGAACTTCTGGTAACCTTCCATGGCCCTGTCCAGGCCACCTTCAACGTCGACATCCTTTAATTCCACCGAGACCGTATCCAGTTCGGCAATGGTGCCCTGGTTACTATCAGTGGCACAGGAGGACAATACCAGCGGCAATAGTAAAGCTGCCAAATACCGGGGCATCATTTTGCGGAACTCGCTGGTTGCGGGTTTGGTTGATCAGACGAACTATTTGCAACGTCCTCTTGCTGTTTTTCTGTCTGCCTGGGTTTTGCCTCTTTCTCTGTTGTACTTTGTTGCTGTTGCTCCTGTTGAAGCTTTTCACGATCTTTTTCAATTTGCTGTTCCTGTTTTTTCTTGGTAGCTCGGTCATAGCTTTCCGCCATCGCGAACCGCGCCTTGACCTGGTATTCCTCGAGGCGCTTACGTCGGAGTTCGAGCTCGTTTATTGCCATTACTTCGATCATATGACCCTGACGGGCCATGAGTACCTGCACTTTTTCCTGGGCCTGGCGTATTTTGATGCGCAAGCGCTGAAGCTGCTTGTCATAGCCCTTGTAACTCTGGGTCGCGGCCTGGCGGGTACGCACAAATTCGTTGTAAATCTCCTTCAGCTTTTTAACGTGTTTATCCAGTTCGTGAAGATGTTCGGTGGCCTTGGTAAATCGTTCCTGGTATTGGGTATGAATATTCCAGGTAATGACGCCTTTTAAACGGGCAATGCGTTGACGGGTTTTATTGCTCGCTTTTTCCCTGTTTTTAAGCTGTGCATCCAGCCTGTCGAGTTTTTGCAGCACGACACGTTCATCCGCTGTTGTCAAAAAATCCGGCCGTCGAGCGATGAGCATTTTTTTCAGACGCTTATTCAGTTTGTCCCGCTGCTCGATGCGCAGCTTCATTTTCGAATCAAGGGCCCTGAATTTGGCCTCAATTTCCGGCAACAGCGGTTCGTAATAATCCGCGCGAATTCGGATGATGTCTTCGTAAGCCCCGATATAATCGCCCCAGAGTTTTAACCGCTTTTCCAGTTCCGCCAGGTCGAAATAATTTTTCAACGATTCCTGAAAATCATGGGACGCCATCATTTGGCTGAGATAGTACGTTTCGGGTGTATCCGGTAACTGCCTGAGATGAATCAGC
>JASFOJ010000062.1:0-24739 GCA_050116575.1 Gammaproteobacteria bacterium | reverse complement strand
GCGCCAGTTGTGCTTCCGATAAATCGACACTTTTAACAATTTTGGGAGGTTCTTCCAGTTTCGCTGGATCTGTATCCGGCGCATTGTTGGCACCGGGGGGAATATCAAATTGACGGGTTTTCGGTGGCGCCTTTAACCCTTTAGGTATTTCCAGCGGCTTTTCGGACTTTGCATTTTTATACGCATATTCATCTTTGCCCCAGAACAGACCACAGCCTGTTAACATGACAATCAAATACGATACCACCACAAAACGTGTAAACAACATAATTATGTATATCCACCTCTAGACTGATGCCGGTACATTGAATTAAAGGATATTGGCCTGCTTCATGGCCTGGCGAAGAGCATCATGGTGTGACGCCGAAAACATTGTCAATGGCAGGCGAATGCCGCTTTTAATCAATCCCATTTCATACAACGCCCATTTCACCGGTATGGGATTGGCTTCCAGAAACAGGTTCTTATGCAAGCCCATGATGGAATCATTGATCTGTGAGGCACGTTCCCGGTCGCCTTGAAGCGCCGCTTCACACATATCGTGCATGGCGCGCGGGGCCACATTGGCGGTCACGGAGATATCGCCTTTGCCACCTGCCAGGATTAATTCCATGGCGGTCGGATCGTCACCGCTGTAAACATCCAGCTTATCACCGCATAACTCGAGAATCTGTTTGGCACGCTCGATATTGCCGGTGGCCTCTTTAATACCAACGATATTGGACAACCCGGCCAGCCTTGCCACCGTTTCCGGCAGCATATCGCAGGCGGTACGTCCCGGCACATTATAGAGTATCTGCGGAATACTGACCGCTTCGGCAATACTGCGAAAATGCTGGTATAAGCCTTCCTGGGTGGGTTTATTGTAATAAGGCGTTACCAGCAGGCAGGCTTCGGCACCCGCCTCCATGGCGCAACGGGTTAAATTGATCGCTTCACGGGTCGAATTGGAGCCTGTACCGGCGATAATGGGGATCCGGCCTGCCGCGGTTTTCACGGCTCTTTTTATGGTATTGCAATGCTCCTTTTCATCCAGGGTGGCGGATTCACCGGTGGTTCCCACCGCCACGATGGCATCGGTCTTGTTTTCCACATGAAACTCGATCAGCCGGTCCAACGATTCAAAATCGAGACTGCCGTCTTCGAACATGGGGGTGACCAGGGCAACCATACTGCCGTGAAACATAGATTTTCTCCAATTCGCCTGTTCTTTTATATTGCGATATTTCGTATTGCATATCGCGGTTAACGCGATTTTCGTTTTACCGCACTAAGCGCGTCAATGGTACTGAGCCAACCTGTCAATGACAAGCGTGCCGTGGTTTTTTAAAGAATCTCAGGCACTGTCCGCAGCACCAAACTTCTGGTTATTTATTGACCACCTTCCTCGTGTTATACTGAGTGAAATTTCACTGCATTTTTGCTCAAGAAGCCACTACAATAAGGCCGCTATGGATAATTCACTTGTCATAACCGCATTCGGAAACGACCAACCCGGCATTGTCGATCAACTCTCGGCCGCCATTATGGACAGCGGCTGTAACGTTACCGACAGCCGTATAACCGCCCTGGGTGGTGAGTTCGCCCTTATTTTACTGGTATCTGGCAAATGGAATGAACTGGCCAAGCTGGATACCCAACTACCGGGGCTGGGCGAAAAGCTGGGCCTGACAATTTCGACCAAAAGAATCGAACAGGACAAGCGACGCGAGAGCGTACTAACCTACTCCGTCGATGTGGTTTCCATGGACCATCCCGGTATCGTCTACAAGATTGCCCATTTCTTTTCCAGCCGCAATATTAATATCCGGGAACTCAATACCAACAGCTATGCCGCGGCCCATACCGGCACCCCCATGTTCACCATGAATATGAGCATCAGCGTGCCGTCCGATATTCGTATCGCCACGCTACGCGAAGACTTCCTCGATTTTTGCGACAATTTAAACATGGATGCCGTGCTGGAACCTTGCAAAGGTTAGCCCGGTATTCCCGGGGCTGGCGTTGAAAAAACTGCCGCAGCCACCATAAATACAAAATCCGTCCAATGGACGGCACCGGTAATCGAAAAGAAAAAACAATAACGACATCAGCAACAACAAGGAGCAACAATGAGTAAAGTCGCTATTGGCAAAAAAATCCCCGCTTTCAAATTACCCGCCACAGGCGATCAGGAAATCAAGTCAGCCGACTTAAAAGGCAAAAAAGCCGTGTTGTATTTTTACCCCAAGGACAGTACCCCCGGCTGTACCCGGGAAGGCCTCGACTTCCAGGCCAACCTCACCAAATTCAAACGCGCCGGTGCCGTAGTACTGGGCGTATCCCGCGACAGCGTGGCGTCACACGAAAAATTCCGGGACAAACAAGGCTTCAAATTTGACCTGCTATCCGACCAGGATGAGAAACTCTGTAAAATGTTCGATGTCATCAAGGAAAAAAACATGTACGGCAAAAAAGTCATGGGCATCGAACGCAGCACGTTTTTAATTGACGAAAATGGCGTATTACAAAAAGAATGGCGTAAAGTTAAAGTACCTGAACACGTGGACGAAGTGCTGGCCGAGGTAAAAGCACTTAAATAATATCGGCTCTCCATACCATAGAATTTTTTAAGTATCAAAGGCGTCTGCTTTTGATGAGCAACTCAGCGGCTTAACGACGGCGTTCACCGGAACACCATAGCGGTGTTTCTTATGTGCTCATTAAGCACAAAAGAAACACCGCGGCAGTATGTCGGCATTGAACGTATTGGTCAGGTTGTTTTAATTTTAGATACGTTTTCATAATCAAATAGATAGCGCGTTCTCTTGCAAAGAGAAACCAACATAAGCATTAATGGCACTTCGATCAAGACACCAACTACAGTCGCTAACGCTGCTCCGGAAGACAAACCAAACAAGATCACTGCTGTAGCTATCGCCACCTCAAAATGATTAGACGCCCCTATCAGTGAAACTGGTGCGGCGTCCTGATACGAAAGCCTAAACCACCTCGAGATCACAAAGTACCCAAGACTAAAAATAAGCAATGTTTGAATTATCAGCGGGATAGCTATCCATAATATGGTGAGAGGATTACCAACTATGACATTCCCTTTAAACGAAAAAAGAAGAACCAACGTAACAAGCAGAGCCGTAATACTCACCGGCGTCAACCAGTGCAAGAACTTTTCATTGAACCAAACTATACCTTTGTGGCTAATAATTATTTTCCTAGAAAAATAACCTGCTATTAACGGAAGCGCCACATAAATTGACACCGAAAGCACCATCGTTTGCCAGGGCACAGGCATAGAATTGATATTTAGCAACAAACTTCCCAGCGGACCGTAAAGAAAAAGCATCATTAGTGAATTAATTGCGACCATCACTAACGTTAAGCCATCATTCCCTTTTGATAAGTGACCCCACATCAATACCATCGCTGTACAAGGAGCAATACCAAGCAATATTGCTCCTGCTATATAACTTCGCCACAACTCTACCTCTTCACCGTTTACCAGAGTTTCTGTGCCTGGCAATAAATCTCGAAACCAATACCCCAAGAACAAATAGGATATAGCGAACATACTAAACGGCTTGATACCCCAGTTAATCGCAAGGGTCAGAAATACGGGCTTGGGGGTTCTTGCAGATCTCATAACCTGCGAAAAATCTATTTTCACCATTATGGGATACATCATAAAAAATAGACATACGGCTATCGGAATTGATACTTGATAAATAGAGAAATCATTCAGAATTGCAGCCAAATCAGGAGCCGCCTTTCCAAGCGCAATTCCACCGCCAATGCAAAACAATACCCATACAGATAAGTAACGCTCGAATATTGACAGTTTTCTTTCTTGCATTAAATTAAATATACTTTCTGCATAATTGTTTATAGTTCACGTAACTTAATACATGAGGATACATGAGAGTCCGGAAACCGCATCGCGGCTTGAGGGCCTGACCCGACCACAGGGAGATCGATCTAAATACACGGCTTAGCTTCGGCCTGGTTCATTCACCACCGCCCCAAGCAGGAGACCTTGGGCCTTCATAAGGAAGCAGGTTTAGCCAATATTGAATAAATAAAACACCATTTTTTTCAATAACTGTATTTTTTATTGAATGCACGATATATTTTATTGGATCTTCTTCTGATGCAATTTTCCCAACACCTTCCAACCTATCCCATCCATGATCATCGAATCTTTCATTCACTGTCACAGGCATAAATGGCGTACCAGACTCAAATTTCGCTATTGGTTTGTGCTCACCAGTTACATCACATATGTATAGTTCGTATTTTACCATTTTTTTATTATGTAAAATTAGCGTTAAAAGTCCGCATTACCGTATTTTGGCGTTGGCTGGAGTGATTTGCCGGATTCCTTTTCGAGCGACGATTTAAAATATATGCCATTGGTGCGGCTCATCAATCGGAGCCTCACCTGATGTTTCGTGCTCAACAAGGGATTCTATCATAAAACTACTTAACTGGAGTCTCACCTGCTCTTTCGACAAGACGAGCACATCAGGCCAATAAGCCTTCTTAAGAGTCCGATGAAAGCTGGTACGGGAAGTTTTTACAGGCACAGGGAAATCGCCTGCAGGTCAGCTCCTACGCCGTAAAAAATCCATGGAAGTTAATTTTAGATTTCCGGTTTTTCCTGTATGCAATAACGAGGGTTATTTTAACGAAAATATATTACGAGGCTTCAGAAGCAGTATCCGCTTTGCCCGGCGGTTGCAGGCTGGGCCAGGCATTTAATACCGCCATGACGAGCGTTGCCAGGGGAATGGCGAAGAACACACCCCACAACCCCCACAAGCCACCGAACACCAGGACCGCGACAATAATCGCAACGGGATGGAGATTGACCGCCTCAGAAAACAATACCGGTACCAATAGATTGCCGTCGAGGGCCTGGATAATGCCATAGGCGACCAGTAGCCAGATGAAATCCGGACCCCAACCCCACTGGAAATACGCGATCAACGCCACCGGTATGGTAACCGCTGCCGCACCAATATAGGGAATAATCACGGACAGGCCGACCAGCACCGACAGCAATAAGGCGTAGTTAAGGCCCATGATCAGAAAGGTCACATAGGTAACACCGCCCACAATAAAAATCTCCACGAACTTGCCGCGCACATAGTTACCGATCTGTTGGTCCATTTCGTGCCAGACCTGTGCCGCCAACCCGCGTTCCTTGGGCAGATATTTTTTCAGCCAATTGACGATTAACGCCTTGTCTTTGAGAAAAAAGAACATCAGCAGCGGCACCAGAATAAGATAAACCACCAATGCAAATAAAACCGGAATCGATGCCAGGGAAAACGACAAAAATGCCTGGCCGAAACCGGTTATTTGCTTGCGGATTTCGCTCATAATCTCGTTGACCTGGGTTTCGGTAAATGCCTGGGGATACATCTCGGGCAACCGCATTAATACCTGTTGTCCCTTATCCATCTGCTTGGGCAATTCCGTAATAAGTTGCGTAAACTGCTGTGACAAAACGGGTACGATCAACAGGATCAGCAGCAATACTGTTAACAGAAACAGTAAAAATACAATAATGACCGCGAAAAATCGCGGTACGTTGTGTCGTTCCAGCAGCGCCACCACCGCTTCCAGCATGTAGGCCAGCACGACAGCCGTTAATATAGGCGCCAGCATCTGACCGAGATATATGACGATCAGCAGCCCGACAATCAGAATAACTGCCAGGATTACAGCCTGCGGATCGGAAAAGTTGCGTTGGTACCAGTTTTTAAAGACGTCGAGCATTGTGGTTGTCAGTTCATGTTATTCTTTTGATTCGTCCTGGTTACCACTAGTCAATGCCTGGTAGTGGTTGTCAAATAAAGCTTCCAGTTCATCGATAATCTGCTCAGCCTCATGGCCGTGCATCACATGCTTGGTCATTAACATGGAAGTCTCGTTGAACAGCTTATCGCGTTCCAGCATGGGATAACTGGCAGTAAGTCGCTTAATGGCGCCTACCACTGTTTCCTTTTCCGGCCGTTCCAGCAACACGGGCTCGGGAATAGGCTCCGGCTCGCCTGCATCTTCGCCTTTTTGCACCAGGAATTCTGCGAACGCTATCAGCGTTTGCTGCTGGTCCGGCGACAGTTTGGAAAAGTGTTTTAACAGCTTTTTTTCAATAGACTTCATTTGATCACTGCACTAACTGTGGTCGTTGCAAAGAGTATATCAATTATAGCGTGTTCCGGCGGCGCTCATTGAAACATCCGCGCAAAAATAAACTGGCACCAGGTCCTCAGACCATGTACCGGCTGCGATTTGTACGATGACGGGGTTTAAAAAAATGCAACAGACATACGTATATAGTATAGCGATGAATAGCATCATTGAATGACGCAAAGTGCCTGTGATGGATACCGATTACGCTAATTGAACGATTGAAACCTGCAATTGCGCTGCGATCGCCCGATTGCTACCGCTAAATATCAGCAGTCTGGTGGGTTTCGCAATAATGGCGCGCAAATTCCAGCAACTCCTCCATGGCGCGTTGGCGGAATTTGTGCTTTTGGTGAACGAAAGAAAACGGGCGCTCCAGCGGCGGATCCAGCTCGAGAACCTCGACAGTACCCAGCCGGATTTCCTTTGCCAGGGTAGCGCGGGATACGATACTCACCCCAATACCCGCTTCGACCGCGCCTTTTAATGCCTCAAGACTGCCCAACTCCATGATGACTTTCAGCTGGCCGGCATCGACACCGGCTTCGCGCAGATAATCCAGAATAACTTCCCGGGTACCGGAGCCTTCTTCACGGCAGATATAGGGATATTCAACCAGGGTATTGAGTGAAATTTTTTCCTGGCCGGCCAGGGGATGACCGGGAGGAACAATAGCCACCAGCCGATCGGTACGGCAAACTTCAACGGACAGGTTTTTATTGGTGACCGGCGCTTCTACCACGCCCAGGTCGATCACATTATGTTCCACCATGGATACAATACCATCAGTATTGGAAACCTTGAGCCGCAGGTTCACATCTTTGTATTTGGCTTTAAACTCGCCCAATAGCGACGGCAACATATATTCGGCAATGGTCGTACTGGCCCCGAGTATTAGTACCCCGCTGATTTCCCCGGTGAGTTCGCGAACGGAATTCTCCAGTTCATTATAAAGTTGAAATATTTGATCGGCGTATTCGTAAACTTTCTGGCCAGCGTCGGTGAGACTGATGCGATTATGGGTACGGTCAAATAATCGGGTGTTGAAATGTTCTTCGAGTTGTCGAACCTGAAACGTTACGGCAGGTTGGGTCATGTGCAGGGTTTCTGCCGCTTTGGTAAAACTCAGCAGCCGTGCAACCGTGTAAAAAACGTGAAGTCTGCGATCTGCCATGAATACTAACCTTTTATTATTCGGGTAATTAGAAAATATACATGATAATAGCAATTAATCCATATAATAGAAATGTTTAATAGACCTTGTATATCTTATGGGGTATGAGAGATGCACTTTCGTCTCACTTGTCGACGCCTATTTGTGCATTGTTTGTTCATTTTTTAACCAGTATGCGGTGCCTATTATCGCGTTATCGCGGAATTCCAAAACGTTGGCCCGGCATGCGCGGACTAACAACAATCCGTCTATCTATCACACCTCCGGGACAAACCTCCTAACCCACCTGCTGCACGTACCGCTAGCCGGCTCGTTTACAGATAACCTCTACCGAAACGCGGTCATCATCGAAGTTTTTGAAGAAATCGCTCAAATATGTCGATGACGAGAGTATATCGCTGTGTGCCGGAATGACCAGACATCAGCGACAATATCTCGCCATATCATCAATTCAACCGGGGTCGCCGTGGCAACCGTATCAGCCCTGTGATTAAAACCACTGCGGCCGGTAATAACCGGGATACCGGAGTCCCGGTTTTTGGTCGGCCAGCAAAAGGTTAACACGCATGAATAACACTCCGTTCCATAGCAGTCTCGCCACAAAATTTGCCTTGCCGATCTGTGGATTTACCGTCATTGCCTTGCTGATTGGCGGTTACATTTTGCTCGATGTCGCTAAAAACTCAACGGACCAGCAGATTGCCATTGCTCAATCGGCCTTACAATCGGAAAGGAATGCCGCTCAGGAACGTGCTTACCAACGGTTAATGTCGAAAGCCGATATTATCGGGGAATTCCTGGCGAAAACCGCACCGCCGCTCATTAACGCATCGGATTTCACGACCATTCACGAATACCAGAAACTGGCCTCTGCCGACGCCGATATCCGTTACTCCACTTACCTTAATTCCGACGGCAATCCCCTGCTCGACGCCACGACACCTCGCGACAAAACCAAGGTTATGGAAAAACCTATGAAATTAAACAAACTGGTAAGGTATTGGGTTCAGTGGTATTAGGCATATCCCAGCGAGGCGTTAACAATTTAATCGCCGAAAGCAACGGGCGCATCAAAAAGGATGTGGCCAAAATACAGCAAACCGGCGAGGATGTGATTCATCAATTTATTGTCGTCATGGTCGTCGATGTTAGCATCGTATCGGCGGTGTTAATGGTTGGTTTTATCCTGTTGGTCCGGCTACTGGTGATCAAGCCTACCCGGGAAACCACGGAACGCATTCGGGGTCTGGCAGCCGGCGGCGGCGACTTAACAATACGTCTTCCCGTCAACCAGAAAGATGAGATTGGTGAACTACGCCACGTGGTGAACGAATTCATTGGCGAGTTGCATACCATAGTCACAGCGATTGTCACCGACGTTGAACAACTGGCCACCCAACAGGCCAATCATGGCCGCGACCTGGCCACGGAAGTTGAAAACGCACCCGAGGTGATTAAGCAACTGGCGCAAAACAGCAACGACATTGGTTCCATCATAGATGTCATCAAAGGCGTCGCCGAACAAACCAATTTGCTGGCATTAAATGCCGCTATTGAGGCCGCCCGGGCCGGCGAACAGGGCCGCGGTTTTGCCGTGGTCGCCGACGAGGTAAGAATCCTGGCCAGCCGCACCCAGGATTCAACCCAGGAAATACACGACATGATTGAGCGCATCCAGTCCAGCGCTAACAACGCGGTATCGGCCATGGACACCGGCTGTGGCCAGGCGCAAAAAACCATGGACAAAGCCACTGAGGCCGATAGCGCACTGCAGGAAATCGGTCATACCATTGAGTCCATCAACAATATGAATTCACAAATTGCCACGGCCGCGATCCAACAAAGTACCGTTGCCGAGGAAATCAACGTCAATATTGACAATATCAACGCATCCTGCGAAAAGACCGCCGCCGGCGCCACGCAAGTTGCCGCCGCCGAACAATTGTCCAAGTTGTCGAACCACCTGCAAAACCTCACCGCCCAGTTCAAGGTTTAGCTGATTTACATCATGTCCAGCAACGGAACATTGGTCCGTCTCCCGTTTCTAATTGCCTAAAATAAGTATAATTATCCGGCTAACCTGTTACCCGTTGCGGCGGGATTGACAAATTTCAAGGGTAAGGAGGTATCATGCGGTACGGAACCAGAACAAAAACCGTTCGTTCATTTGTTGTATTGTTATTACTAGGGCTGTTGTCGGCTTGCGCCACCCAGGTAGCCGTTAACGTCAACGCGATTTCCGACGCCGACCGAACGTCTTACGGCAAGAAATACTTCCTCACCAATGTCAATAATGAAAACCCCAGCGATGACCTTTATTTCAAGGAATTTCGCCGTTATTTTGATTACGCATTACAGAAAAAAGGTTATCTTAAAGTGGACAAGCGCGAAGACGCGGATCTTGAAATACAGTTACACTATGGTGTATCCGACGGCCGCACCGGTCTACAGACCTACTCCTGGCCCATTTATGAAACCTTTGGCGGTAACACCGTAACGGTGACGGAAAAAGTTACCGACAGCAACGGTCAAACCCGTACTGTTCACCGCACCATCTACATACCGGCAACCGTGCAACAGGTCGGCAGCAGTTATGAGACCCGCGCCTACACCCTTTACAACCGCTATGCCAATCTAGCCGCCATCCCCATCAAGTCAAAAGACCCGCAACCGGTCTGGAGTATTAACCTTGATAGTGTGGGGGAATCCAATGACCTGCGCGCCATCATGCCCTATCTGGCCGCGGCCAGTATGCAGTTCCTGGGTAAAAACAGTGGCCGGCAACAGCAACTGACGTTTAAACCGGATGATCCTGTTATCAAGGAAATGCGCAGCCTGGTAACCAGCCCGGCTCCAGCGTCCAATCCCTGATCGTTAGTCCGCCGGTACAAGAGGCAAGGTGCGCGTATCAGCGCGCGCTTTGCGCGCCGGCAGGCTCCTCCCGACCAGTTGTATCACGCGTTGCGCGGTGGAACGATACGCGGTGAGTTTACCGCCGTACACAGAAATCAAGTGTGGTGAATTTGTGTTGTCCGTCAACAACCGGGTATCGCGGCTGCGGCTGAACGAACTGCCCGCCGACGCGGGTAACACGCGTAGTCCGGCAAAGCTATCGATAATCGAGTCCCTGTCCGCTGTCCCGCCGGGAAAATAATGCTGGTAGGTTTCCAGCAGATACTGTATTTCCGGCTCCAATGGTTTAACGTCTTCGGCCGCTCCCCGATACACCGTTTCCGTAGTGCCGATCAACGTGTGCTGTTTCCAGGGCATGACGAAAATCGCACGCTGATCCTGCAGGGCTTCCAGATAAAAAACACCGCCCATAGGAGCATCGGGCAGAACAATATGCGTACCCTGCACGTATTCGATATCCAGGGTAGCCGGTGACGGCCGGCAATGTTGCAATACCCGGTTAACCCACGGACCGGCGGCATTGATTAAAACGCGACACTCGTAAGTCGACGTCCTGTCGTGTTCGGCAACCGACAGTATACAACCCTGGTCGTGAATCTCCGCCTGCGCTAGCCGCGCAGGCACTTTTACATGCGCACCCAACTGCTGTGCGGATTGCAACACTGCTTTGGTAAGGGCGGCGTCATCGGTCTGGGCATCGTAGTATTGGAACACACACTGTAAATCCTGTTGCCGCAGCCCCGCTAATTCCTGCCATTGCCGCTGCGCCAATCTGCTAAATCGTGATTCCTGGCTCCAGCCATTCAATAATCGGTACAACGTCAATCCAGTGGTAATTTTCCAGGACCGGCGCGCCGTTTGCCGGTAAACCGGAATATAAAACGGAACCAGCTTCACCAGTTCCGGCGCATTGGCCAGCAACATATCGCGTTCGCGCAGACATTCGCGCACCAGTGAAAACTGCAGAGTTTCCAGGTAGCGCAAACCACCATGAATCAATTTGCTGGATTTGCTCGACGTGGTGGATGCGATGCCGGATTGTTCCAGTAGTAACACCGAATAACCGCGGGCGGCCGCGGCCTGCGCCACGCCCGCGCCGTGGATACCACCACCGACCACGATAACGTCATAGCGACTGTCAGTCATCGCAACGGCCGCCCCGAAAATATGGAGCCGCTAGTAAACCGCCTATGTCATTGGTTTCAATAAGGTCGGCGCCTTTTTCTGTCCATCGGCGTGCAGTTTCAGCATCATCAATCTCATAAATAACCCATCTCCACGAGGTATCGGGTAAGCTTGCCATATCACCGGGCAGGCACTCACTATCAACAAATATATAATCCGGTTGCAGGCGACGCGCAGTCTCCATGACTGACGACGCCCAGTGCTCGGTGACCCAACCTGTCTGTTGTACGCCACGTTGTTGCGCCAGGGCAATAATGTCTGCATCAAATGAGATGAGAATCACTTGATCCATAACCGGTTGCAACACCTCCAGCACCGCGGATAACACGACCTCGCCGCCGAAATGCCGGATACTGGCACGCTTCAATTCCACAAACACCCGCCGTTGTGGCCATTGCCCCATCAGGTCAACCAGTTGTACCAGATCCGGTATCGGCACATCGTGAAACTGATCGCCAAAGCGTTTCGCGTAAGCTGCATCAAAAGAAAACAGTTGCTGATGATCAAGCTGTAATATGTCGCCACTTCGACCCGTGGTGCGTTGCAATTGATGATCATGGAGCACCACCGGTACTTTGTCGCGGGTCAGGTGCACATCACATTCCATAAAACAGGCACCTGCCGCCAGGGCTTGCTCCAGACTCAACAGAGTATTCTCAGGATAGCGGGCGCTATAACCACGGTGCGCTACCAATTGGGGGGCTGATTCAGCAACCATTTATATGACCTTTTATTCTTTATTTTGATACCGCTTGGTAGACAATAATCCCATGGCAGGATTATATCGCCGCCTTGTGTTTTTTCAGTTCTTCCATCATGGTCTCATGCCAGCGTTGATACCGCGCCCGCAGTCCTGCATCGTCGTTGACAAAAAACCATTGCCCCGGTTGTTTTTCGTGCCATGTTTGCGGAAACCGGGCCGTCAGGTAGCCCACACCCCGCGCCGTTGCCTCGCATTCCACCGGCCGGTACACCGGGATACCAATCAGGTTTGCCAGCTTCTGGCACAAAATATCACTGTTGGCCAGTCCGCCGGTAACCATAATTTCCTTTGAAGGTGTGTATCGTTGCGCTAACAAGGCCAGATTGACCTGTACCAGAAACAGAATACTCTCAGCCACGGCGACAATTTTCTCCTCGGGACTGCCCTCACCAATGAAACGGCTTGGAAAATCCGGCACCCAAAAAGGGGCACCCAGGCCGGCGACACCGTTAAGAAACAGGGGCGGATCGGTGTATTGCCTAAACCAGTTGCCCAGTTGCTGTTCTGCCAGGTCAGCGGCAATGCCCAGTTCCGCTTCCACTTCCACCAATGCATTGGAAGCACCGTTAACCGTGCATTCCACAACATATTCACTATCGTTTTCATTTTGATATACAACGCTGCATAGCAACCGGGGTACGTCAACCTGATGACGTCCGGTAGGCCGCTGAATGAAAACACCGGTTCCCATATTAATATAGACCTTCTCGGGGTCTGGCTGGCCGTAAGCGTATAACGCCGCAGACTGGTCGCCGGTGACGATGGTTAACGGCACGACATGGTCCTCGATATTGATAACACCATAATCCGCATGGGTGGCAACACAGGCTGGCAAGTATTCGCCGGGTATATCAAACAGGGTCAGCAATTGCCGGTCCCAGTCATGTTGATTGATGTTCCACAGCAACGTGCGTGACGCGTTGGCGGGATCGACAACATTTCTTGACGGGCTGGCCAGGCGAAATACCAGATAACTCGCCAGCGGCCCGTAAGCCAGATACCCGTTTTCCTGCGCCTTGCGTACCGCGGGCAGATTTTCCAGGCACCATTTCAGTTTGCTGACACCGTAGTGCGCCGATACCAGTAATCCCGTTGACTGTCGAATCTCGTTATTGTGCGCCCGGAATTGATTCATCCACTGGTAAGCACGCCGGTCCTGCCAACTGATGGCCGGCGACAGGGCTGAACCATCGCGCCGATCCCAGCAAACCACGTTGGAACGCTGGGTTGCCAGTCCTGCCGCCGCCAGCCGGTTAATATCAGCCCCTAATTGCCGTGCGGCCTGCCCGATCACTGTTATGATGGATTCAACCAGCTCATCGGCATCTTGCTCGACCCAGCCGTTGGATCCATTGTTTACCCCGACGGATTGCTGTCCCTTGGCAACCACGCCGGCATGACGATCAAACACCAGCGCGCGCGACGAACCGCCGCCCTGGTCCAGGGCAAGAAACAACGGATTATCATTCGCGGAGGCGCTACACATGGGCGGGTACTATTCAAATAATGATATTAGATACATTGTCTCGATGATATCGTTCGTTGTCGAGCCTAATAACTCCAAAATAATGTTATCGGTTTGTTTACCCCGTTATTGCGTAAATTTGTCTATTGAAGGTTCTTTTTCGTCCCGTAATCAAAAACATTTCTACGCTTGCGTCGGTGAATATCAGGATTTCACCGCAGGTGAATTCCTGATTCCCCCGCAAATTCGCTGACTGAAACGCAATTGGCACATCGAAACCGATTTACGGGCCTGTATTTTTGCCATTATGCCCTGCCTTGCTTTTGCCCTAGCTTGTGCTCCCGCTGTATTTGCCCGCTTGCCGCCTGCGTAGATATCAACGAATACACGGCAGTGAATAAACTGAGGTGTCCACTGATGCCTGTATCAGCGATTGAACAGCATTCCATAGGATCGAAACCCGCACTGTGTAGCTACTTGTACTTGCTGCGCCCGGGCGGCAATGCATTCCAAAGTGATCACTCGCCCACAAGTAACTCACTGTTCTTTATCATTTTTTTTAAATTTTCCCAAATTCGCCCAATGGTTTTGGGAATAAAGAAACTGGCGAAAAGGCCGATGTAATAACATGCGTGTACGTGATTTTGGATGTTGCCCGTGACACCTACTCGAGGATCACGATCAGCGCTACGGGTAAAATTAACACATAGGCCACAAACGGTATGGTAGACCTCAACATTAAAATTTCCATGGATGATGAAATTATCACGGATTTCAGGGAAAATTTTAATGATCAGTACGAAGTGGCCGCCAATTGCATTTCCCAGCTGGAAAAAGAGCCCCATGACACGGACGCCATTCATGCCATGTTCCGCGCGCTGCACACCATCAAGGGCAACTCCAATCTCTGCCAGCTAAATATATTGACCCAGTTTTCACATGCGGTTGAAGAAATCGCGGTCGCCATGCGCCAGGGCGAAATACATTACAAGCCCATACTCGGCGAGGTAATTTTACTGAGCCTGGACAAGATAAAGGAGGTCAGCGAGGATTTGTTTCAAAACAGGGAAGTCAACACGCAAATTCTCAACCAGGCCGAAGAGATCCTCAATTCCATCAGCACGGAGCCACAACTGGCGGTAACGTCCAAAGCAGCCAAAGTCATATCACTGATCGCCAGCAATACCCTGAAAAGCCACGGACTGGATGTCTATGGCATCGACAACGTGGTGCCCCCCGAAGCCGAAGCAAGCAGCGTTCACCAGATCAACACGCCTTCTGATAAATTAAAACACCTGGAATATTTTGAACAGCTGGCGACATTACTGGAAACCAAATTTCCCTATTGGGAAGGACGCATTCAGAGAACATTGCCGTTGGCCCTGGAATTGAATCGCCAGATGGGCGACGTCGAAGATGCGGTGCAACTAAAGAGCGCGGTGTTGATGCACGATATTGCGATCGCCTTTCTCAACGAACGGTTATGGAAAAAAGAAACCAAATTCAGCGCCGCTGAAATCGAGCAAATGCAGCAGCATCCCGTGCTTTCCGCCAACATGCTGGAAATCATCCCCGGTTGGGACGATGCCCGTGAAATCGTGTTACAACACCACGAGCGGTGGGATGGAGCCGGTTATCCGTCCGGCATCAACGGTGATCAAATACGGCCGGGCGCCCAGATCCTGGCGGTGGTCGATGCCTTTGAATCCATGACCCATGCCCGTCCGGATCGCCAATACAAACGCTCAATCCTGCGGGCCATGACGGAAATCAACAACTGCAGCGGGACGCAATTCTCGCCCCACGTCACGTCACTGTTTAATACGGTTATCCGGGATACACTCACCCACCGCAAAAAGCCTTCATAGCCGACCGTCCTGGTTCGCGTACCCAGCCTGGCTTAAATCTGCCTGCTGGTGCCTGTACCCAGTGTGGATTCGCTGGAACAATCCATCCCTGCCTCTATCACGAATTTGACGCTACCAGATTATTTGCGCTTTGCATGGCTTTGGTCATGGTCTTGATCACCGCGTCTATCGCCCGGTCCAGCAACGGTAAATCGGTGACAATCGCCGCGCTTTCCTTGTCCAGGCGTTGAATGAGATCCGACATGGAAATATCCGCCACCAGCCGGTAACGGCGGTCAACAAACGTATAGTCACCGGTAAAATCGCATTTCCAGGACAATTTACCCCGCTTTGGTTTTTCGCCGTCTTTAAACTCCACCCAGGCGCCAACTTCCAGGTCCCGGACCACGGGATAGTTTTTACTGCGCTTCACTTCGGGGGTGAGATTAATCATGGAGAAATCATCCGTACCTGCAAAATATTCAAAATCACCGGCCTCTTCCGTGGCAAAGGGATTGCCGCTGTCTTCATCGTCGTCGTCGGCATTCATCGCGGCATCCAGTTCATCCTTCAGCGCATCGGCTCGCAGGAATTCGTCAGCGCCTTTGAGGCATTTAAGGTGCAGCGTACCCAATTGGTCCAGATAATTGTCGATGGCGGCCTCATCAACCGCAATGGCCTTCAGTCCTTCTCGCAGGCGTTTGATAAGTTTCGGGATCATTTTGGTTAATGCCTGCCGTTCACTGGCCATCAGTTTCGGTTGCACACTCCAGATCAGGTCATCAACCACGTCCAGGCATGCATTCCAGGACGGTCCCGCACAGTTGTGTTTCATACCGACACGGGTTAAAACGTCTTTCCACCGATTCAGCAACAGGTCATATACCAGTTTTGGTACTTTGTATTCCTTCAGGCGTTTTTCCATTTCATCCGATACCGTTTGCTTGGTCTTTTCCAGCAATTGTTCGGAATGCTTGTTGCTTTGCAGCTCGGTCTCGACAAAGCTTTTGAAATCTTCCAGCAGTTCGTTAAAGATATCGACATTGGTTTCGAATTCGGCGAGCACGCGGTTAACCACATACTCCACCTTTTTGAAAATAACGTCTTCGCCCCCTTCTTCCTGTGAATAGCGGGACGTGCCGGCATAGGCCAGCTCATTTAATAACAACCGGGCCGGGTGTTTTTTGAAATCAAAAAACTGCTTATCCAGGATGGCAACCTTGATGACAGGTATTTGCAGCCGGGCGATTTCGGCACGAATCCTGTCCGACAGCGTTTTATCGTCCAGGATAAACTCGAACATCATGCTGACAATATCGATGACATCCGATTCATTGCTGTCGATTCCCTTGTCGTCACCTCCGCCCTGACCGGTATTGAGAGCGGCCAGCAAACCGTTTTTAACCTCCTCCACGGAGGCATGTGTTGGCACGCCGGCGGCGGCGTTCATAAAGTTGCCCTGCAGCTGGGTCAGCCCGAAAAGTACATCCTCGGCGACATACACACCGCCCGGCGGGGGAGCACCACCACCGGGAGCGTCGCCCCGTTGTGTCGACAACATCTGCTGTAAGGAATCAAAAGGCACCTGCCCCACTTCGCCGGAGGGTGCGGGCGGCACCGGATTAGCGGGTACCTGCTGCCCGGTTTGCGCAGGTGCTTCCTGGGGTTGCGGCTTTGCCTGTTGAGACTCGGACTTTACCGGTCCCTTGATCTTGATCGTCGGTAATATACCCGCGGCGATGAACAAATCATTGACAGCCTTATACATCGGCTCCAGTTGAGTAACGACGTTCTTTTCAAATAACTTATAAACAATCAGTTTGATTTCAAGTTCAACGTCAAGCTTTTCTCCGGCCTCTTCAAATGCGCGGCAAATACTATTGGGAGAGACAGGATTGTTTTCGGAACTAAATTCGACGCCGTTATAAATTTCATGAAAACGTTGCGCAATGGCTATCAGCTCGTCGCGGTACAGGCCATGCGCTTTTTCAATCATGTTGGTAAAAGCCAGAGATTCTTCCAGGTCATCTTCTTCGATCAGACTGAGATTGGCATAGGAAAATTCTTCGTTGGTGTCATTACCCGTATCGTTATTCTGCAGGTTGCCGTTGATCGCATCATCAAAAAATTGATTGAATTTAACGAGGAAATGCTGCGCCGTGGCGTTTTGGCCCTTACGGATCTGGCGCATGGCTTCGAAATATTCACTCTGTTTTTGATTATTTTCCGACTTCTCGGAATAAGCGAACATGGCGTCGTCAATGCCGGAAAATAACTCCTGCAGGCATTTTTTTAGATGCTTGACGGCGGTTGTTTTGACGGATTGGACGAGCGATTGCTCCGAACCGGCCGGCCCACCGCTTACTGCTGATGTCTCTGCTTTTTCCATTGTCTCTGACTGATCAATTTATATTAGTTAGATAGATGACTTTCCAATTTCCAAGCCCTAAACCCAGTTACCCTAATTTATAGCCTAGTTAAAGGTCCGGATGGCCACTGTGAACACGGTCCGGTTTTTACTGTGAACTGGATCACTAAATGAAATATTCATGCCAGACAGTGTTGGTATTCGGCGTACGCATCCCGTTATTACAAATCAATATTCACTATAAATCGGCAAGATAAAGTGATTTGCCCGCGGCTCCAGAATTAGCACCCGCACTATCGGCAATGCATACCCAAATATCAGGTATAACAACGCCATATATCGGAGATCTATCCAATAACGGCGTCACATTAATCGCAGCGAAAAATCAATCGGAGTATTTGGAAAATGGCAGGAATCGAGGAATAACGGCGACTTTCGCCGCCGGTGGTTTTCACATTTTACTATCAGAGTGACAATAATATTATCAAGTCAGATCGGACACCTCCCAACTTGGGCCATTGGCTGTAGCTGTATTGGGTAAAGGCTACGAAAACTACGCGGGCGGCAAACCAATCAGCGACGCACCTGTTGCTGACGGGCTTTAATCACGTAAGCGATTTCCTGCTTTAAAACTTCCTGGTCAATTTTTTTCTCGTAATTTTTACGCCAGCCCTTGGGGTATTCATTCAGCATGGTGTATTTCGCGGGCCGGCATTTGTTCATCGAATCTCTTACGATGGCTTCGGGCTGACGATTCTGGAACACGTGTTGATTGGTGGCATTCGCGACGCACTGCTTATATCTTTCAACCCTGGTTATTCTTTGTTGTTTATTGGGCAATATCAGGTCCTGTTTGGCAACGCACGCACCCAGCACACTGATCGCAATCAACAAAACACCCATTTTTACAAAACGAAAACTCAAACCCATAGCACTTAATACCTCGATAAATCTGGCTTTTATGACCAAGAAAACAACGGCAATTTATATCGGTATACAACATGAACCACTGGAAGTACAACCGGTCGATGCCAAGGGACCCGGATTAACCGCCCCTGCATCATGAACCATTCATCATAAAAAACTGAAAATCGAAAAGCCAGCCTCTTTAGGCCCTGCGCCGCCGGTTTGTGACACATTTCTCAATAAAATATAAAATATCAAACTTTCGGATAACACCCACATCGCCACGTATGCATTTGCCGGTTTTTCGGCACCACGTAATTTCCACAAAACTCCCTCGGAACCTAACCCGCCGGTTTGCGGATTAAATCATGGAGTAAATATGAAACCGTATATCGATTTTTATGATATTGACCCCATTTCATTGAACAATTGCGTAAATTAACTATAGTTTAAGTCATTGATAGTGAGACATACGCAGTGCATTGTCCGCTTTATCTGTACGTCTATAAAACCGCCTGATCAACGTATTGATATCCCGGTCAATAGTTTGGGCAAACCATCGAACCGTCGAATAATCAGTCCATCGGCAACGTTTCGGACCAAGGTTTGCATGTACTCCGTTGACGGAACATATGGAGTTATCCGCCATGATTCGTAGGAAACTCAAGATCCCCTCCCCGCGCCTGCAAGGCCTGACGCATCGCGCCCGCTCGGCTATTGGTCAATCTATCGATAAATTCGTCCGGGGGGAATCCCGCCAAGTGGCGGCACTCAATCATCGCATTGAAGTTCTGCATGAACGGCTCAAATCCCAGGAGGCGCAATTAAACCGGAAAGTGCGCACGTTACAACGCACGGAGTACGAGCTTAAAAAAGCCGATAAAAAATTTACTGATCTTTATCATCTGGCGCCGGTTGGTTATTTTAATCTGTCCCACAAAGGTGTCATTTTAAACGCCAACCGCAAAGCGGCGGCGTTACTGGGCCGCGATATCGAGCAACTAATTGGAAAACGCTTATCCAGTTTTGTTCATCACACCAGCCTCAACACATATTACGATTTTTTTAACAACCCCAAAGTATTGCGCTCCCAATCCGTTTGCGAAATGAAATTCATCCGGCAACGGGGATTACCCTTTGACGCGTTGATGGAAGTTTATTTCCAACGCAACAAGAATAATGCCATTACGGAAATACTGGTATTACTTAGCGATATCAGTGAAAGCAAGGCTTTTGAACACGCGTTGCTGGCGGAAATGGATCGCGCCCAGGTGACCCTGCATTCCATCGGGGACGGCGTCATAACCACGGATGCCGAAGGTGTTATTGAATACATGAATCCCGTCGCGGAAAATCTTACCGGCTGGTCCATGGAAAAAGCGCTTGGTAAACCGTTACAAACCGTGTTTCATATCGTCCACGAACAGTCCGATAAGCCGGTTTCAAACCCCGTACGCAAATGCCTTAAGGCCAACCAGGTTGTCTCCATGGGCGAACATTGTGCTCTGGTGGGCAGGTACGGACAAAAGTTTGCCATCCAGCATTCCATTGCCCCCTTGAAGCAGCGTAGCGGCAATGTAGTGGGCATTGTTGTGGTATTCAGCAACGTTACCGAAGCGCGCAACATGGCACAACAAATCGCCCACCAGGCAACACACGATGCGTTGACCGGATTGGTGAACCGTCGCGAGTTTGAAAAGCGGCTTAACAACGCCATTAAAGGTGCGCAGGACGGCCACACCCAGCACTGCCTGTGTTTTCTCGATCTCGATCAATTTAAAATCGTCAACGATTCCGCCGGTCATGTCGCGGGAGATGAATTACTGCGTAAAATAACCCTGCTGCTAAAGTCAAAAATCCGCGCCCGTGACACCCTCGCCCGTCACGGCGGTGATGAATTCGCATTACTCCTGGACAATTGCCCGCTGGATCGTGCCTACAAAATTGCACATTCCTTACTGGTTGCGGTGCAAAATTTCAATTTCCAGTGGGAAGGGCGCTCTTTCAAGATCGGCGTCAGTATCGGCCTGGTTCCGGTTACCAGCAACACAACCTCGGCGGCGGAGATCATGAGCCAGGCGGACGTCGCCTGTTACGCCGCCAAGGACCTGGGCAGAAACCAGGTTCATATTTATGACAACGAAGTCAATAAACTGACCAAGCGCCACTCGGAAATTCTGCGCGTGGCGGGAATTACCGATTCCATCAAGCAAAACCGGTTCCGGCTTTACTGCCAACCCATCAGCGCCTTACAGGACACTGATGAATCCGAGAATTGCTACGAACTGCTAATCCGATCCGTGGATCCCAGCGGTAGAATAGAATTACCACAGACGTTTATTCCCGCCGCGGAACGTTATGGCATGATGGTCGCCATCGATCGCTGGGTCATTGACGCCGCTTTTCGCCGCTACATGGAACTGTTTGACGACATGGAAAACGTCAAGATTGCCATTAACCTGTCCGGCAATTCATTGGCGGATTCGTCGCTGTTGCCCTATGTCCAGCAAAATATTTATGAATCCGGCATTCCGGCGCACAACGTTTGTTTCGAGATCACCGAAACCGCCGCCATTGGCAACCTGGAACAGGCACAAATATTTATCAATGAACTGAAAGGACTGGGGTGCGAATTTGCCCTGGATGACTTCGGCAGCGGATTGTCGTCCTTCGGCTACTTAAAGAATCTGCCGGTGGATTATTTGAAGATCGACGGCAGTTTCGTCCAGGACATGATCAAAGACCGCACCAACCAGGCCATGGTATCGGCCATTAACGAAGTGGGCCATATCATGGGCATTAAAACTATCGCGGAGTGCGTGGAGAATCCCGCAGTAGTCGACCAGTTGAAACGTCTGGGTGTGGATTACGCCCAGGGCTACGCGATCAGTTCACCGATGCCCATTGATATTATTGCCGGCCAGTTGCGCCACGCCCAAACCATCAGCGCCTGATACGGCTTTTTGCAAACGTACTAGTATTCGAATTGTACTTGTTCGGCAAACGGCGTGGGTTGATCGCCCATTTCATTGCTGGCGGTAAAAATGATATAGGGTGTTTGCGGCGACGGCCCGATCAGCACACTACTGACATCAATAGCAGGCCCGCCATCGCAGGAGATGGTTTTCGCCGTGGCATCAAACCGGCAGCTAAAACCTTTCATCGAATCGCAACTGCTACGCAAATCACAGGTTCCGCTGAAAAATTCGTTGTCAATGGGCTGCAGTATATCGTCGTAGCTCAAGGACACCGAATAGGTATAGGTACAGCTCGACGTTAACTCCCAGCTCAGCGTAAAATCGCCACTGTCGTCAATGACCTCCAGACCACTGGCAGAATCGGTACTGACGCCCACCACCGCGAAATCGTGAATATCAGTGGGTGTATCCTTCGCATTACAGCCTCCGGCGTTAAACGCGTCATCGCCGCCGCAGGCGGACACGGCCAACAAAATGATGATAACCGTTACAAAGCTGATTATTTTTAGTATGGCTGATAAATACATCTTTCACTGTTCCCTTCAAAACTCGAAAACGTATGCTTGGTGTCAAACAGGCTACGGAATACTGTCAACGATATCGAACTGGAAACTACTGGTTTTGCAGCTGTCGCCCGCGCCGTTGCACGCCTGAAAAATAATATATTGATTATTAAACGGTGTGTTGGGAAATCCGCTCGTCGATACACGGTCGGTTATTTCTATGAATTGGTTGAGGCAGTTTACATAATAATGGTCCGCCTCCACCACGGGGATCTGTATATTGGCATCGTTTGGGTCTGGTTGCGTAACCACGTTGCCGTCACTGTCAAGCTGATACTCCGGTTGATAATTAAAGCCGCAAAGCTTGTCCGCGAGACTGGTACAGGGATGAGTACCATCGGTGCCGCATTTCGTGGTAAAAAACAATTGATCCACGGTTTCATCGAGACTTGAATCGTCGCTTATATAGGTCGTCACCTCGTAAGGATCCGACGAGGTAACATCCCAGGTGACGTTAAAAAGAGCGTCGACCCTTGCATTCTTATCCATGGGTATCTCGACATGCACGATGGTGTCATCAGGATTAGTGTCAACGGCGGCGTCACCAAACATCGCGACATCGTTAATAGTGGTTGTGGTATTCTGCGGCGCGGTTTTCTGGGTGTCCACGCCGCACGCGCTTAACCCTGGAAGCAACACCCCGATACATAAAATCTGCAACCACGGGGATATAACCTGTTGTTTCAACCCTGTGAGTCCTGTCTTGCCTATTTCGATTGTTACCATCCGACGATTACCGTTCGTTGAAATACGATCCGCCCGCGGGTCCGTTTTCCGCCGGGAAAACACCGCTTTTTTAAACAGTGGCACAGTATACTCGATTACGCAACGCGCCTCACCCGGTTTGCCCGTGACGCGACCGCACAAACCGGGCACACCAAAATAACTATTTGATTAAATTGGATTTATCAACAAAAGAAGGAAAAATTACTGTTGCGGCGAAAACCACGCCAGCTTATTGTGCAGGGTAACCACGTCACCCACGATAATCAGGGTCGGCGGTTGAATGGAACTGTTATCGATGATACCGGGCATGGTATCCAGGGTGCCGATAAACACTTTTTGCTGTGGCGTAGTGGCCTGCTGGATTAACGCGATGGGCATATCGGGCGACATGCCGTGCTCCACCAGTTTCTGGCACAGGACTTTGGCCCCCAGCAACCCCATGTATACCACAACGGTTTGATTGGGCTGCACCAGGGCTTTCCAGTTGAGGTTCATGGTGCCGTCTTTCAAATGACCGGTGACGAACAACACCGACTGCGCATAATCGCGGTGGGTAAGCGGAATGCCGCCATAGGACGCCGCACCGGAGGCGGCAGTAATGCCCGGCACGATCTGGAACGGCACGCCGGCCTGCATCAGGGTTTCAATTTCTTCGCCGCCACGGCCGAAGATAAAGGGATCGCCGCCTTTGAGGCGCAATACCCGTTTGCCCTTTTTGGCCACCCGCGCCAGCATGTGATTAATGTCTTCCTGCGGCAAGGTGTGTTTATCGCGCTCCTTGCCCACGTAGACCAGGTCCGCGTCACGGCGCGCCAGGTCGAGAATTTCCTCGGACACCAGCCGGTCATAAACGATAACGTCAGCCTGTTGCAACAGGCGCAACGCGCGAAAGGTCAATAAATCCGGATCACCAGGACCGGCGCCCACCAGGTAAACCTCGCCGCGGTCGGGTATGGCCTTTTCACCTTCATCCACGGCGGCGTGCATGGCGGCCCGTGCCGCTTCTTCCTTGCCGGAAAACACCATCTCGGCGATGGGGCCCTGGATAACGGTTTCCCAGAAATAACGGCGTTTGTCCGGGTTCTTGAAATGCTGTTTCACCTTGTCGCGAAATTCTTCCATCAATGAAGCCAGCTTGCCATAGGCGGCGGGAATCATGGTTTCCAGTCGCGCCCGCAACAGCCGCGCCAGCACCGGTGATGCACCCCCGGTGGACACTGCAATCTGTACCGGGGAACGGTCAATCATGGAAGGCACCACGAAACTGCAAAGGCTGGGCTGGTCAACGACATTAACCGGGATGTTATTGTGTTGCGCCGTTTCCGACACCATTTGATTCACAGCTTTATCGTCAGTGGCCGCGACGACCACTGCGTAATGGGTGACATCCGAGTCGGTCACATCGGAGGGTTCAAAGTTCTTTTTGACAAAACGGATTTCTCCGGCATTCAACCGTCCCTGCAGACTTTCACACAATTCCGGCGCAATAACCGTGACATTGCCGCCGGCTCGCACCAATAATGAAACCTTGCGCGCAGCAATTTCACCGCCCCCCACCACCAGGCAGGAGCGTCCTTCCAGTTTGAAAAACATGGGAAAGTATTGCATTGGATCTCGATTATAGTTAAGCAAAAATTGGGAACCGCTGATTTAGTTCAT
>JASFOJ010000061.1:0-24995 GCA_050116575.1 Gammaproteobacteria bacterium | reverse complement strand
CGGATTTGTACGCGCTTTACCGCTCGCTCGATGAAACCAGGAGCGCCACCCACGAACCCACGCTCCCGCGTGATGAGGCCGTACACGGAACATACCCGGAATTGTTAATCCGGGTATATTTTTACAACTGGGTTCGCTGGGCCATCGGAGCGCATCAGCCCTGGTATGAATACGGCGAACTTCAGTCACACAACGTGTTTACCGCTGCGGTATGGCTGGCCGCCATCGGCAAAATAAAGGACGCATTGTTAAAGGACTTTCCCAATCCCTTTGAGCAATCGAACCCCGAATACGAACGCTATCCCTTTAAACCTTATCCCGGCAGAACGGTTAATTTCGGACTTCGAATCAATTACCGCCAAACATGGAATGATTTGGGCACACAACAGGGGCCCGTTGTTCGTACCTTGCCGCTTGGCCCCAGCCAGTCGGAGAAAGTTTCCACCCGCTTCGTGCGAAACCGCACCATGAGCCGCAGTAAAGAGTCGCTGGTGGAAACGGAACGTGACCGTGAGTCCACCGAAACCACCTCCGACTCCAGTGATGTCGTGCGGGAAGCCTCAGAGTCCACCAACTGGTATGTGGAAGCTGCCATGTCAGCCAGCGGCTATGGCATGAGCGCATCGGTGAAAGCCGGAGGCGGCGGCGAAAGTTCTTCATCGAGCAAGGATGCCAAGTCACATTTGAATGAGACCATGGAAAAAACCGCCAGCCGCATGCGCAGCGAAACCAAGGCGGTCATCAGCACCTCACAGGAAGCCACTTTTGAAGAAACCCGGGCCACGGAAATCACCAATCCCAACGAGGAACTGGCCATTACTTATGTTTATCGGCAACTGTTACGCCAATACCGTGTTACCACGGAGATGGCGGAAGTGGATTCGGTCATCTTTGTCGCCGAGCAAGTCCCGAAACCCTCTGAAATCACGGCGGACTGGATACGCCGCCATGACAGCATCATCGCCAGCGTGTTGCTGGACCGTTCACTGGCGGAAGACCTGGCCTTGATACGCAGCACGACACCGGAACCGCAAACCTCTGACGCCGAGACTGCCCCCATCAACCAGATGATGGACCAGGCGACCCAATCCCTGGGTAACTACAAGGATACGGGTGGTACCCTGCCGGATATTTTCCGCACACCACAGGAAGCCTACAGCAAATCCGTTGAACAAAAACTGGAACGCAACCGGCGCGAACAGCAACGCCTGCAACGGGAATACCGAGTGATTGATCATATCAAGAATAATATTCTGCATTATTGCCGTGCGATCTGGGGCTCGGAAGATCCCGATGTGCGGCAGCAGCGTTACTCGGAAATTATGGTGCCGGTGAACTGGCAACCGGTACCCAGTGCCGACGGATCACAGGATCGTTTTCAAGCCGTGTTACAGGACCAGGCCAGGGATATCCGGCCATTGTCGGAAATTATCAATCCCGCAGGCCCCATCGGATTTGCCTGTAACTATGCCATTTATTACCTGAAAAGCACGGCGGCAGTGGTAAACCTAAACAGTGCCTTATCACTGTTCCGGTCCCACTATGTGCTTCATCGTATAACTATCGACCCGTCACCGTCCAATCGAAGCGACGCACGTATTATGCAACTGGCGATCACCCACGTCAGCTACCCCGAGTTTGAGCTGGAATTTAGCTATGTTGCCAATCAACCCAAACTGGTTATGACCAGTGACGCGGGCCAAACCGTGCTGGACTATGGCGCTGATAACCTGGGCAAACCCTTTGACGGTTTCGCGGATCCCTTCGGTTTGCGTGTTGTGATCGACAGCGAGTCCGGCAATCTACCGGAACTCGGTGACAAATGGTCAGTAACCATTGAACCCACGGAATACTTGGAGGACCCGGAGTTGCGGCAATTAAAATGGGATGTTCCCTTGCCCGCCTTGGCCCGGGAAATCGATGTGTTCACCGACACGGTATTGGCGGAGATGGCGGATTTGTTACCGGAAGTGGCAAACAGGTTCCGCGCCGAGGCCATTGGCCAGGGGCTGCCGGAAGACACCCTGTTAAGCTGGCCGGAACTCAGCGGTGATACACAGATATTTATCCGCGAGCACTATCACCGCTATTTATTGATCCGGCGTTATACGAAAATTATTCCGGTGGACAGTAACAACCTGCTGCTGGATCTTGAGCTGGGCAAAACACCGGCGCTGGAAGAATTCAAACGCCTGCACCGCTATGTCGACGTATTAAAAGCCATGGAAGAACAACAACAGCTGGATTTGGAAAACGAACGCCGCGGCAAGTTGCTGGAAGAAGAGCGCCTGGGTGACCCGGACATCGAAAAGGTTACCGTAGTGGGAACGGCCAGCGAAGTGGAATCCATGGTTAACGTGGATCTTAACGAAGACGATTAAAGAAGGTTTGTCATGCCTGCTGCAGGTAACAAGACCAGGGGAACCCGACAGCGGGAAACCCTTAACCGCGCTACGGACAATCGCGGCAGCGCGAACCGCGGCTTTGGGGCGCATGTCAGTGCGGCCACTGCGCGCCGCATCCGTGGTATTGAGCAACGATTCCAGCGGGAACTGGGTGAAACCATCCAGACAAAAAATCGCGTTGAAATAATCCCGCCCCCGATACCACAGCTCTCAAAACCCTCCCTTTTGAAACCGGAACCGGTGTCCGATAAAGAATTGCAAGCTGCCATGGACACGCCAAATACATTCATCGCCTATCTTGCGACAGGCGCCTTCCCCGTTCAACGGGGCGATGTAGTGCCGGATATTAACGGCGGCAATCGCCTTATCGTTCACGTGGATCAGTATCGGGATATCTTTTATATCGACGGTACCGGCGCCTGGTTTCAGTACCGGAAAGGATTTATCAATGACGTGTGGTGGGGCAAAGTCTCCAAAGATGTCGCAGGCGGTACGGCCGCCATCTACAAACTTATCTACCTGGAATGGCAATTTATCAAAGGTATCATCGCCGCCGCGTCATGGTCATATTGGGCGTCCATTGTCGTCTTTGACATTATGGAATTTGCGACCGAGAACCCAGAAAAAATAAAACGTTTAATTAAAGCCTTTAAAATCTGGAATCGAGTATCAGGGTTGTTATATTTACACTGTCCCACCTTGTTCACCATCTTTCATCGTTATATGATCAGTTCAGTTTGGCCATATACCCCGGAATCCATTGACGATGCCAATATCGCCAAGCGCTTGGGCGTATTCGTCGCCGGCTTGCTGAAAAGTGCGATAAAAAAGGGAAAAATAACCACTGGCGCTGTGGCATGGCACGTTATTAAAGGTTATATTCTTGCCCGTGTTGTTGCCATGCCCAAAGCATTAAAAATTGTTTTGGAGAATGCCAAGAACCCCTTTGTTCTCATTGAACATTTCGCCGCTTTAGGCATGGAGATTACGCCGCAAGTGGCCCACCAAATCAAAGCCGAATACGAACGATTTCCGGCTACTGTCGAAGAAGCTCTCCGTTTAACAAACGATGTTGTGGAGATCCTTTCCGAGGATTAGTATTTTACCGGCACAGCCCGCAAACCCACTCAACTGACACAGCTTGCAGAATGAAGATATCATGCCCGGCCAGGTCACAATCCGGTTCTACGAAGAACTTAATGATTTTTTGCCGCTAAACAGGCGCAAAATCGCCTTTACTCACACCTTCGATCAGCCAGGGTCCATTAAGGACCTTATCGAATCCCTGGGCGTTCCCCATACTGAGATTGACCTGATACTGGCAAACGGCCAATCGGTCGACTTTGACTATCGCATTAGCGATGGCGATCATATCAGTGTCTACCCGGTGTTTGAGTCATTGGATATTTCGCCGGTTATTAAGTTACGGCCGCAACCACTGCGCGAGCCCCGGTTTGTA
The DNA here is from genome assembly GCA_050116575.1 of Gammaproteobacteria bacterium. Taxonomy (GTDB): domain Bacteria; phylum Pseudomonadota; class Gammaproteobacteria; order SZUA-152; family SZUA-152; genus JAKEGK01. The sequence continues at coordinate 21,131 of JASFOJ010000061.1, read as the reverse complement.
CTGGATACCCACCTGGGACGCCTGGCCGCCTATTTGCGCATGCTGGGATTTGACACGCTATACCGCAACGACTATGACGACCCTACCCTGGCCGATATCTCCGCAAATGAGAAACGTATCCTGCTGACCTGCGACAGGCAGCTTCTAATGCGCAGGCAAGTTACCCGTGGATACTATGTCCGAGAACGGCAACCGCAAAAACAATTACTGGAGATCGTCGACCGTTTTGATTTACACAACAATCTGCAGCCGTTCACACGCTGCCTGCATTGCAACGGACCGGTACAACGTGTCGACAAACACGCCATCGAAAACCATCTGTTGCCGCGCACAAAAGAGTACTATAACCAGTTCTGGCAATGCGCACACTGCCACAAAATCTACTGGAAAGGCAGTCACTACCGACGTATGCGGCAGTTAATCGACCGCCTGCATACAGCTTCTTAACAAATCGATAGTGGATAGTCGAACTGATTATTTGTGAGGTGGCGTACGGTGAAATATCGTGGCAGCGTCGATTCAAACCGCTATCGGAATTTCATTTGACCAATACCAGCAGATCGAGTTGCCGAAAAGTGCAATGGTGATGTAAACGTCCGCCCGTGATGTTACGGATGTTTTGCCAGCTGGTTTTCTATATGCGCAAAACCGATACCGAATGACCAGTATTTCGCACCCAATAGTACAAAATATTTCTACTTATTTATCCGCCTTGTTATCATTGTTGGCCGTGTGCGCCGCTGGGTTCTGCTGCGCCTCCCTATGCGCATTTTCGTTTTCCATCTCGCCGTTTTCCGCCAGTTGCTGTTGCATCTGGTGATATTTTTCAGGTGTGATTTCCGGCAGCTTTTTCACAAACGCAACCACGGCCCAAAGCTTGTCATCCGAATGGGTTGGTCCCCACGCCGGCATACCGGTCATCTTTAACCCGTGTTTTACCACCCAAAACAATTCGTCGGCTGACGCCTTTTTCGCGACCTTACTGAGGTCGGGCGGTTCGGGGTTGAGGCCGTCGTGCACCTCGGCCGGTTTTACGCCCGGCGCGCCATGACACCCCTTACACATTTCGTTGTAGTGCTTAAAGCCGAGCTTGACTTCTTCAGGGTCGCTCAATGAAAGTCCGGCCGGCGGTTTTACATTGGCCGCCCGAGTCTCAACAGAGCTTTCTCTGGTGGTACGCAATATCCATGACACCAATGGCGAGTCCTTGCTGGTAGCCGCAACGCTATAACTGCCCGAATAGATATATATCACCCCACCGACGATCAACAGCGCCACCACAACAACAGCTGTCGATATTATCTTTTTCATTAGAGAATCCTTTTTTACGATGTGTTCAACCCTCTTGTGCTTACGCACTATTATACATGTGGTTGATCTTGATTTAACCTGATCAAATCAGGGCCGCAAATATTCCCAACCTTGTTGTTCGCGCTTGACAATGGCAACCGCCCCTGACGGCACGGGATCAGCGAACGGATTGAGCTGTTTTTTGGTAATGTGCATTGCATGCATGGTGTTTTCGCATGCGGCGAACATAACGCCCTGCTTGGTCAGCTCCTTTATTTCGTCGGTATGCTTGTTGTCTTTCATCAACAAATCAATGCCGGGGCCGTAAGCCACAACTTCCGTCTCGACTTTTTCCGGTCCGTAAAACTTCAAAATATTGGCAACATTATGCAGCACGATGGTTTCAGTGGTCGGATTCTTTTGGGTAATCTGAATAACAATGTGGGTATCTGCGCCGGGGTGAGGATTAGGGTTGGCGAACGGATCAGTCGCCGCGGGAACATAACGCACACCAAAAACCACCACCGCTAAAACTATGAACGCAGTCAATACCTTACCATTTTGCATTTGTTTCTCCTCGTAAAAACAGGTTTTCGAGATACTGAACCAATACCCGTTAAACGCCTTTCACACATACAGGCATAGATCGCACCAATTGCTAACGCATTGATATTTTTGTTTATTGTCATCGGCATCGCTGCCGCGAAGCATGAAATCCACCAAAGTACCGTCAACATGGTGGTTATGCACCGGCGTCCTTGTCCGACGGCGTTATCGTTACAGCCACGATGTCACAGAATATCGAAAAAACAATCGCAGAGTAATGAGAATTCTCAATTTCAACTAAACCGGACACACGGATACCTCCGCCCACCCCATAGTATGCAAAATGCCGTGTTAGATTTGGAGACTATACGGCTCGACACAACACTTTGGTTGTTGCACCAGATTCGCTAACTTATATACCTTGCGCGCTAACACAGGGAAAGAAACCTGTTTGCTGTGCAAAGATAAAATCGCAAAAAATGTCTAAGCCGCGGCGCAGCATGGGTATCGCGGCAACGACAGTCCTATTCACGGTTTGCGAGAATTGTTGTTATTTACTTGATGGCCAGGTTATTCATGCTGGTTACTGAAGGCTTGTATCATATCTGCAGAATCAAGGCACTGAATCCGCAATGTCTTCAATAGTGGAGAGTTAAACGCAGGATGTTTGATACTCAGCTATTTATCATTTGTTGGGTAAAAAGATTTTCGGGCAGATCGCCGTTGTTGAGCAGCCATTGCGCGCAGTGGTCGGAAGGGATGGGACAGCTGAAGTAAAACCCCTGTACTTCGTCACAGCCCCGATCCCTTAAATAGGCGAGTTGTTTTTCCGTTTCCACGCCCTCGGCGACAACCTTGAGCCGCAGGCTGTGGCCCAGTCCAATAATCGCTTCAACGATAGCGGCATCATCAGCGTCGGCGACGATACCTTTGACGAAGGTGCGGTCCATTTTAAGAGTATTGATAGGAAACTTCTTGAGATAATGCAGCGAGGAATAACCGATACCAAAATCGTCGATTGCCAATTGAACACCCAGGTCGTGCAACTGCTCGAGCGTTTCACTGGCGTTGTCCGCGTTCTCCAATAACGCACTTTCTGTGATTTCCAGTTCCAGGTAGCGCGGGTGCAGCCCGGTCTGGTCAAGAATGTCAGCCACTGCGCCCACCAGGCGCTTTTGATTGAACTGGCGGGCGGATATATTAACGGATATTGGAAGGGGCGTGAGACCGGCACGAATCCATGCCTGATTTTGCTCACAGGCGGTGCGCAAAACCCATTTACCGACTGGAATAATCAGGCCGGTTTCTTCCAGCAACGGAATAAACTCGGTGGGCCCGACAATGCCGACATCCGGATGATTCCAGCGCAGCAACGCTTCCATGCCGATCACTTCGTTGCGTGTGGCGCAGAGTTTGGGCTGGTAATATAAAACAAACTCCTGGCGCTCCACAGCATGGCGCAGATCGTTAATCATCATCATGCGCTCCGAAACATCAGCATTCATTTGAGCTTCGTAAAACTTGTAGTTGCTGCGCCCCTGCGCTTTCGCCGAATATAAGGCAGTATCCGCGTTTTTAGTCAACGTTTCAGGATTGGTACCGCAGGTGGGATAAGTGGCAATCCCCAGGCTGGCGGTGACGAAAACTTCGCTGTTATTCAGGGAAAACGGCCGTGACATTATATCAATGACTTTTTGCGCCACCGTCGCCGCCTCTTCGATGTGCTTGATTCGTCCCAGGATAATCGTAAACTCATCGCCACCAAGCCGGGCAACGGTATCTTCGGCACGAATGCAACGTTTCAGCCTATCTGCGACGCTCACCAGCAGCGTGTCGCCGGCATCGTGCCCCAGCGTGTCGTTGATATCCTTGAAGTGATCGAGATCGAGAAACAACAACGCGGCCAGTTCCTGTCGGCGGGAGGCCCGTTGCAGTGCCTGGGTCAGGCGTTCCCGAAACAGTGTCCGGTTCGGCAGATCGGTAAGAGGATCATACTGCGCGAGATAAGTCAGGCGTTCTTCACTGCGTTTGCGTTCGATGGCGTAATATAGCGCCCGGGTCAGCAGGTTGCCGTCGCCCTGACCTTTGACCAGATAATCCTGGGCACCGTTTTGCACCGCTTCCAGGGCAAGCTCTTCATCGTCGTATCCGCTCAACACGACCATCGGCAGCCTTGGTTTGGTCGCTTGAAGGTGATGAAGGGTATCCAGCCCCTGGGAATCCGGCAGGCCCAGGTCCACGAGCAGCACGTCGAAATCGTGACGGTAAAGAACTTCCACCGCTTCCTTGAGTGATTCCGCTTTTGATAGATAAATCCTGCCGGGCTCGGCGACTTCCGTCAGCATTTCCTGAACCAACCTGGCATCGGCCTGGTTGTCTTCGATCAATAGCAGTTTGATGCTGCGGCTGGATTTTAGTTTTTCTTGCTTAGCCATCCAAACTCCAGTCTTCAGGACCGGTGACGGTCAGTTGTTATTCATGCGGCAGTTTTACAATGGTCAGCCAGAAATCCTCAATACTTCGTACGATAGTGATGAACTGATCCAGATCCACTGGCTTGGTTACGTAGCAATTGGCGTGAAGATTGTAAGTTTTTACAATATCTTCCTCGGCCTGCGACGTGGTCAGCACGACGACCGGTATTCGTTTTAGCATGTCATCCCGCTTTATTTCTTCCAATACTTCGCGGCCGTCTTTCTTGGGCAGATTAAGATCCAGCAATATCAGATCAGGACGCGGGGCATCGGCGTACTCTCCCTGGCGGTTCAGAAATGCCATGGCCGCTACCCCGTCTTCCACCACGTGCAGTTGGTTGCGCACCTTGGCTTCCTTAAGGGCTTCCCGTGTCAGGCGCACGTCGGCGGGATTGTCTTCGACCAACAGAATTTCGATAGCCGCTTTTTCCATTTCTTCTTGCATGTATTATGCCTCCTCCCGCTGTATGGGTATCGTAAAATAGAACGTGCTGCCGGCGCCGGACCGGGACTCCACCCATATCCGGCCACCGTGGCGTTCCACGATTTTTTTGCAAATGGCCAAACCGATGCCGGTTCCGGGGTATTCGCCCTTGCCGTGCAACCGCTGAAAGACCTGGAAGATTCGTTCGGCGTATTGGGGATCGATGCCAATGCCGTTATCGCGTACGGAGAAAATGTATTCCCCGTCCTGTTGGGTCACTCCAACGTGCACGGTGGGCGGCGCATCGGCACGGAATTTCAGCGCGTTGCCAATGAGATTCTGGAACAGTTGCAGAAATTGTCTACCGTCCACCATGACTGTGGGTAGATCATCGCAGGTCACTGTCGCGTCACTATCCTGGATCCGTAAGTCCAGGTTTTTCAACGCGCTTTCAAGGACTTTGTTCAGGTCATTAGCGGCAAATCCCTGTCCGCGGGTACCCACACGCGAATAGGACAACAGGTCATTGATCAATTTTTGCATGCGCGTGGCGGCGTCAACAATAAACTCTATGAATTCATTGGCATCGCTATCGAGTTTATCCTGGTAACGGCGTGACAGTAATTGGGTGTAACTGGCCACGATACGCAATGGTTCCTGCAGGTCGTGAGAGGCCACGTAGGCAAATTGTTCCAGTTCGGCGTTGGAGCGCTCCAGTTCTTCGGCGTGGCGTTGCAGTTCCCGTTCGATCAACTTGCGATCGGTGATATCCCGCACCACGGCGGTTACCAACACGCCTTCATCTGTTTCCAGTGGGCTAATGCTGATTTCCGTGGGAAATTCGCTACCGTCCTTGCGCACGGCTACGAGTTCCAGGCCGGAGCCCATGGGGCGGGTACTGGGTTCATTAAAATAACCCTGGCGGTAGCCAATATGGGGCTGCCGGTAACGCTCGGGGACCAGTACCTCGATAGGCTGGCCAAGCAATTCGTCGATGTGATAGCCGAAATTCTTTTGCGTCATGCTGTTGGCGAGAACAATGGTGCCGCTTTGGTCTACGACAATAATGGCATCGGGCGCGGCCTCCAGCAGCTGGCGAAATTTATTATCGGTAGCGGTTGTCATCATAGGCGGTCGGCTTAAGGTTTATGTGTTGTGTTTTATGTATTGTTATTACCGGGGTTGCACCATTATCCGGTTATCGCCGGGTTTGTCCGGAACTCTCAACAACAGCCCGGTTTACCCGAATACCACACTTTTTTTAGTCTTATACACCAGGGTGGACGGCACGTGCAAATTACCCGCCATAAAATTATATTTAAGCGGTTTAGCAACCATTACGGGCAACCGCAGGCCTGCTTTAACGGTTAGCGGCCTGGCGAGGATGACAGCCACGGGGTGTTAGCTCACGCGCACACTATCGATAACCAGGGTAACGGCAAAAACGCTACGTACGCTATGCGATTTTTGTGATTAACAATACGTAGAACCAGATTAAACCAACCGGCGTAACACGACGTGGTGAAACTGAAATGAATTACTTTATTGCGATGATTCAACTTATGCCTGTTGAACGCGATAGGGGATGACGGTATTAAACCCCATGTGCTCACCAGTTTCGGGGCCGGCAATTGAACGGAATAGTAGATATGAAATGACTAATTGTGAGTTAAACGTATTTAAGTTGGCAATCTTTACGCGGGACGTCGGCAACACGCAGGATTCACTGTGCACGAATTAAACAATGCGGTCTCCCTCATCTGAACCAAAACTCATACTTTTTAATACGATACGACAGACTCTACTCATTGGCGTTTGTGTGTCGAAAATCCGGCACTGGAATTATGGTTAACTCACTCAGGCCAACTGCCACCAGGATGAAGGGTTCATTAGCGCAATCGCCTTCGGGTGTGTATAGCAACCCACTGCAAATAACCCGCCTTTGTTTTAAGCTCAGGCCAGCGCCCGCTTGGGTGTTGCCTCGGTATCGATCATCAATGGTGTCGGCTCCTGAGAGCTCGGACGGTTTTGCAGCAAACGCCGGATTGTGCGGGAAACCTCGTTGTCGGATTCGAGGAACATCAGACCCACGCCGGTTTGTGAATGATAGACGACACAGGCCGGCAGCCGGAACCGCGTCGGTCCCTGCTCGGTATCCAGTTTAATGTCGACTTCCAGAGTTGTATCTTTCGAGTAGGTCAAGGGACCCGTGGCAACAAACATACCCCCTAATCCAATGTCTGTTGCTGCGCATACCGCCACCGGCATTTTATTGCGATACAGGGTGACGCGGGTCGCAATGGGTATTCGAGCGCTCCATCGATGTTCCATATTTCCTCCGTATGATTGTTTGCTCTAAATAGTTGACAGTTTTATTAAGGTTTTGTTTTATAGTCATGCCTATTCTATTGAAATGAATCAACATGAAAAATCCGTACTAGTACTTAGTGTACGGATACTAAAGTAGGGTGGTTATCGGCTGGGGCTACCAGAAGAAACACAGTGATGGTTAGCGTGCTTTAATCTTCCATTAAGGAAATGCGCACCACATCGGGGAGAGATTTTGCCTGCAGCTTGTCCATAATTTTCGCGCGATGAGCTTCCACTGTCCGTATACTAATATCCAGCTCGGCGGCGATCTGTTTATTCAGCTTTCCCTTTACCAGTAAATCCATTACTTCGCGCTCGCGGTTACTCAATAGCGCCAGGCGCTCAAGCGCTTCCGCCCGCTGGTGGTGGCTCGCCTGCAGTTCATCAGCTTTGATCAAACTTTGCTGGATCTTGTCCAGCAGATCCTGGTTTCTGAATGGCTTTTCGATAAAGTCTACTGCCCCCGCCTTCATGGCACTAACCGCCATCGCCACATCACCGTGACCGGTCATGATTATCACGGGGACATCGATCTTGCGTTTGACCAGTTCCTGCTGAAGCTCCAGACCAGTCATTCCCGGCATGCGCACATCGGCCAGCAGGCAGCCGCCGACTTGCGGATCGAAGTATTGCAGAAATGCATCAGCCGATTCATAAGTTTCGGCTTTGAGACCCGCCGATTTCATCAGCAACGCCAATGCGCCGCGTACTGCTTCGTCGTCGTCGACGATATATATCGTATGTTCCTGCGGCATCAGGGTTTTGTCTCCTCTTTAGCAACCGGTAAAGCAAACGTAAAAGTACAGCCATCGTGGCTGTTGTCCGACACCCATAAACGGCCCCCGTGAGCCTTGACAATGGACTCACTGATCGACAACCCCATACCGACCCCCTCGGTTTTGGTGGTATAAAACGGGTCGAACACCTGGTCCATATAATCCGCCGGCAATCCCGGCCCGGTGTCCTGCACCGACACTTCGACCGTCTCAGTACCTTCGCTGCGATTCACGGCGGAAACGATCGTCAATTGGCGCGATTTCTCATTTGTCTCCGACATAGCGTCAATAGCATTGCGCACGAAATTCAAGACCACCTGCTGGATAAGCACCCGGTTTGCCAAAACCGGCGGCAGATGATCAGCAAGTTGCAGGCGCACATCAACATGATACCAGTGGGCCTCCACTTCGACTAATGGCACAACCTCCTGAATCAAATCATTGATATCGACCGTGGAGCGATGGGAATCGTCCTTGCGGGCAAAACTGCGCAACTGCCGGACGACTTCTCCGGCTCGCTCGGCCTGGGTGGCAACGTGCTTTAATGCATTCGTCACCTCACTGAGCTCCCCGTTACCACTGCTGAGCATACGCAGACAGGTGTCGCTATAAGTGGCAATGGCCGTCAACGGTTGGTTGATTTCATGGGCGATCTCGGTGGCCATCTGACCCGTCGTACTCAATCGTGAGGCATGGGCCAGTTGCAACATTCGCTGTCTTTCCTGGTCTTCGGCCTGTTTACGGTCGGTAATATCCTGGCTCAGAGCGTAAAAACCCCGGATTTCGTCCTGCTCATCTTTATCGGGAACAAACACGATGTGGAAATACCGCACGCTGCCCTGCGGATTGGGAATATCAACCTCGAAGTCCATTACCTGGCCGGCCAGTGCCGTTTCAATATTGGGACGCAGTTTAATATAAGTGTCCTCGCCCAGGGTTTGTTTGACGTGTTCTCCCCAAACTTCGCTGTGGGGCCGGCCGAACCAGTCCTCGTGGGCTTTGTTGTTGAAACGATATCGCTGTTCCTTATCGACGTAGGAAATTAATACCGGCAATGCGTCGGCAATTAGATGTATCTGGTGTTCGCTCTGGCGTTGCGCTTTTTCCGCCTGTTCCCGTTCGGCGATTTGCTGCCGCAATTGTTCGTTGGCGTGGCGCAACTCGGCGGTGCGCTCTTCGACCCGGCGCTCCAGTTCGGCGCGGGCCTGGCTCAGCGCTTGTTCGGAACGCTTGCGTTCGATGGCATAACGAATGGCGCGCGAAATCAGATGGCTGTTTTCCAGCCCCTTGACCAGGTAATCCTGGGCGCCCGCTTTCACCGCATCGACCGCGGTCGCCAGATCCTGTTGGCCGCTGAGCACAATAATGGGCATGGCAGGCCGGGCCGCTTTAAAGAGCGCAACGGTGTCGAGACCATGGGAATCAGGAAGGGAAAGATCCAGCAATACGGCATCAAAACCACTGCTGGTAGCATCCAGCGCTTGGGATAACCGCTCAACGTGCACGACCTCAAACTGCGCGTCGTCGACCTCGGCGAGGGCAAGTTCCACAAGACGGGCATCAGCGGCATTATCCTCGACCAGCAGAATTCGAAATGAACGATTGTTCTCCAACGACGACCACCGCCTTATTCAGTAAATCGCCTGTAAATTATTAGTATTGTTGAGCGGCCAGCGCCATTACAGGACGAGTGCTTTAACAGCTAATTCATAAACTTAGTATAGGGAAAGAATTTTACCGGTACGTGGCGAAATTGGCAAAATTTTAACGGGCACAGAAGGGCAACGGCAGATTTGTGATATGCACACAACATTTACTTATAAGGGAGTGGCTATGAATTAACGCCCGGGCCAATGGCCGCGACTGACACGGATTAGCATCACGTTGGCCGTAAAACCCGAATGACAGTCGGCGATCTTACACGCTGCGAGCGTTTAATCCGTTGAGGTCGTTATAACGCTACAATAATCGCGACACCAGCGGCACCCAACGCAATCCCGGCCAGTATCCGATTATTTCTGACCGCCAGGGCCAGATTGCTGTTGTTTTGCGCCAGTTCCTCGATGACCTGCGCTTGCCGTTCTATGAGTGAATTAAGTTCGGCCAGTTTTTCCGCCGCCGGATCCGGCTGTGTATCCGGTGACTGCCGGGATTTGTTTTCCCTGATCGCCCGGATAATATCCGCCGCCGCGGAAATCACACCCGGCGCCGCTGAAAGAACGCTACCCAGGGGAAAAGCCATGATGCCTCCTTCATACACTTAATAAACAATTTAATACCCGGCTCCGTCATCGCTTCAGTGGACGGGAGCACTGAACGGTAGCCGCCGTGCCAAGGTGACCACCGGCAAGGTAATTAATGACTATTGGGGTTTCCACAGAACAACCAATTTCTTATTAGCGCCATTTTGTTGCACCCGGCGCAACCCTGTTTTTTTATGATGATCTAATAGCACCATCCAGGGCCGTACGTAACGTGGCTTCGTCCCGGATCCCGCTCTCCACCCGCTGCCGGGTACCGTCGGGGGCAAATAACAACAACGTACCCAGGTTTACCTGTTGCTGGTCAATAAAGGCCCGTCCCTGCGGCGTGTTGTTGTCAACCACCCGAAACAACAACCGGCCATCGTAGTCGCCACGCACCTTGTTCAGCATATCCATTAGATTGAGGCTTAGAACGGAATCCTTATTGTGGGCCAGCACTACAACCGGGGTGCCCTGACCGATAACCGATAGATCGGCGCTAAAGCCCTTGGGTAGCAGCATCACCGCGCCAACAACAAATACTGCGATGGCGGCCAATGCAATCAATGTGTTGCGCGCGGCCGAACCGCGCTGGGAAAAATAATGATGACTCATATTCATGATTGGTGTCGTTAATATTCAGTGTATTTTTTGTGTTGTCCCTGCACTTTGTCCGCCGGGTATTTCTCGGCGTTGATGGTTATTTTTTTCTCCACCGCCTCAAGCAGATCCACATTTAATTTGTCGGCGATGCGAATCAGGTAAATCATGATATCCGCGAGTTCGTGGCGCACCGCTTCCAGTTTATCGCCCTGAATGAGCTGACTTTCTTGCTCAGATAACCATTGAAAATGTTCCACCAGTTCCGCGGCCTCGGCGATCAGCGCCATGGAAAGGTTCTTGGGATTATGAAACTGATCCCAGTTTCGCTCATCCGCGAATTCCTGCAACCGCATTTTAATGTCTTCAAGTTCTTCTGTGCCCATTACTGTTCTCCCCGTACACTGCCAATGTTAAAAATCCCGGCCGGTACCATCCCGTCGATGGTGTCGCTTTTGTGATTGTTATATTGCCGGGCCCTCAATATAACGCAGCCTTGGACAGCTTGCTGGACTAATGGATCAATCTGATTAACATCTGCCCAGAAAATACCGTCATAAAATCTATTTGTATATATGTAGGCGCTACTGGTGTCGCTGAAAGAAACTTTCTGCTAAAATAACTGACTAATTTAGTCAACTATTGTGGTTTAGAATCCCAAGGAGAATCTATTATGCAAGCGGAAGTCGAAGGCAAAGTCATACAGTTGAGCGAAGCCGGCTGGTTGGAAAACCTCGATGAATGGAGTGAAGAACTGGCGGTCGAAATCGCTAAAAACGAGAAAATACCGGAGCTGACACCAGAACACTGGGACATCATTAATACCGCCCGGGATTATTTCCAGGAGAACGGCGTTGTTGCCGAACCCCGCGCATTTTCCAAGATCATGAAAAAGAAGTTCGGCCCGCAACGCAGTGACCAGAAATATATCTATTCGCTGTTCCCCACCGGCCTCATCAAGTGCGCGAACAAGGTGGCCGGCCTGCCCCGCCCCAAGGGATGCAGCTGATACCGCCATCAGCCATTGGTTATCGTCAGCTAATGATTGTCGTGCCATGGTTAGCCGGCAAATCGGCCATACATGCGCACGGCGATCGAAAAACATACCTTGTTTAATGACCTAAATGTGGTGCAAAAAATAGGTCACTTCCACTATTTTGTTTGCCGCTGAGGTCGTTACAACTTTTTAACCCCGTTATTGCACAGCGTAAACGATTCAGAATACCTTGGGCAAATGACGTATATCCACGCCCATGGCAAGCGGCAGAACCACCATCACAAACAGCGTAATCAATACCACCCCCAGTAGATTCAAAGCGAGTCCCGCCCTGGCCATTTGCGGAATGGTCACCACCCGGCTGGCGAACACAATAGCGTTGGGTGGTGTGGCAACCGGCAACATGAAAGCAAATGACGCCGCAACAGCAACCGCGATCATGGTGGCCAGCGGATGAATATTCATCGCAATGGCCATCGCCCCCATAATCGGCAGCAATAACGACGCGGTGGCGGTATTGGAGGTCACTTCAGTGAGAAAAATAACCAGCAACACAATAATGCCCACCAGCAAGACAATATTGGCGCCTTCCAGCACGGTAAGTTGATTGGCAATCCACTGCGTTAAACCACTACTGGTAAAACCCTGTGCCAATGCAAATCCACCGCCGAACAAAATAATAATATCCCATGGAATTTTCACCGCGGTAGGCCAGTCCAGCAGAAATTCCCGTTTACTGAAATCGGCCGGTATCACAAACAACGCCAGCGCGCCCAGGATAGCAATGGTCGAATCAGACACCATTGCCAGTGCGTCGATGTCCACAATACTGCGCAGTATCCACGCGGCGGCAACACACAAAAACACCACCAGCACCCGTATTTCCTGTTTTTTAATGGGCCCGATGCGCTCCAGTTCGCGGTCGATGGTTTGCCGTCCGCCGGGCAGTTCCCTCATCTCACCACGATAGATAAACCGGGTCAGGTAATACCAGGTCAGCGCCAGCATCACGATCGATAACGGCAAGGCAAACACCATCCAGTCCGCAAAGCCGATGGTAATTCCATAAGTCTTTTCCACCACACCGGCCAGAATGGCATTGGGCGGTGTACCGATTAACGTGGCGATCCCGCCAATAGAGGCAGCATAAGCGATACTCAACATCAGCGCCGTGCCAAAAGCCTGTAAAGCCATTGTCTCATCCGGTTGTTGTGCCGAGTCCTGTGTTTGCCGGATGACGGCGAGGCCAATGGTCACCATCATCATGGCGGTAGCGGTGTTACTGATCCACATGGACAAAAACGCCGTGGCAATCATAAACCCCAGGATAATACGGTTAGGCGAGATACCCACCAACCGGATGGTATGCAGCGCAATACGCTTGTGCAAATTCCATTTCTCCATGGTGACCGCAATTAAAAATCCGCCCATGAACAAATAAATCAGGTGATTGGCGTAGGCAAGGGTGACCTGCTGGGTTTTCATCACACCAAGGACGGGGAACAGGGCGATAGGCAACAACGCAGTAGCGGGTATGGGCAGTGCCTCGCTCACCCACCACACCGCCATTAACACGGCAACGGCGGCGACATGCATGGCGGCCGGTGACATGCCTTCCGGCACCGGTAACAACAGCATTACCATGAAAATCAGCGGGCCGAGAAACAGACCTGTTGTTCGCCGGTTACCCATGCATGCCCGCCCAAAATATCAACATGAGCGCACTATATCGCAATTACCTTATACCAGTAAAACCTTTTACTTATTATATCCACACATAGAAGCGTTGTTTATCAGGTTGGATAAAATATTGTGTCGTGCAACCGTGGTTAGCCACCATTGTGTGCCATACGCTTCAACATCTTTGAAGTCTTGCCTGTCTATACCCGGTGCACCCCGATTGGAGCGACACTGAGCATAGGCATGGGCAAGGATATCTTCACGATAGATCTTGTCGTATAACGCATAGAAACGATAGCCAGATTCAGCCTTCGCTTTCGCGTATAATGCCCTCTGTAATTTCTGAACACTCGTCGGAGTTGATAGGTTGCCCAATCTCCTGGCCCCTCATTACTTGATGCATTGGCCTTGAACTAAGGCCCCTTTCCTCCACCGGCATTACCCGGCTTCGTCGGTACTACGGGCCTCTCCGTCACCCCTAAACGCCCGGCCTCACCTTCACAGGCAGCTAGTTGGTTATCCCACAACCACGTAAAGGGGTTTCCCGTGTTGCGTGCGTTTCCCTTGTGTACATGCTGTCGCCACTACCCCGGCACAGTAACAGGAGCACTGCATCGCTCATTCATCCCGTTATATCAGCCTTCCCCGATATGGCTGCCGGGTCGGTCTGTGCAAAGTCCTTTTCGAGGCTTGCTCAGCGTTCACTCTCGTTACGGCCTGTACACTCGCGCTGTCACCGTATTTTGCGACACGCTTCACCGGAGGCTTCAACCACTTCGTTACCTCCATCGTTGCTCCGGTTGCTTCCGGCTGGAGCGGATAGCCGGGTGGGATTTTCACCCACTGGGAAAGCGCCGCCTTAGCACGGCGCACGCCAGTAGCGGACTCTGACGACAGGTCAAAATAATGCAATAATACAAGCCTGGCCCCGTCAAAAATACAAGCCTGACCCCGTCAATATTGCCCTGCTGAGTCAGGCTCAAACGAATTGTGAGTTAAAAAATGCCACTGATTCGGAAGGTAATGAAATATCAGTCACCGAAATAATTGCACGTCTATCGTCGTCTGAAGTTGAAACGATTGTAAGTTACTGGGCATGCCAGGGATTGATATCACAAGTTCAGTTATTTTTCTCCTGGGAGAAAGAGTCGAAGGTGTTTGTTGAGCTTACATTCTTTCCTCAAGACGTAGACAAGAAGGCATATTCATTGAAAGAGTTTTTAAAGTGGCTTAAACCATTTTTGGTTTCATTAAATACCAGTACTTACTTTGTCAGGTATGAGAATGCCTCGTGGAAATACGGAGATACCAGTGAAGACTCAGGCGTTATATTTACAAATGCACAATATGCAATTAATGGCTAAAAATTGATAACGAGACCGAACGGGTCTCGGTTATCTAACTGTTATATGAAATAGAGTCATATTTATGCGAAGCATTGATGTTTTTTTTAATGAGCAAATAACGGTACCGTTATACCACTACACGGGCATAGGTTCGCTTACAGGTATAACAAAATAAAAATCATTATGGGCTAGTAATGCTTACTATTTGAATGATGGCGAGGAAATTCTCTATGCGCAAAAAGTATTGAAAGCGGTTATTAAAAACCGCGAAAAATCAGAAAGAGATGAGTTGGCAATTAAGTTCTTTAATCAATTTTCAAACTGGTTAAATGCTTTTAGTTCTACTGGCTTCAACATATTCATATTTTCATTATCACAAGAGCAAAATCTATTAAGCCAATGGCGCAGTTACACACCGCATGGAAAAGGAATAAGCCTAGGGTTTTCTCCAGAAATAATTAATAAAATTGTTAGTGAAAATAAATTAAAAATGGCGCGTTGTAGGTACAGCTCAGAAGATCACAATGAAATGATGAATACATTGTTAGACAAAATGCTCGAAACATTTCATCAGAATTCACACGATTTAACAGCCATAAACAATCCACCCGGACAAGAATTCCATACTTTTCTTGAACAATTTAGAGGTGATAATCTTCAGGTTTTTTCGATAATTAAACATCCTGCATTTAGTGAGGAAAATGAATGGCGTCTTATATCTCCTTATTATGCAAAATATACTGTGGAAGAAATAAAATACCGGGAAGGCGCGTCAATGCTCGCGCCATATATTGAGCTCACTCTTGATAGGTGGCATGACTTAAAACAACATTCTCATCCAGTATTTTTTCAAAGTGTATGTTTAGGGATAAGTCAGCATAGAACTCTTTCATTTAATGCGTTGCAACAGTTTTTAAGCAACCAAAAAGTATCACATCATACAATAAACTCAAATGTTCCATATCGTGAATGGGTATGAATAACACATATAACAAGACAATAAACTACGCGCGCACAAAACGCGCGCCGGACTCGCTATCGCTCGCCGGTTATTGAATCGTTGCGCGTTGAGCGTCCGCTATCAGGAATTGATGCTGAGCTTCCGCTAAGGGTCGCCTCCGGTAATTGAAGCCAATTATACCTGTTTACCCCAAAAATCTCAGTGCCGCCATGAGTTGTCTGTCCAGAAGTTCTATGGGCGTCTGGAAGTAACGAGAGCAGCCGTTCCCGTCCCGCTGCCGAAAAAGCTAGGCACATAACGCGGTAAAACTAGCTCACGATTCCAACGCAATTGCGAATCAAGCATGAATCAGTGATCGCCGTAATAGACGGTATTGTTCTATCCGATATTGATGTTACACGTGACTATTTTTATTTCTTGGAATGAACACAGTGGACATCGGTCAGTGTGGTATGGATATTGACATAATCGGCCTTATACGCAATACGTCATTGATTATGCGTACAATTTAATTGCGCCTCTAAACACTATAACGAAGGTGAGGGAAAAATCCAACGCCGCCCAAAATCGATTAATCAAACTGGCGGTTGGGACAATATTCGTTTTAAATGACATACATGGGCCTTGATCGATAGCCCTTGATGTGGTTGTCCGTCGTGTCCCCGTCTGTTGGCCCCGCTGAAACGGAAACGGAATTGAAAACTTTGGTCGTCGGACGGTTACAAGAACTGGATCGGGTGGCGGACGTTAAATGTTGCCAGAACAATTCGCTGCCAGATCTACATCAGTGTCTTTTTAACCATAGTGTCAGATCTGAGTGATTAGGTGCCTTTCTTTCTATCATTGTCTCAGTGCGGCCTTTTCTGGACGCTTGCGCATGACACCTGAGCTTGATGACACCTTAGAAAGCAGAGACTGATCTATTTCTAACTAATTTGTATTATGCCCCAATACCAGACCTTGTTTTCCCGGCTCATTTAGCGACCAAAATCCTCAGACACAGATTTTCGATAAACAGACAACTACCCTAACGCCGACATCTAACAAAGGAATCCTCAGAGTTAACGACTTTGTTAGCAAGTTATACGGTTGGCTCGCACCAAAATAATCCGCCAGAATCGCTGATCTTTTGCAAAATTTGATCTTTGGACAGTTCGCGAATTATATGGCAGCGATTAGATCCTTTAATCTCCTTGCCATCACTAGCATGTAATAACTTACTATAACAGTCACCGGCACAATTCCATTTTGCAAAACATTCCTCGCAGTATTTACGGTTCTGGACAGCTTGGTTTCTTAACCTATTCAACACATCGATATTAAACGTATACCCTCCATTAACATGGTCCGGTTCTCCATAGAAGAAGTGTGACGCGTAGGGATCATCCTCCGAGAAGACTTCATAGCACGCTGATACATTGCCGTCCGCCGACAGTGCGAAATTATCTTGGCTGACACTGCAAAAGTGGTTTGTCGAAAGACCTACTCTCGCCGCGGAAAAGTCGATTTGTTTCGTGTACTTCCTGGCACGCGCTTGCGCCTCTCGAAACGCAGCTATGAATTCATCTGTTTCTGCCGAGGGGGCAGTAGCCCATTTTCCCATTTGATAAGCAGGTTCGACCTGGATTTTCGCTGGATTAAAACGGCGACATATATACTCGACTGAATCAGGCAACGTGGCTATTTGCTCGTGTGTCACGGTCATACGCAATCCGTAGTTAAACCCGGCGATATCAAACCGCTTCAGCGTATTTTCAATATGTTGACTGGAACCATGTCCCGAAGTGGTTACCCTAAATTTGTCGTGAACGCGCGGGAGTCCATCAAAGGAAATGCTCGCGCCGTCCAACTGACGAATGAACCAGTCACTTTGCTTATCATTTAACATTCCGTTGGTCGCGCTGCTTGCATGGACATTGAGTCCGTGTTTCTCGGCCTGAGCCTTGGCGTAAGCAAGGGAATTCGTCATCACTTTCCAATTGACGCTTGGTTCTCCGCCGCCATGGTAAGTGATACGAATATACGGCACATTCTGCGTAACCGCATTGTTGATAATAAAATCAATACCGTGTTTGGCGACATCCAAACTCATATGGTGTATTGGTGCAACACCGGCAGACGCATAACAATAAGTGCAACGCAAGTTACAGGCATTGGTCAAGAATAGTGTTATTGTTACGGGCTTTGGTGCGCCGCTGAAACTGGTAATCGGCTTGGTCTCTGGTTTGTCATTAATAATTCCAATGTTACGCAGGAAATGTATCAACTCGCTATTCTGAGCCAAAAGCTCTGGATGCTCCTTAAGATCCGCCAGGAAGTTGACCACTGCGGAATTGCCGATAAACGCGCTTTTTCGAAGCGGCGCGTAGACAATGTATTTATCGTCATCTAGTGCGATTGAAAATAGTTCACTTGCCAGTGCCTGTGGTCTCTGCGGGATGTCAGGATAACTAACGCGTCTTTGTAGGGTGAAATCAGTTTTCAAAGTAACCGTGCTCCTTCTCGATCACAACTTCCAAGGGACAACGAATATTATCCATTCCTAAATATAAACAACGTTACATGTACAGACTAAATTACAGGTACATATGGGTGTACCCCCACCACCTCCGCCACCACCACCGCCTGATGGACAGCGTGGCAGTTCCTTTGTAGACAGTCCATCAACGCAATTACACACACAAACCGCATCCTCAGGTAAAATATAGTAGGAGTCGCATGGCAAGGTATACATAATCACCTCTCCATTATCGTTTTCCAATGAAAAATATTTTAATGACGTTTCGTACCTTAAGGCGTGAGAATCAAAATAACTTGTCAAAAATTCGCCAGCTGGGTTTTTCCATGCTTGTATTTTTCCGTTTTTTAAGGTTGCAATCAGATATTGGGAGTCTCTGTCGAAACCTAAGGATGCCAGGCAGTTGGCGCTCACCCCCCAAGTTTTGACTGGCTCGCCAGTCGGCATCTCCCACAGCTCGATCTTGGAGCCGGTTATTGCCAGGTATTTGCCGTCAGGACTAAATGTCAATTTGCTCGATTCATACTTTACCTCTCTGACAAGACTCATAAGTAAATCGCCTGTCTGAACATCCCAAATGTGGACCTTAAAGTCTAAAGAAGCCAGTAGCGTACCATCTGGACTAAACGCAAGATATTTATGTTGCTCGTCAGTCAACACTTGCGTTATCTTTAAAGTGGTAAGATCCCACAAAGAAATCGAATTATCCGCGCTTGCCGATGCTAATAAGGAGCCATTCGGACTAAATTCAAGGGTTTCGATATTGTTGCCATTACCCGGCAAACGAAAAAGCTCTTGTTCATTGTTCAAATCCCAGATTATTACTTCTTCACCATCAATGGCTGTTTGTGCAGCCATTGAAGAATCAGCACTCACGACAATCATGCCATCCACCTCTGGACTCGTTAACCGAGTTCGAAGTAACTTAGCTTCCGGCGCTTGCCAATATTTTATGGTTCTATCTTCCGCCATCGTTACCAACTCACCGGCCGAGTTAAAACCAATGATTTTTGGAATACCTGAATGCAGGGGCTCAATCACCAACTCCTGCGTCTGGGTTCCTATATCCCAAATCCGAATTGTCGTATCGGAGGATTTCGTTACAAACTTCGATCCATCCGGGCTCACGGATAGAGCGTTAATCGAATCTTGAACTTCAACCTCAATATCAGCTAAGGGGTTTCCGGTGGATAAATCCCAAATCCTTACCGTCCCTTCATAAGTAGAGAGGAATGTGGCCCCATCAGGACTGGCTGTAATATGCTCTACAAATAAATCTTCACTAATCTCTTGAACAATTTCATATGTGCGTGTATCCCATATTTTAATTCCATGGCTAGTTGATCCGGAAATCACCCAATAGCTTTTGGGTACTGCCTCAACGGTGCCGAAATTGCTTAATGTGTCCAGCATATCTCCTGTGTAAGTATCCCATATTTTCACCTTATCATCCGGTGCGCCACCGGACGCTAACAAGCTACCTCCTAAAACGAACGCCAGGTCATTAGCCTTATGCCCCGGCAATTCGAGATTTATCAGGTTAGTATTTACCGACCATATCCAGATTTCGCCTACATCTGTTTCTCCACTTGTCGCTGCTAATAAATCACCCTGACTGTTAAAACAGATGGCTGTGATAGGTTCAGAATGCCCAAAATATCTGTTGTATCGCTCCCCAGAAGGAATGTTAAATAGGTCAATGCCATATAACTTATATACTTCGGCAAACGAGGTTACCGCCAGTTTCGTCCCATCCGGACTAAAAGCTATTTCTCCAATATCATCTTGTTCAATATTTATATCTAATACCGGATCGCCAGTGGAGGTATCCCATAACCTCACTTGCTGATTCCCCCATGAGGAAGCGATGAGTGAGCCGTCCGGACTGAATGCAACGGAATCGGAGCTGTTGGTGATATTTGCTATTTTTTCCGATTTAAGATGTTTGCCCGAAGGATATTCCCAGAACTTAAGACTGCCGCCGTCATCCACGGACGCCAGCATGGTATTGTCTAAATTTATGGCATGGGAGTTAATCGCGCTATTATGTGCTACGGAAGTTCGACTATAATCGCTGGTGAAATCGGTGTTTGGCTGTGTTTCATTACTGCCACCGCCACTGCTGAAACAACCCGACAAAACTCCTGTACCGAATACACCCAGACTTGTCCCAACAACTTTTAAAAAGTTTCTCCGGTCGATATGCCACTCGCCATCAATTTCGGAAACCCTATATATTTCTGGTTCTTCAATTACTCCATTGGAGTAAACTCTGTTCAATATGAAACATGGTGTGCTTGTATCAACCATATGATATTTATCTCTGAATTATCAAAAACTTAGAAAGCGATAGGCTGCGGATAATATCCATTCGCTATTTCATTCAAGTTTAGAAAAATCTAATACGGAACCACAAATTAGACCTTGACTGGACTCAAGAAATCTTCAATTAGAAGTATGCACACGTGGTTATTTCAACCATTGATGCGCAGTTGCCCAGGTCACTCCGTAACTCTGTGCATCTGTCAGTAAAGCCATATTGGCTGGGTAATAGGGCGAGACTCGACTTAATCATATAACACTTCTTTTTTGGTCGTGGGTTCGAGGCATTCAGAATTATTTGATACAAATTTAAACAAAGGGGTCTAAACAAAGGGGTCTAAACAAAGGGGTCTAAACAAAGGGGTCTAAACAAAGGGGTCTAAACAAAGGGGTCTAAACAAAGGGGTCACGTCTGTTTATTAATAGTTAACGCCGATAAGCGTCAATGGAGTTGGGGCGGTTTTCCAAGCGTCAAAACTATTAATAAACATTAGAGTAGAGAGCTGCGCCATGCTATGTAGCATAGACGCAACTCCCCCTCATCAAACCGGACACGCGGTTTTCCCGCATACGGCTTTCCGATG
>JASFOJ010000060.1:0-25659 GCA_050116575.1 Gammaproteobacteria bacterium | reverse complement strand
GCGTCCTTGATATGCAGCCGAGACGTGCAGGGTTCGTCTTTAATTAAATCGGCGGTTCGTGGCATGGTATTGTGTCCAGAACTGACTCTATATGCAATGTTAAAGTGATATTCAGTGTTATCGTGACATGCAATATTTAAATGTTGCTAGCTCCTGACGCAGAGCGATGTTGTTTCGCTGGCCAGTATTTGTTTGCCCAGTCGGGACAGGTCCTGTTCGGTATTGACGTTTTCGAACATGAGTGGCGCATCAGAAAAATCAACTTCGGTTACATTGTGTATGTAATACCAGTCGATGATCTTACGGCCGCCGCTGGTAAGAAAGTCGACCAAACTGGGTAATAAATCACGCTTAAGCATCACAAACACCGGCTGCAGTTTGTCTTGATGCCTGGCCATGGCAATGTCGGCCTGCTTTTCGGTAACCGATTCGTAGAGGCGTATGACCAAATCCTCGCTTAGCAAGGGGCTGTCACAGGGTACCGCCACCAAATAGGGCAGGGAAATGTACGACATGGCGCTGGCCATTCCTGCCAACGGACCCGCGTAGTCGCCAATGTGATCACTGATCACCGACAGTCCGGTTAAATCCGCATAGGTTTTCTGGTTGCGATTGGCGTTTATTAAAACGCGGGATACCTGAGGTTTCAGTGCATTGGCGATATAGGTAACCATGGCTTTGCCATTGAGTCGAACAAGTCCCTTGTCCAGTCCACCCATGCGTCGTGCTTTGCCTCCTGCCAATATCACGCCCGCGGCCTGAACGGAACACCGGGTAACTGTGTCATGTTCGTTGTCTTTGTCTGTTTTATCGGCAGAACAGTGATCCAACCGCCATATGTCAGATGTGCTGGTCATGCAGGCTCGTCCTGGTTTTTGGAGGAAAATTACTCGTGGTTTGTGTCGGATAACCAGATGCTGCAGGTGTCTTGGTAACCGTATGCAACTGTCCATGATGCAGACGCAGATGCCGGTCCGACATGGGTAGAAACAGGCGCGGTTCATGTGCCGTAATCATGATACTCGCACCATTGCTTATCAGCCGTCGAATCAGGAATAGCGTGTTATGTCGGCCGTTGTCATCCATATTGGCGATAGGTTCGTCCAACAACAACAGGGCAGGGTTCAATACTGAAGCCCGCAATAACGCTACTCGCTGTTTTTCTCCACCCGACAGGCGCATACCGTTCCTGTCCGCCAGATGCCTCAATTCTCCCCAGTTCAGTGCATCTTCAACGATAGAAAAAGCGGTTTTTTTCGACAGGCCGCGCCGGCGTAAGCCATACATTATATTTTCGCGGACGCTTCCGTCGAACAAAAACGGGTCCTGATGCAGGTAAACAATATTTTTAAGCAACCACGGTCGGGCTGACTTCCAGTTACCTATGCGGGGAAATCCCGCGATACTGCATTTTGCGCTATCCGGGCGGATCAACCCAGCGATGATGCGAAGTAACGTGGTTTTGCCAGCGCCGTTTTGCCCGCTTAATAAAATGCAATCACCGCGAAAAATGTTGAAGTTGACATTATCAAAGATGCATCTATCTCCCAGCGCAACTGACAGGCTTCTGATGCTGATCATCGGTGAAGAGCTCATGTGGTCGCCCATCGTGAACGTTGCTGAGTCATATGGATGATCGCGTTAAACATAAACGCCAATAGAATGAGCACAATACCTAGTGCGATACCCTGTGCATATTCACCTTTGCTGGTTTCCAATGCTATCGCAGTTGGAATATTGCGTGTGTGATGAAGAATATTACCTCCCACCATGATTGACGAACCCACTTCCGCGATAATGCGGCTGAAGGCGGCGATAAGGGCGACTAGTATCGGCATGCGCAATTGGTACATTAATGTGAGGGCGGCGCGTCCTTGGGATGCACCCAGTGTGCGCGCCGTTTCCCAGATTCTTTTGTCGGATGCTTCCAGCGCCGCGTGTGTCATCGCCACCAGCAACGGTAATCCCAATAAAATCTGCCCCACTATCATGGAGGTTTGGGTGAACAGCAACCGCCAGTCGCCCAGTGGCCCCTGACGGGATAACAGGATATAAACCGTTAATCCTACTACCACCGCCGGAAACGCCTGCAGCGTATGAAAAACCATTACCACAAGCCGTCGGCCTGCAAAGCGATAAGTGGCTAAAACAAATGCCACCAACAGGGCAACCGGTGTGGCGAATACGATGGCGCGCAGGGAAACACTGAACGACGTCGCGACGATGATCCACAACTCCTTGTCACCAGTTAACAGCAGTTTAAAAGCGTCCAGGGTCGTGGTTGTCAGATCCTCCATGGGATTTATGCCGTGGGTCGGTTAATAACACAAATTCGCTCAGTGTTTATATGCAAGTGCAGATGCGCTTTTTATGGCCATGGGGACAAATAACGGCTCGTGATTGATCCTAAAGTCGTTTATCCGTTGTTGTCCGTCAATGGAGGTCATCCATGTAATTAACGCCATGGCGCCGGAGTAATTACTTTCCGGATAGAGGTCCGGATTTACGGCAATAATTCCGTAGGGGTTATATAAACGTCTGTCGCCTTCAACCAGTATTTGTAATGGTAGCTTTGCTTTCATGGACAGCCAGGTGCCCCGGTCGGTAAGTGTGTAGCCCTGCATTTCCCCGGTCATTTGCAAAACTTTCCCCATTCCCTGGCCCGCTTCGCGGTACCAACTGCCCGCAGGTTTAACGCCCGCGGTTTTCCACAATGACAGTTCCTTGCGATTGGTTCCCGAATCATCGCCACGGGAAACGAAAACGGATTTTTGCTCGGCAATTGTTTTCAGCGCCTTACCCGCGTTTTTCATACCCTTAATGCCGGCAGGATCTGTAGCCGGGCCCACAATGACAAAGTCGTTGTACATGACCTGGCGCCGGTTTACACCATAACCCTTGTTCACGAATTTCTTTTCCGCATCCGCGGCGTGTACCAGGACAATGTCAACGTCACCGTCGCGTCCCATCCTGAGCGCCTTGCCGGTACCAACCGCGATAACGTGTACTTCGTAGTTGTTGCTTTTCTCAAAATTCGGCAATATTTCGCGTAGCAATCCGGAGTTTTCCGTACTGGTCGTTGTGGCGAGTCGAATGACCTTGTTTTTATTGTTAGATACGCTTTCCGGTGTATTGCCCGCCATTGATATTGATATAGTGTTACCACACACTAAAAGAAATATCAGTATTATGGTTTGTGATAAAAACTTACGGTTCATACCAGTCCCCTTCGTTTCTTGATGTGTAGCAGGGATGAGCAACGAGCATGCCATCTAAAAATACTTGTTGTTTCAAAAGCATATAATCACCTTGCTGCTCATTACTGAAAATATCGGTGCATGATGTCTCATATCGAAGGTTGCAAGGGTCAGTTTGTTCCACCGGTGCCTGGGTCTTTGTTCGTATTTGTCTGGATTCTCCTGTTTAATTGATAATTGTTAATGAACGCGACAAATCGTCCGGGAATACTCTTACTCTGTTGCCCGCCAATTAGAATATTTGTCTTTAGTTGCTGTTCATTTTCAGAAAAGGACTAACAAATGAACAAAAATATGCTGAAAGACGTCGCAATACTGGTTGTTACGAGCGATATGGAAAGAAAACAAGGATTGAAATCTATCCTTGAAAATAAATGCGCATTATTGGAAGTAACAAACTCAATACCGGAAGCGGAACAGATACGAAAACGTTGTTACTTTGACTTGATTGTCATGGATTTCAACAACTGCGGCCAACCCGGATTGGAATGGCTGCAGGCGTTGAGAAATGAAAATATCGATACGGATTTTATCGTGATAGTGTCACAGGTAAATCACGATATCGCGGTGCGCGCTCTTCAATCCGCTGTGCACGATTTGGTTCAAATACCTTACACGTCAGAGAAAATTCTGAATTCAATAACTTCCTGCCTGGAAAAAAGAATTCTTGCACGCAAGGAATTTGCCAGTCAAAAGTATCAAATTGGCGATGAACATCCCGATATTATCGGGCAAACGCCAACGATCGAACATTTATGCCAGCTCATAAAGCGGGTGGCTTCGTCCCAGTCAACAATACTGATTGAGGGGGAAACTGGAACCGGCAAAGAACTTGTCGCTAAAGCCATCCACGATCAGAGCGGCCGGCAGGGTCCTTTTGTACCGGTAAATTGTGGTTCTATCGCACCGGACCTACTGGAAAGCGAATTATTTGGTCATACCAAGGGAGCGTTTACCGGCGCGTATACCTCCCGCGACGGGCTATGTAATTTTGCACAAGGGGGGACATTGTTTCTCGACGAAATTGGCGAGATGCCGGTCCCCATGCAGGTGAAATTATTGCGTATGCTGGAGCAACGCGCCATAAGACCATTAGGCTGCGAACGTGAAATCAGTGTTGATTGCCGTATTATCGCGGCAACAAACAGGGATTTGAAGTCCCAGGTGGAATTGGGGCGTTTTCGCGAAGACTTGTTTTATCGGTTGTATGTGTTTTCACTGGAGGTACCGCCGTTGCGTAAGCGCCGGGAAGACATCCCGCTGCTGGCCAAATATTTTATCGATAAACTTTCACAGGAGCTTGGGCTTGCGCCATTTCCGCTAACACATCAGGATATCGTCCACTTACAGACGTATTCGTGGCCCGGCAACGTGCGGGAACTTCGCAATATCATCGAGCGTAGTTTATTGTTGGGCAGGTTACTGGCCGATTTGCTGGCGGATGATCCCCTGGCTGGCAAGCCGGCGGATTCGGATTTTGTGGTTCCGCCCGGTTGGACACTGCACGACGTTGAGAAACAGTTTATTTTAAAGACCCTTCAGCGTGCCAACGGCAATAAATCGGAAGCAGCGCGCCGTATGGGGGTATCCCGAAAAACGGTGGAGCGCAAGCTCAACGAATGGAAAGAAGCGTTACCCGCTGAAAAGCTGGTCAGTCAATCGCTTTAACAGTGGAGCCGGGGATCAATATCTCCGCGGGTGATTATTCTCGCACATGATCAGGGTGACCATATTACCTTGCCCAGTTGTTTTAAATCGTATCCGCCAAATTGCCGGGCCTTGGATTTTATGGATTGTTGTTTCGCCTTGGCCAGTAGCGACTGAAACAGTTGGCGGAAATAGATCGTGCGCGGCAACACCAGATCGTAGGCTTCCCAACCGGAGGAAATGAATTCCAGTCCAAACTCCTGCGCGACGCTGCGGGGTCCCGGTGCAACATCTGCATGGTTTTGCGCCAATGCGGAAGCGGCTTCGCGCTCGGTTTGCACAGTAAGGGCAATATTCAAAGACTCGATGTCGGAATCAAGCCGAGTTGCGGTTTCCAACAGAAACCGTTGTGAGCCGGCGCCATCGCTCCTTGTTACCCACGTCAGGTTGTTGAAAAATACGTCTGCTTCACTGGTGCATTTTACTTTCATTTTGGGAGATAGCATAAATCCCTGTTCCCGTCTGAACAGCCTGACTATAATCCAGAGCGACGATTCAGGGTATTGTTGTATCAATGCGGCATGGCGTACATGGCTTTCCTCGACCGGTCCCCAATGTATGGCGCAAACGTTAATTCTCTGTTTGGCCAACAGCGACAGTCCCATGGCGGTACCTGTTGCCGTGTAACTCACCAGCGCATCCGAGTTAAAATCACTAATCAACTCCACGACAATCCGATCCAGTAATGGATCGTCGCTGCCCGCAATGGTAAGGCGATCCGTAAGTATACCGCCGTGACTGGATTCTATTAGCCAATGATCAATCAGCGTTTTGGGAAATAACCACTTCCCGGTTATTTTGGTGCCGGGAATATTTCCATCGTTGGCGAGGGCATAGATTTTTTTCTCGTTGAGTTGCAAATATTCCGCAACCTGTTTGACATTCATAAAACTGGACGTTTGTTCCTGTGTATTCATCCCTGTATTCCCGTGACTATCAAGTGCTCCTGGACCTACCAAACTCCTGTCATTTGCGTGCGTGGTATCCGGTGCGTTGCCGATTGCGGTGTTTATTTCCGGACTTTCAGGAATTTTAATCACCCCGGATCAGGCGTTTAACGCTGCGTTGCCGGCTGCTGACTTGGGTGAAGCGGGGGACTTCCCGGGTCTCGCGTCAAATTCAACGTTATCAGCGCCGTGATAAATCAGAAAATGCTTGTTTTTAGCGCGCGCGATAAGGGTTATTCCCAGGTCCTGTGCCAGTTCCAATCCCATATGGGAAATTCCGGAACGGGAAAGCAGAAGCGGAATGCCCATTTGGGTGGCTTTCATTACGATCTCGGACGTTAAACGGCCGGTCGTATAGAATATCTTGTCATTGCCTTCAATGTTATTCAGCCACATCAAGCCGGATATGGCGTCAGCGGCATTATGTCTGCCCACATCTTCCACAAACATTAAAATTTGGTTTTCTTTGCTGCATAACGCACAGCCGTGCACCGCGCCTGCCTGCCGGTACACCTGGTTATAATCTCGAATCGATTCCAGCAGCGCATAGAGCTGAGACTGCTTAATATGCAGATCCCGCAGCCGTTGTTGGTAAATGTGATCAATGGTGCAACTGAATACGGTTCCCTGTCCGCAGCCAGTAGTGACGGTGCGCCCTTGCAGCCGTTTGTTGTCGATTCCCTTGCCGCTCCAGGTTTTGACCTCTGCCACCTCTTTACCCCAGTTGACTTTGACTTCGGCGATTTCTTCTATATTGTCCAGTAGTCGTTGGTTGCGTATATACCCCAGGATCAGTAATTCGGGACAAATACCCAGTGTCATTAAGGTAACAATTTCTTCGCCGTCCACTTTCAGCGTTAACGGCCGTTCGCCGGCTATATGTGCGTTTCGTGTATCGCCATATTCATCAACAGCCATTACCGGGTGCGTGGGTTTAAGGCTTGCATTGGACAATTCCGGTGTATAACAGGTTCCATGGATCGTGTTCATCATTATCCTCCCGTAACGCTCATGTGGCGCAGGATCACGGGTTTTTCATCCAGGTCAAAATCGTGTCCGCGGGGTTTGATGTGCATTGCCTGCCTGATTTGCTGTCGCATTAATTCCAGGTCACCCGGGTGGTTGCGGACGATGCGGCGCAAGTCAACGGAATTTTCCTGGCCAAGGCATAACAACAACCGGCCCTGCGCGGTTAACCGTACTCGATTACAAGTATCGCAAAAATTGTGGCTGTGCGGGGAGATCAGGCCGACATGGGTATTTGTCCCGCGAACTTGGTAATAGCGTGACGGTCCACCTGTTGTCGTCGATGACGGTAGCAGGTCATAGTGCAGGGAAAGGTCACTAACAAGTTCATCGCTGGAATAATAGGATTCCCGGCGCTTATGATCGTCAATGGCACCCAACGGCATTTCTTCAATAAAACTGATGTCCATGTTGCGGTCTATGGCAAACTGCACAAGATCGGGTGTTTCATCATGATTACGATTTTTCATGATCACACTGTTGATCTTGAGCCGCTCAAACGGATGCCGAAGGGCGCTATCGATACCGTTCAGTACGTTGTTGAGGTTGCCGAATCGGGTAATGCGTTTGAATCGCTCAGGCTTTAAAGAGTCCAGGCTGATATTAATTCTGCTCACGCCGCTTTGCCTTAAAGGTTCAGCAAATTGTGATAAGCGGGATCCATTGGTCGTCAACACCAGTTCCCCTAACGGCAGTTTACCCAGGCTCTCAAACAGGCGAATGATATTGTGTCTTACCAGTGGTTCGCCGCCAGTTATGCGGATTTTATCCACTCCCAATGTCGTAAACGCAAAAGCGATCTCCGCGGTTTCCTCCAGTGTCAGAATTTCCCGTTTCGGCAAAAACTGCATTTTCTCGCTCATGCAGTAAGTGCAACGAAAATCGCAACGGTCTGTTACGGATATTCGTAAATAATTTATGCGGCGTGCGAATTGGTCAATCAGCGTATCTTGTTGTGGACGCAATTTAGCGGGTAAAAAAGGTTTGTGCGGTCGCATTAGTCGATGTGATCCTGTCTATTGCTTGAACTTGACGTGGGTGCATGAAGTCGTTGAGTCAAGATTTCAGCCGTCTATGCAAATCCACAGTAATTATAAATTCACAGTATTCCCGACACGGTTGAGAACTGCTTGCTTTACGTTGTCGACTATCATGTACAAGATTCGTTCCCGTTCCAGTTTGTCCTGTAACCGCCTAAAAAAAGACGAAAATGGGGTTTATTCGGCAGAATTCCGGTTGGGTCAGTCTGAACCAACAAGGTGGTGGCTGGTAAATACTGTCTCACCCGTTTCAGTTTTTTATAAATTAACCCGTTGATAATCATTAACTAATAACGGCGTGATGAATGGTATGCCAATTGCTCTACGGAGGTTAAACGATCGCAATACAAAATCTATTGGCTCATAGCTGTCATTCATTACATCACGCAGGGTACTTGATCTTATGAACAAACCGCAAAATGCAAATGCGATGGCCGGTGCCCTGGAGCGCCATTATCCGGTTACCGTGGTGATGAAAAAGGTGTGGCGGCAACACCGGCAATGGGGTTATACCACCTGGGTGGTGAGTGGGGTTTTGCCGGAAGATTTTCCTGATAATTGCTACGAGGATCGGGGTGTACTTAGTCGGGGTGCACTTAGTCGGAGTGTACTTACTGATGGTGATGGCGTCGAAAATATATTCAAGCAAGGTTGTCAGCGTCTGGCAGACGAAGAGGGTAATGAGCATTTTATATGGCCGGGTTTGACGCTTAGCTTATATCGCGACGGTTTGACGAGTTATTTTCAAAACCTGAGTAGTGATCAACCGTACTTGTTTGTTCTGTGCCGGGATGATGACGATCAGTCCGCGCTGGAACCCTTTCTGGTAAGCGCAGACTTTGCGGACGCTGAAGCGCACATGGAAACCGAGGGAACGGTTCTAACGGTGCCCCTGAACTTTCCTTTTGATAAACGGATAGCCGATTATGTATTACAGAATCGGCCTTACCTGGAAAAACAGGCGTATGAAGGTAAAAAACACAAAAGGAACAGAGCGACAACCCGGTTATGAAAGGCGAAACCAATAAAAAGGGCAAGCAGCAGATGAGTTTGTTGCAACGCTGGTCCCGGCAAAAACTGATGAGTGTTAGAGAAACCCACGAAAACCGGCACAGGTCAATAGCCGGCGATTCTCAATCTTCATTATCTTCAACTGGCGTAGAGAATATCGAAGAGGAAACGCCCGTTCCCGATATTGAGTCGTTAACCGAAGACAGCGATCTTGCGGGTTATTTCTCCGATCAGGTGAGCGATGCCCTGCGCAAAGCGGCGCTGCGAAAAATTTTCCGGTTGGACAAATTTAATATTTGTGACGGTCTGGATGATTACGCGGAAGATTATACTGCGTTCGAATCCCTGGGGAATATCATTACGGCGGATCTTAAGTTGCGTGAAGAACGTGAGCGTCTAAAGCAATTGGTGGGACTGAATAAAGTAGAGGAAAACATTCAAGGCATCGCTTGCAACAAATCTCATGACATCGATAGTGAAAATCCGCTGGATGGTCAGGTTGTCGCTGAATCTGAGGCTCACGAGGAGGTGGCGCTACACCCACCTGCGCCAATCCCGATGGATAGCGAGAGGCCGCTAAAAGCCGAAAACCGGGACCAAGTCCTTATATCGTCTTCCCCTACCGAGACACCAACCAAAGGACATAACCGTAAAACGAGCCATAACGACTATTGACAAAAGAAGGATTTAAACAAGAACGATTAACAAAAGGTTCTCAGTATGGATAGATCAGACACCGTTTTACCGATAACCGGTATCCATAACGCGGAGGGTAGCGCAAACACCGCACAGCCTGATCAAGGCGATAGTACCAACCAGCAAATAACAAATGGTGAGGCGCGGGAGCGGGCTTTAGACAGCGTATCAACTTTGCAAAACTCCGCGGTTTCAGTGGTGGACTATACCAGCCGGGGCCGCATGGTAGTTTTTGCGGATATTGATAAATGGCAAGGCACCATCGAAAAGCTGGCTGATTTGCGCCGCCACGGCCTGGTTATCGAAGCAATTGTTGATCCCGTGGGCGGCAAAAACGCGGTCGAGGGTCTGGATATACCCGTTGTGTGCGCCCGCGTCTTTCAGGTAAACGGTCACCTGGGTGCTTTCGATGTCGCTATCCAGTCCGGGGGAGGACGCTGCGTGCCACTAACGCAAGTGCTGGGTGAAACAGATGCCACGGTCGATATGATCGTTGATTTTCTGGATTCGCCATGTCTGGACGCGCAAGTGCTGCCGCCCGGTTATTTTTACGTGAGCCAATCCAGCGCCGTCTCAGGTCCGATTAATGCCACCGATGTTGACAGGTTGTTGGAGACGTTGCCGGATATGGTGGGTGAATTCGACAAGCCCCGTTATTTTTCCTATAACGCCAAGATCTGTGTTCATGGTCGCGCCGGTAAAACCGCGTGTACTCGCTGTATCGACGTTTGCCCAACCCTTGCTATCACGTCGCTTGAGGAATCTATTGAGGTGGATCCGTACCTGTGCCAGGGTGGCGGCAGTTGTGCCGCAGCCTGTCCCAGCGGTGCGATTCGCTATGCCTATCCAACGCTTGATCACACGTTAACAATCGTAAAGACATTGTTGAAAACCTATCGAGCCAATCAAGGCGCAAACCCGCGCCTGGTATTTTACGAAAGCGCAGCGGCCGGTGTTGTGGAAGCAGTTTTTGATGATCCCGTGTGCCATAACGTACTGCCATTGATGATGGAGGAGATAGGCGCCGTAGGTATGGAAATTTCTCTGGCTTCGCTGGCTTATGGCATTGAACAAGTTATTTTGCTGTATAGCGACGCCACACCGAACCACATCATACAAACACTGCATCAGCAGGTTGAACTTGCTAATGTGTTTCTTCATGCCATGGGCTACGAGGGACTGGCCGTTGCTTTGTGTGCCAGCCGGCAATTCGGCGGTGTAATAAATTCAGATGTTCCGTCAGTCAATACCACCGGCCGGGACCCGGCGAACTTCATGGCTTTTGACGACAAGCGCAGCATGATTTACCGGGCGCTGGAACATTTAAACCAGATCGCGCCCGATCCCCAGCAAGTGCTGCGTTTACCGGAACAAGCACCATTCGGCCGCGTTCATGTTGATAAGAACGCGTGTACGTTGTGTTTCGCTTGTGCCTCTGTTTGTCCCGTACAGGCGTTGCAGACCGGTGGCGAGCAGCCACGCCTGAATTTTGTGGAAGACAATTGCGTGCAATGCGGATTGTGCGAGCAAAGCTGCCCGGAACGGGCAATAAGCCTGGAGCGGCGCTTTGTGTTCAGTTCCACGCGTCGCAAGCAGGCCAGTGTGCTTAATGAGGAAGAGCCCTTTGCCTGTATCCGGTGCGGAAAGCCATTTACCACGCGTCGCATGATCGATCATATGACTGAAAAACTGGCCGGTCACTGGATGTTTAAGGATCAGGGCGCACTGGCGCGGCTAAAAATGTGTGAAAACTGCCGGGTTGAAGATATGTACGTTGCTCACCAACAAACGCATTAAGAGTGTACCGCAGTTGTGGATTTTTAACAGATGTTGGGTCGACAAGGTTCATTGTAAGCCAAAGTGTCCCTTGAGCGACCTGGAGAAACGACAGATTGTCGCAGTGTCTGTATGGTATACAACCAATATTCGGCTGGAACGGTATTCTGGTCATTATTGGTAATGATTTTTCGAATAGGAATGGCACGTCGATTGCCATTACTTAACACAACATGGGATTAAGCATCATGCAGCAAGCTGAATCAGGGCTGACGGACGTAGCGATACAACCTTTTCAAAATAGCGTGTTAAGTACCGCTGATCAGTTACGCGTTAATGCGTACAGCTTGCTGGCAAATTTGCTGCACCGTTCAGCTGATGTGGCTCTGCTGGCGATGCTCAGCGACTTGGACATACCGGATGGTCCCGTGGATGATATGGCGATGAGCTGGCAGCTATTGAAACTCGCGGCCCAGCAAAACAGTTCGTCCCGGGTGGATGATGAGTTTCATGATTTATTTATCGGGCTGGGGCATGGCGAGGTGATTCCTTACGGATCGTGGTATCAAACCGGGTACTTGATGGATAAACCGTTAGCCAAGTTAAGGCGTGACCTGATGGCGCTGGGTATCCAACGAGGGAATGACATCAAGGAGCCGGAAGATCATATTGCGGCATTGTGTGAAAGTATGGCTTTGCTCATCATGATGAAGACGCCGTTGGCGCGCCAGAAGGCGTTTTTCAACGAGCATATCAGCGGCTGGGCTCTGCGGTTGTTTGCCGATCTTGAAAGGGCGCCGAGTGCGTGTTTTTACCAGGCGGTAGCGCATTTTGGGAAACATTTCGTGAAACTGGAGACCCAGTATCTGTAGCAGTGAAGTATCTGGCGTTGTTACGGGTACAGCGCAATTCAAGACATTTTGATATTTGATAACAGCCAACAAACGTGAATTGTTAGCAACGTAGTACATGTAGTTGATAAGGAGACGTTACCTCATGAAAAAGCGAAGAATCACCGACAATAACCGCAGGGAGTTTTTAACAAGCGTTGCTGTGGTCGGCTGCGCGGCAGGCGCCGGCGGAATAACGTTCGGTGTATTGCATTCAGCGCCGGGTTCACACACACGCCGGGATGACCCCAGGGAAAATTCACCATCGGGATACCGGTTGACCGAACACATTCGCACTTACTACGACAAGGCGAGAATTTGACATTCATTTATTGTGGTAACAGCTTGCGGTAACAGCGATGACCACAGATCTGGTTGCGCGGCATTATCCATCCTGTCTGAAGCGCCATGCGGAGGATGCACTATGAAGTTACGGAAGAAGGTACCGAGTACTGAATCGAGAACGGCAACGATTGATGACACGCCCGGCGTCAGCAGTCGCTCCTCAGCGGCGCCATCGGCTACAACACAAACTGAAAAACACCGTGGCCTGTTAATGAGCGAAGCCATTGATCGGCGTAAGTTCCTGGAACGCTCGGGTCTGGCGTTGGGAGGCACAGCGATTGCAAATATGCTGCCGCTGTCTATCATGCATGAAGCAAAGGCCAGCGAGACCATGCCGAAACAGGGTGTAGAAACCGTGATAAAACGCAGTGTTTGCACCCATTGCTCGGTGGGCT
Organism: Gammaproteobacteria bacterium; assembly: GCA_050116575.1. Lineage (GTDB taxonomy): Bacteria > Pseudomonadota > Gammaproteobacteria > SZUA-152 > SZUA-152 > JAKEGK01. The sequence continues at coordinate 12,569 of JASFOJ010000060.1, read as the reverse complement.
GTGGAGTCATTGCCGAGGTACAAAACGGTGTCTGGACGGGGCAGGAACCGGACTTTGAATCACCGTTCAATATGGGTGCCCACTGCGCCAAGGGTGCATCGGTTCGCGAACACGGACACGGCGCCAAGCGGGTTAAATACCCCATGAAACTGGTTGACGGAAAGTGGAAACGTATCAGCTGGGAAGACGCGGTTAACGAAATCGGCGACAAACTTCTAAAGATTCGTGAACAACATGGGCCGGATGCCTTGTGGATGGCGGGGTCGTCAAAGGCGAGTAACGAAGGTTCTTACCTGCAGCGCAAATTTGCCGCGTTTTGGGGCAGTAACAACGTTGACCATCAGGCACGTATCTGTCACTCCACCACCGTGGCCGGTGTGGCCAATACGTGGGGTTATGGTGCGATGACCAACTCTTACAACGACATGCACAATTGCAAAGCAATGCTGTTTGTGGGCAGTAATGCCGCCGAGGCGCATCCGGTTGCCATGCAGCATGTGTTAAGGGGCAAGGAAAATGGCGCCAAAATGATCGTGGTTGATCCGCGCTTTAGCCGTACTGCCGCCCATGCAGACCAGTATATACGAATCCGGCCGGGCACCGATGTAGGTTTTACCTGGGGGTTGTTATGGCACATCTTTGAAAACGGCTGGGAAGATAAGGAGTATATCAAGCAACGGGTTTACGGCCTGGATGACGTTCGCAAGGAAGTCAAAAACTGGGACCCTAAAACGGTGGAGGATGTGGTTGGCGTGCCGGAAGATGAAATGCGCAAGGCCGCCAAGACCATGGCTGACAACAGGCCGGGAACCATTGTCTGGTGCATGGGCGGTACCCAGCATCACATTGGCAACAACAACACCCGCGCTTACTGCGTATTCCAGTTGGCGCTTGGCAACATTGGTGTAGCCGGAGGTGGCGCCAATATTTTCCGGGGACACGATAACGTACAAGGTGCCACGGACGTGGGGCCAAATTGCCATACCTTGCCCGCGTATTACGGCTTATCCGAGGGGGCGTGGAAACACTGGGCCCGCGTATGGGATGTGGACTATGAATGGTTGCGTAACCGGTTCGACGTCTCGCAACAGTACGACGCCGGTGGCGGGAAAAAAGCCTATACAATGAATATTCCGGGTATGCCGGTATCGCGCTGGATCGATGGTATTTTGGAGGACAAAGAAAACCTGTCGCAACGGACCAATGTGCATGCCATATTTTTCCAGGGGCACGCGGTGAACAGTCAGACGCGCGGCCCGGATATGAAAAAGGCGCTGGAGAAAGTGGATCTGGTGGTAATTTCCGATCCGTTTCCCACGCACCTGGCGGTCATGAGCGACCGGAAAAATGATACCTATCTGTTGCCCACTTGCACGCAGTTTGAGACCTATGGTTCGGTTACCGCGTCAAACCGCTCACTACAGTGGCGTGAACAGGTTATCGAGCCGCTGTTTGAATCTAAACCCGATCACGTGGTTCTTTACCTGTTTGCGAAAAAACTGGGATTCGCGGATCAGATGTTTAAAAACATCAAGATTAACGGCGACGAACCGTCCATCGAGGACACCTTGCGCGAAATAAACCGCGGCACCTGGACCATCGGCTATACCGGCCAGAGCCCCGAGCGGTTACAGGAGCATACCAAGTACCGCCACACTTTTAATACCACCACGTTGCGTGCTGAAGGCGGTCCGCTGGACGGGGAATACTACGGCCTGCCATGGCCGTGCTGGGGTACGGCGCAAATGAAACATCCCGGTACTCATATTCTTTACGACCCCAGCCAACCGGTGGCGAACGGCGGACTAACGTTCCGTGCCCGGTTTGGCGTGGAGCATAATGGTGTTACCCTGCTGGCGGAAGACTCCTACAGCAAAGGTTCCGAAATCAAGGATGGTTATCCGGAGTTTACCGCCGACATGCTCAAGCAACTGGGCTGGTGGAAAGACCTGACAGCCGACGAACAAAAAGCGGCAGAGGGGCGAAATTGGAAAACCGACTTGTCCGGTGGTATTCAGCGGGTTGCCATTAAACACGGTTGCGCTCCGTTCGGAAACGCCAAGGCGCGTTGTATCGTCTGGCAATTCCCCGATTCGGTACCCATTCATCGCGAACCACTTTATACACCGCGCTACGACCTGGTACAGAAATACGCAACATACGATGATCGTAAAGCGTTCTGGCGCCTGCCCACCCGTTATGCGTCAATCCAAAGTCAGGATTATTCCGGTAACTTTCCATTGATCTTTATCAGCGGTCGGTTGGTGGAATACGAAGGCGGAGGCGAGGAAACGCGTTCCAATATCTGGCTGGCGGAACTGCAGCAGCAAATGTTCGTGGAGATCAACCCGGCCGATGCCAACGACCGAAACATTCGTGACGGCCAATGGGTGTGGTTGGAAGGGCCGGAAGGTGGAAAAATCAAAATTACCGCGATGGTAACACCGCGTGTGGGTCGTGGCGTTATCTGGACACCGTTTCATTTTGGCGGCTGGTTCGAGGGACAGGATTTGCTGGCTCACTATCCGGAAGGCACCGCGCCCTATGTTCGCGGCGAAGCATGCAACACCGCCACAACATATGGCTATGACTCGGTAACGCAAATGCAGGAAACCAAGGCGACATTGTGCGAAATCCGGCCTGCGTAACACAGTTCAGCGAATAGGAGACGATTTATGGCCCGAATGAAATTTCTTTGCGATGCTGAACGTTGTATTGAGTGCAACGGGTGCGTTACCGCATGCAAAAATGAGAACGAAGTTCCCTGGGGTATTAACAGGCGGCGGGTGGTTACTCTCAAGGATGGCGAACCGGGCGAGAAGTCCATATCCGTGGCCTGTATGCATTGCACCGATGCGCCGTGTGCGGCAGTTTGTCCGGTGGATTGTTTTTATACCACGGATGACGGTATCGTCCTTCACGACAAGGATTTGTGCATCGGTTGCGGCTATTGTTTTTATGCCTGTCCTTTTGGCGCGCCTCAGTTTCCGCGCCAGGAAGCGTTCGCGGTGCGCGGTAAAATGGACAAATGCACATTTTGCGCCGGCGGTCCATTACCGGATAATTCCGATGAGGAGTATGAAAAATACGGGCGCAACCGGATTGCAGAAGGCAAGCTGCCTATGTGTGCGGAAATGTGTTCGACCAAGGCACTATTGGCAGGGGACGGTGATTTGATTGCGGACATTTACCGTGAACGGGTTATAAAACGCAGTGGACGTCCCCAGACCTGGGGCTGGGGCACGGCGTATGGTGATGAGGCGGGAAGTTGATGTCGACTGCTATTGTCGAATAACCCGGACGGTAATATCGCTGATGGAATGACAGAAAGGGTAATATGATGAAATACGGGACCGCAGTAATTGTCGCCTTATTGGTCATGATGTTCTCGGTTTTGTTGCCGGGTTGTTATGAAAGTACAGACGCCACGATATATGAACCGGGTGTATATAAAGGTGAAACGGACCCACTGTTGAAAAAATTGCGCGATAAAAAATTTCAGGCGGAACTGGAGCAACGGTTTAAAACCGGGCAGACGGATCGTTAGTTCGCAAACGGCGGTGGATTAGTCAATGGCGGGAAATAGTCAATAAAGCGACATGGAGCCGGAATGAACGAAATGACGCTGAAAATTGTGTTTACGATCGTTACTATGCTGGCGGTTATGGGTTTATCCGGCTGTGCCAAACACATCGAGGAACCGTGGGTACCCGATCCCGGTTATCTTCAATCGGAGCGTAACCGCTCGGCAGATCTCAATCAGGCGCTTGAACATCGTATCCGTTATCAAAATGACCGGTAGCAAGTATCCCGCCGGTCACCATTATTAATGTGCAGTTACTAAAGGTGTTTTTCGGCTAACGTTGTATCACACTGAAAGTTTGCTGATTACTTTGACGATAATTATCAACAATGGAGTAGCGTGATTATGGCATCCGAAATTCAACAGCATTCGACGGATGTTTCCTTGTCCCCATCGAAACCCGGCGCCTGGCGGATATGGATCGTCAGCCTGCTCGCTGTTTTTGCATTGGTCTCACCGTTTATTGTCACCTGGTACAGCCTGGGTATGGAAAGCGTTTACGCGGCTTTTAAAAACGACACTAACCCCCGCGCCGAATACTGGCGGTCTGTTCGCGAAGGCATGAAAGGTTATACCACCGTGCAGGGGCAGGAGACCAATGTATTGATCGAGAACGGCGGACAAATCTGGCGTGAACTGCGCAATGGGCCCGTATTAACCTACGGCGCATGGTTGATTGGGCTGGTGGTGGTCGCTTTGGCGGTTTTCCATACCATTGTCGGCAGGGCCAAACTGGATCAACGAACGGGACGCACGGTTTTGCGCTGGACGGGATTCGAGCGCGCGTTGCACTGGTATGTGGCCATATTGTTTATACTTCTCGCCATCACCGGACTCAGTCTGATGTATGGCAGGGCGGTGTTGTTACCGGTGATGGGTATCAAGGGGTTTGCCGGCTACGCGGACGTCTCAAAATTTATACATGATTATCTGTCGCTGCTCTTTGTCATTGGTTTGGTCGTAATGCTGATCCTGTGGCTTCGGGAAAATTTTTTCAAAAAGGCCGATTGGGAATGGTTCAAAGCCGGTGGCGGATATCTGGTAAAAGGCGAGCATCCCCACGCTTATAAAGTGAATGCCGGAGAAAAAGTCTGGTTCTGGATTCTTTTCGTTGCCGGTATTGCGTTGATGGTGTCAGGTATAACGTTACTGTTGCCAAACCTGGGTACGGAACGAGCCACCATGCAAACCGCCAATATTGTGCACGGTATTTCGTCTTTGATATTGAGTGCATTTGTGCTGGGACACATCTATCTTGGAACCATTGGTAACGAAGGTTCCTTTGAAGGGATGGTCAAAGGCGAGGTGGACGAAGCCTGGGCCAAACAGCATCACGATTTGTGGTACGACGAAGTGAAAGGTAAGGAGGCCTGATAAATTCTCAAAGCTCCTTAACCGCCTTGATAATTTGCGGGTCTTCGGGTGTCGTTGATTTGCTGAACTCAAGCAGGTCCATTAGCTTGAGCATTTGCTGATTATCGGCGAGTATTTCACCCTCCATGATCTGGAAGCCGCGTGCCTTTGCGGTCGTCATTAAGGTTTTCATTAACCGTGTGCCAATACCTTTGTGTTGCCACTCGTCGTCTACAACCAGTGCGAATTCGCAGCTGTTGCCATCCGGATTGGTGGCGTAGCGTGCCACACCAATTTCCAGTTCCTTGCCCTGTTGTTCCACCACGGCAATAAATGCCATTTCCCGGTCATAGTCTATTTGCGTAAACCGGACTAACATCTCCGGTGTTAATTCATGCAGGGTTTGCATGAAGCGAAAGTATTTTGCCTTGGGTGATAAATCCCGGACGAAAGCCTGTTCGATTTGCGCATCCTCGGGTCGGATGGGCCGAATTACAACTTCGGTACCATCGGCAAGTTGATAGTCTGATTCCAGGTGGGATGGGTAGGGGTGAATTGCCATATGCCCATAACGTTTGAGTTGTGCCGAGCGGTAATCGACCACCACGCGGGTATCCAGTGCCAATACACCCTGCTCGTCCGCCACAATAGGGTTGATATCCAGTTCCTGAATCTGTGGCAGTTCACAGACGATTTCGGAAATGCGTAACAGCACCTGTTGTAGCGCATCGATATTGACGGCGGGCATGTGTCGGAATTCTCCCAGCAATTTTGCGACACGGGTTTTATTGATAAGGTTATTGACAATAAAGCTGTTTAGCGGTGGCAACGCAATGGCGCGGTCGCGTAATATTTCCACTGCAGTACCGCCGGAACCGAAACTGATAACCGGACCGAAAACCGGGTCACGGATCACGCCGATCATCAGTTCCCGGCCGTTGGGATTTTTATACATCTTTTCGATGGTGACCCCGCGAATTTCCACATCAGGATTTAGTGCTTTTACCGTATTAACCAGTTCCTGGTAGTTACTGCGTATGGCATGAGCGTCATTGATATTTAATCGTACTCCTCCAGAATCCGATTTATGTGACAGGCGATGGGCGCTGATTTTCATTGCGACGGGAAAGCCTAAGGACTCGGCGACGACCAGTGCTTCATTGGCGGAATGGGCTTCAACAGCCGTATTCACCGGAACGCCGAATGCGGTTAATAACGCTCTGGATTCCAGGGATGTCAATAACGTGCGGTGTTCCGCCAATGCTCCGTCAATGATCAGTTGTGCCCCTTCCACATCCGGCACGCTGCGTTTGCCCCGAGGGCCGGGTACCTGCATCAGTAATAACTGGTTGCGATGATAGTTGGCAAGATAAGAAAAGGCTTCCACGGAAGCTTCCGGTGTGGGAAAAGCGGGAAGCTTGTGCTTGGTGAACAGGTTCCAGGCGTCTTCGACCTGCTGCTCGCCCATCCAGCACGCCAGTAAAGGCTTTTTGCGGTTTTGGCCGGCATCAATCACGGCTTTGGCGCAGCCCGTTGGATCAGTCATGGCTTGCGGGGTTAGCATCACCAGTACGCCATCTACGTTGTTGTCTTCCAGGCAGGCCCGTACCGCGGCATGATAACGCTGTTCGGTTGCATCCCCCAGAATATCCACCGGGTTACTGTGGGACCAGTAACTTGGCAACAGGCTATTAAGCGTCTGAATGCTTTTGTCGTCAAACTGTGCCAGTTCCAGGCCAAGATCCATGGCGCGATCTGTTGCCATAACGCCGGGTCCGCCGCCATTGGTTACGATAGCCAGGTGGTTGCCCTTGACAGGGTTATGTGTCGCCAGCAGGTGAGCGGCGGAAAATAACTGCTCGATGGACATGGCGCGCACCGCGCCAGCGCGTTGCAGTGCGGCGTCAAACACATCGTCGGCACCTACCAGGGCGCCGGTGTGGGAAAGGGCGGCGCGCGAACCTTCGCTGTGCCGTCCTACTTTGACCACGACCACCGGTTTGAGGCGCGCCGCGGCACGCAGGCCACTCATGAAGCTGCGTGCATCCTGAATACCTTCGATATATAACAATATACTCTGGGTGGCAGGATCCAGCGCCAGGTAATCCAGCACATCACCAAAGTCGATATCGCTGGCGCTGCCCAATGACACTACCGTGGAAAAACCAATATTGCGCGGCGCGGCCCAGTCGAGAATGGCGGTGCATAGCGCGCCGGATTGTGACACCAGCGCCAGGGGTCCCGGTTGCGCCATGTTTTTACTGAATGTCGCGTTCAGGTGCTTGCGGGTATGGATCAGGCCCAGGCAGTTGGGGCCCATGATACGAATTTGATAACGAGCAGCTTCCTGTAGTATCTGTTTCTGCAAACGCACACCGGTAGTGCCGGCCTCGGCAAATCCCGCCGATACAACGATAGCGGCCCGTACGCCGTGTTCGCCGCACTGATGGATAATTTCCGGAACTGTTGCTGCCGGAGTGGTAATAACAGCAAGGTCTATGTGGTCGTTAATGGCGTCAATAGCCGAATAGCAACGTTTGCCCTGCAGCTCCTGGTATTTTGGGTTAATGGGATAAACCGGGCCGTCGAATTCCGCCTCGATCAGGTTTTGGAACACACGGGTACCTACGGCGTTCTCCCGGGTACTGGCGCCGAACACAGCAATGGCTTTGGGAGCGAATAGTCGGTCGAGAAAATGCGGGCCCATGTAAGATTCCTGTTGTCAGTCAACGGCTGTTCTGGGTTACCCCGTTAAGGCATCAACTATCATTAATAAAGTATACTCCGGCCTCGAAATCGGATGCCGCCAATATTTACCAGGTGTGCGTTTAAAAAACACACATGAATTAACCGGTTAGCATATTAATGATAATTTCATTGCCGTTTTCTGCTACTTTTAATATGCAGTAACGGGGTTTAATATGTTGGTTGATCCATGCAATACTTGAAGCAATGGGTATTATGACTACGGCGATTATTTCACATCCGGATTGCGCCCTTCATGACATGGGGCAAGGACACCCGGAATCCCCATTGCGCCTGTCGGCGATCCACGACCAGTTAATTGCCAGCAGGCTTGATCAATTGCTACAGCATCATGATGCGCCGCTGGCCAGCCGTGAACAGCTGGAACGTGTACATGATCCGGCGTATATAGACAGTATATTCAGCGCCGCGCCCAAACCGGGACACAAAGCCTGGATCGATCCGGATACTTCCATGAATGAATTTACCCTGAACGCCGCGTTGCGCGCGGCGGGCGCACCGGTGCTCGCCGTTGATCTGCTAATGGGCGGCAAAGCGGTTAATGCATTTTGCAGTATAAGGCCGCCCGGTCATCACGCCGAACACAACCGGGCCATGGGTTTTTGTTTCTTTAACAACGTGGCGGTTGGTGTTACTCACGCTTTGAGGCAACATAAACTGGACAGGGTTGCCATCGTGGATTTTGACGTGCACCACGGCAACGGCACTGAAGATATATTTAGGGACAACACGCAGGTATTGTTCTGTTCCACGTTTCAACATCCGTTTTATCCCTACAGTGGAACAGAAGCGCACGCCGGACACATCGTCAATGTGCCAATACCCGCAGGCACCAACGATGCCGATTTTCAAAAAACGGTCACCGATCACTGGTTACCGAAACTCCATGAGTTTAAACCACAAATGGTATTTGTATCCGCGGGATTCGATGCCCATATAGCGGATGAACTGGCGGGACTGGCGCTAACCGAACAAAGTTACACCTGGGTAACCCGGGAAATAAAAAACATCGCCGAGCAATATGCCCGCGGCCGTATTGTTTCCTGCCTTGAAGGAGGGTACGACCTGGTCGCGCTGGGGCGCAGTGTCGCGGCGCATATCAGTGTGTTAACCGCATGAAGCAGGTTTATCAGGACAGCTAATGGCTGATTGTTGCAATGACAAGGCTTGCGAGATCGAGGCACTTCGCGGTCGTCAAAGCGCTACGTTGAAAACCGTACTGGGTATTAACGCTGCCATGTTCGCTGTTGAGCTTAGCGCGGGACTGATTGCCGGTTCGGTGTCACTGATTGCCGATTCGCTAGATATGTTGGGTGACGCGCTGGTCTACGGTTTCAGCCTTTACGTTATTGCACGCGGTGCAAGGATGAAGGCCATTTCTGCGCTATTCAAAGGCAGTATCATGGCGGTGTTTGGTTTGTTCGTCCTCGGGCAAGCTGTTTATAAAATTTTTGTTCCCCAGCTCCCGGTGTTCGAAGCCATCGGGGCTATTGGTTTACTGGCGTTGGCGGCCAACAGTCTGTGTTTGATCTTGCTCTGGCGTCACCGCGCCGACGACATCAACATGCATTCTGTCTGGTTGTGTTCTCGTAACGACATCATTGCCAATGTCTCTGTTTTGATCGCCGCCGTGGGTGTGTGGTACACCGGTTCCGGCTGGCCTGATATTGTGGTTGGTTTGGCCATTGCGGTGCTTTTTCTGCGTTCTGCCATGTCAGTGTTACTGGCGTCGGCCAAAGAGCTTCGGGTAACCAATGCCTGATAATGCAGGAACAAAAAAACACCGTGAAAATGCAACGCATTACTGCTCAACAGGCAGTCCCGCCAACTTCCATTCCGGATAACCGTCCTCGAGCCGGCGTGCATTGATTCCCTTTTTACGAAGTTGTTGCACCGCGTCAAATGCCAGTACGCAATGGGGGCCACGACAATAAGCCACGATTTCCTTATCGGTCTTTAATTCCTTAAGATGGCTTTTCAATTTGTCGAGCGGGATGTTGACGGCACCGGGCACGTGACCGGCCGCGTATTCTTCCGGTGGCCGCACGTCAATGACAGTGACCAGACCATCACGTACCCGTTTTAGCAATTCCTTGCGCGGCACAGGTTCCAAATCATCTTTCACCGTAAGATAGGTGTTTACCAGTCGTTCAACATCAGCAACATGGCGTTCTGCCACCGCGCGCAAAGCGTTCAGCAAATCAATGACATCGTCACCACTTAAACGATAAAAGACCTTCAGTCCCGCTTTGCGTGATTCCACCAGTCCGGCCTGGCGCAATTGCTGTAAATGTTGTGACACGTTGCCGACCGTAAGGCCGGCCAATTTAGCCAAATTGTCCACACTGCGCTCGCCCTGCGCCAAAAATTCCAGTATTTCCAAGCGGTTACCGTTGCTCAGCGCTTTACCCACGCGGGCGAACTGGGAAAAAAGATTCTGTTTAAAGCCGTCATTTGACATTTTTTACCTGGCTCTTTGTCTCCAAAATGGTCTATAATTCTATTAATCACTAGAATACTGGAACAGCTTAAGAAAGTATAGCACGTAACGGGATTTGCGCAATTGCATCAATAGGGAAGATCAACACGAGTAGCATCCTATGGCATTTGAAGAAATTATTGCCGGCAACGAGTCTTTTATCAGGCTGGGTTTTTTTATCGGTACTTTTATCATTATCGCGTTGTGGGAGGTCATCGCACCGAAGCGCGCGTTGACCGTGTCAAAGGTGATTCGCTGGCTGAACAACCTGGGGCTGGTGGGATTAAACACGGTTGTCCTGCGCTTATTGTTTCCCGCGGCTGCCGTCGGGGTTGCGGTTTTTGCATCTGAGGAAGGCTGGGGGCTTCTTCATTATTATCCAGTACCCTTGGCTGTAGCAGTAGTGGTGTCGGTGCTTGTCCTGGATTTCATCATTTACTTGCAGCATGTTTTAGTGCACGCCGTCCCTGCCTTGTGGCGACTGCATCGAGTGCATCATGCGGATCTGGACTACGATGTGACAACGGGTGCTCGCTTTCATCCTATTGAAATCATCTTATCCATGCTTATTAAGTTTGCCACCATTGTCGTGCTGGGGGCACCGGTAATAGCAGTGATTCTGTTTGAAGTAATCCTGAACGCTACTGCCATGTTTAATCATGGCAATATAAGTCTGCCAAAGGGGCTTGACCGCGTGTTGCGCTGGATCGTGGTCACCCCGGACATGCATCGTGTTCACCATTCCGTGGAAGATGATGAAGCCAACAGCAACTTTGGTTTTAATCTGCCATGGTGGGACCGTTTGTTCGGTACGTACCGGGATCAACCGCGCGGCGGTCATCAAGGCATGACCATTGGTATTCATAAATACCGCGACCACAAGCAGGTCAATCAGTTACCCGGTATGCTCGCCTTGCCCTTTATTGGCAAGATTACCGGCTATGCCATCAATCGTCGCCAGTGGAGTAACAGCGATGAAAAATAAGCTGTTGCGTATAAGCATGCTTGTCCTGATCGTTGCCGGTATTGTTCTGTCCATCCTGTACCGGGAACACGTCAATCCCCAGGCTTTGGAGCAGTGGGTACAAGGTGCGGGGGTTGCCGGGCCCATCGTCTTCATGACCACTTATGCCATCGGTACCGTATTTTTTTTACCGGGTTCCGTGCTAACGCTTGCCGGCGGCGCCATCTTCGGGCCGGTTCTTGGTACGGTGTATAACCTGACCGGCGCCACCATCGGTGCAACGCTGGCATTTGCGCTGGCGCGCTACGTGGCATCGGATTGGGTGGAGCAAAAAACCGGCGGCCGCCTGAAACAATTAAAACAAGGCGTCGAAGCAGAAGGTTGGCGCTTCATTGCTTTTGTCCGCCTGGTGCCGCTGTTTCCGTTTAATTTGCTTAACTACGCGCTGGGCTTGACGCGCATAAAGCTGTGGCACTACGTAGCTGCATCTTATATTTGCATGCTGCCGGGAGCCGTTGCATACACGTACCTGGGGTACGCCGGACGGGAGGCCATTGCCGGCAGCGAAGGACTGATTCACAAAGGATTGATCGCCCTGGCCTTATTGGCGAGCGTAGCTTTTCTTCCAAGGTTGTTCAAAGGTCTGCGCCGTCCGCCTGGAATTTGAAAAGTGTTTATAGAAACATCATACGGTTTAGATGCGCAAGGTAGAAAACTACCCTCGCTAATTTTTTCGGAGTTTAGGTCAATTGGTAGTTGAAATGTTATTGAGACGATTCAAGGTGGGCCAGCAGGTCATGCATCTGGAATTTGCGCCGGTATTCCGAGGGCCCGAGCCGTGTAATGCGTTTGAATACGCGGCGGAAAAAGGCGGTATTTTCGTAGCCGATCTCGATGGCAATTGTCTCAATGGGTAAGTTCGTTCGCTCCAGGTAACGCCTTGCTTCGCAAATCCGAAGCTGCTGCACATAGGAAATCGGTGAGTGGCCGGTCGCCTTGCGAAAACGTCGCTCAAGGTTGCGCCTGGATACGTCAAACCGTGACACCAATTCGTCGACGGGATTGGCAATCATATAGCGCGTTGTTAGCCAGCGCTGCATTTGCGCAACAAGCGCGTCGCCATGGTCGAACCTGGGTGTGAATTCGACATAAGGTGCCTGCCCGTTACCATGCCATTCCAGCATCAGCAGACGGGCCATGGCCTGGGCAGCGGTTGGGCCGACGTGTCGGGCAATGAGGTGAAGGGCGAGATCGTGCCAGGACATCACGCCGCCGGTCATGACGAACTCCTGTCGAACTCCCGTGCTAATCAACACCTCTTCTGTATGCAGGTTAACGCTGGGAAAGTTGCGCCGAAACGTTGGCGCGAACGCCCAGTGGAGGGTTGCCTTGCGGCCATCGAGCAGGCCTGTTTCTGCGAGCAG
>JASFOJ010000059.1:0-25713 GCA_050116575.1 Gammaproteobacteria bacterium | reverse complement strand
AGGTGACGGCCGCAAAGTTCAACGACTTCTTCAATAGTGCTGTTGGGAAAATTGGGTCGGATCTTAGCGACCAATTGTTGGCGCGACTTCGCGGGTAAATTTTCCAATTCCAATTGCAGGGCATGACGGGCGGTTTGTTCCAGTAAACCAAACAGTTGTTGGCGTTGGTCACGGGATAAATCGGTATCGGAGTACGCGGCAAGAAAACGATTGGTGCGCAAATAGGGGAAATCGTTGATCTTTTGTTCTCCTGCGTCATTAACATGATATTTGCTGATGGTGTCTTCCATAGTTGCCAGTACCGAGTGGCAGGATTGCGCCAGATCATCAGTACGGCGTATTTTCTGCAGCTGTTTGGCAGGGAAGGGGAACATTGTCGTCGCGCAGCCGCTAATGAAAAGCGAAATAACCACGCAACAGACAGCAAGGTGAATTTTTAGTGTCGTGGAGTTGAGCATGACGACAGTTAATATAGGGGATTTTTGCCTGGTTGAGAAGGCGGTAGCCCGAGTTTTGTTTGTCGGGCATGCGGTTGTGAGATAATCTCGGCCCTTATGTCATTTTGCGCAGGTCGGTATAAATGCTTTGGAAAGGTACCCACAGCGTAACCTTTGCTGCGCAGGGTTACGGAATGTTAGCAGTAACAAGGATTGAACAAAGGTTCGGGTGGCTTTGTGCTGTCGCGGCCGGTTTTTAAGCCGGGGATTAACTGTTGCGATCGCGGCTGCGGTAGGGGCCATCCCGGTTTGTTGAGCCAGGTTTAAAATTTTGCGCCGGTTCGCTCATTGTGCTCGTTTGGCGGGATTGGGGTACATTATTTCCCACCACTACCGCCCACCACCGCCCTTTGCCTGTTGTTGTGTTGCGGACAACAAAGGTGTGAAGGAGGTGCTGGGGCCGGGAATCGCTATCAATGCTCGTGTGTGACTTCCGCCTGCCTGGTGGCGGCTTTGTGCAACTGGCTGTCAACGAGTTTTTCGGCTTCAAGCCAGTCCCGCAAATGCTCATCACCCTCGAAGCCGCGTTTTTGCGCCCTGTAATACGCGGCTTCGGCGATCATGTCGTAACGCTCTTCCGGTGTGATCTCAGCCTCGGCGAGTTCACGCAATGTAACTTTGTGAACCCGCGTTGGCTTTTTGCTTTTTCCTTTTGGCATTACCAGTATCCTCTTTTATTACGCGTGACCATCATGCCATTAATCAATCTTGATGGTGCGGCGTTGGGATTTTTTGACCTTGGGTACCGTGAGTTCCAATACACCGTCTTTATAGTTGGCTTTGGCATGCTCGCTGTCCACCTCGGCTGGCAATGTGACTGTTCTGGCGAATGAACCGTGTGAGGTTTCCCGCCGATAGTATTCGCCTTTTTCTTCCTTTTCTTCGTGGTGGGTAGTACCCTTGATGGTGACCGTGTTTTCCGTGATTGAAATATCGAGATTGTCTTTATCAATCCCCGGTACTTCCGCACGTACAAGAATGTCTTTTTCTCGGTCAACAATATCAACTTTTGGCAACTTACCGCCAAAAGGCGCCGTTTCACTTAACGCTGGCCATTCCCACCGGCTTGGCCTTAACCAGCCTCTTGGAAACAGGCCTTCAATGTAACGGTCAATTTCTTCGAACGGCGATAAAGCCCTTGTCGGTTCGGTTCTGGTGACATCTTTTTTGGTTTCAGGTTTTATTTTGGCAACTTTGCTCATTGTTCTCACCTCCTTTTAAGGAAAGATCTGTTCCAGCTTGTAAGCAATCCAGTGTTTCTCTTTTAATATAAGCATACCTTAATATTGCCGATTCGCATTGATATGCGTCAACCATAGCGCGCCTATAAGGCATTGTTTATTCTAGTAAATTAGTTGTCAAAGGGTCGGTTCCTCGGGCGTCAACTCTGGCGTGCTACTGGTTTTATTTGTCGGTTGACCATCTGTGCGCATCAGGATGTTCGCGATTGAATATATAAGGTGTATTGATTTTTCTCATTAACAATACCTTATTGATGCAATAGTTTATGACTGTCAATCCGATTTTTTTCTGCGTAAATGGGGTGCATCACAATGAATTCCATATCCGGTTATCAGTCAAATGGGCAACGCGTGCAATCGGGCGAAGGCCGCGCCTGCGGTCCAGTTCCGCAAGTTTTTAACAAGTTGCTGACGTCCGCGAATATCAGCATTAATGGTGGTCGGCCGTGGGACATTGTGGTCCGTGATCCCGGTGTATACTGCCGGGTACTGGCCAGGGGTTCGGTTGGTTTTGGCGAAGCCTATATGGATGGAATGTGGGAATGCGACAGGCTGGATGAGATGTTTACACGCTTGTTGAAGGTTGACATTGATACACGGATTTTGAAGCTATTACGGCTTCGCGTGTTGACCGCCAGTTTGCTGAATTTTCTCAGTCATAAATTCGCCAATCTGCAATCCCGTTACCGCGCATTTGAAGTGGGTGAACGTCACTACGATATCGGCAACGATGTTTACAGGGCGATGCTGGATTCGAGGATGAACTACAGTTGTGGTTATTGGCGCGAAGCGAACGACCTGGAGCAAGCTCAGCGTGACAAGCTGGATTTGATTTGTCGAAAACTGGATTTAAAGCCCGGCGAGACATTACTGGATATAGGCTGTGGTTGGGGTAGCATGGCCCAGTATGCGGCCCAACACTATGGTGTTAAGGTCACCGGTATTACCATTTCCAGAAATCAACAACAATTGGCCGCGGAGCGTTGTCGTGGCTTGCCGGTCGAAATTAAACTGCTGGATTATCGTGAATTGTCCGGCCAATTTGACAAGGTTGTGTCCGTTGGTATGTTTGAACACGTTGGTGCCATGAACTATGAAACATTTTTTAGTGTTGTCCGGCGTGTGATGAAGGCTGATGGACTTTTTTTGCTGCATACCATTGGTGATTATTGCACATCCAATACCACTGACCCATGGATCAACAAATATATATTCCCCAACGGTCAATTGCCTTCGACGCAGCGCATCGCCCGGGCAAGTGAACCACGATTAATTATGCGCGACTGGCATAATTTTGGTGCTGATTATGACCGTACATTATCGGCCTGGTGGAATAACTTTGATACGGCCTGGTCTGAACTGCAAAACCAATACAGCACAGGTTTTTATCGTATGTGGAAATATTACTTGCATTGTTGTATGGGATTATTTCGTTCGGGGCAGGGGCAGTTGTGGCAAATCGTGTTTTCCCGTCGTGGCGCGCGGCCTGAATACCGTTCCATCCGATAGCTAGCGTGTTGCAGTAAAATAAATCATAGTAAAGCATCAGGCAACAGCGGTAGTGGTAACCTGTTGTTACGGCGCGACAGTGTATTGGCGATGCTCCTGTCATAAATCCTAAACTTATCGGTTGCAAGGAGTTGCATATGAAAACCCCGGCGTTCATGCTTTTAAGCAAGGTCGTGACTGTATTTTTGATTTTTGCACCCTTATCAGCATTTGCACTGGATCCGGAATTTACATCACAATTTCTAGTAAATGATTGTAAATTTAAGACAACCGGGGAAAACAGTTACTATATTCTTGAGCCCGGCAGGCAGCTTTATCTTAATAACGACCGATGTATGGCGGACGGCGAGTGTGATGAGCTTGAACAATTGTGGGTTACCGTCTTGCATGACACGCATAAAGTGATGATGGAGTTTGACGGGAAAATGAAAACCATTAATACCCGTGTTGTGGAAGAGCGTGAAATGGTGGATGGCGAATTGTCTGAAATTTCCCGCAACTATGTGGCGGAGTGTAAAAACAGTGGGGATATCTACTACTTTGGGGAAGATGTTGATGTCTATGATAACGGCGAGGTGGTCAGCCATGATGGCGCGTGGCTTGCCGGTAAGGACGGCGCTTCGCCGGGCATCATAATGCCGGGCGGCGCTTATCTCGTCGGTGCACGATATTATCAGGAGATTGCTCCCGGTGTGGCGCTGGACCGCAGCGAAAACATCGCTGGCGGAGAGGAAATTGAAGTCCCGGCGGGTGAATTTGAAAATTGCGTGGAGATGGAAGACACCAGCGACCTGGCGCCGGACGAGGCCGATGAAAAATATTATTGCCCCGGTGTTGGTATTACCATTGACGAGGACTTGCAGCTGGTCTCAATTCGCGAAGTTCAGCAACAAAAATAGTGTGACGAGGATGATTAATATTGCACTGGCTACACTGACGGGCTCAAGCTGGCTACCGTCGACGATTGCTTCATCTTGGCGCAATCGCCCGAGACTTCTTGACGTTTTTCATGTGTTATTGCGACCCGTGACATCTTCAGTCATCCAGAGAAACCGTCGTTCATACAACCTTGGCTCATACCAGTGGCGCAGGCGGTTGTCGCTTCAGGTTACGCTCGGAAAGGACGGGCTGCGCTCCCATCGTCCTGCGCAAACGTTTGTCCTGTTGTTTCTCCATTTTGACAATTGAGCATCTCCGGTCACGATTGCCAGGCGGTCGAAATAGCGATGATTTTGGTTTGCTGTTGTCGGCCGCTACATTCCCGTGAGTAAAATTTAACCTGTATGTAGGAGCCCGGCGACAGGCCAGCCGGCGAGCTAATGGTTTTTTTGGTGACTATACTAATCTAAATCAAGGACGGGTTATCACAAATTCACGACAATGTTAGTCTGGTATTTATAGAAGTAAAATCAACCAAAAGACCGTAATGGCTAAGAGTTCTATCCTGTACATTCAACGCGCCTCGTTACAAAGCCTGATCGATACCCTGCAGGAGGAGGGCTATTATTGTGCGGGGCCTCGTGTGGCCGATGGCGCTATCGTTTACGATGCCCTGGATGATTGCGGCCAGTTACCAAAAGGCATTTGCCAACAGCAGTCGCCCGGTCACTATCAGTTGGAAACAAGCGATCATCCACGGTATTTTGCCTGGGCTAACGGGCCCCAGGCGATAAAGCCTTATATTTTTGCCTCGCGTGAACCACTGTGGCGTTCGGAGCAGGGCGAAGATGGATCGCTTCGGTTTGTGGATATGACACCGGATCCGCAACCCCTGGCGTTGATTGGTGTGCGTGCCTGCGATCTGGCGGCATTGTACATCCAGG
Organism: Gammaproteobacteria bacterium; assembly: GCA_050116575.1. Lineage (GTDB taxonomy): Bacteria > Pseudomonadota > Gammaproteobacteria > SZUA-152 > SZUA-152 > JAKEGK01. Next base: position 20,643 of record JASFOJ010000059.1, on the reverse strand, counting down.
ACAAACATTTTCTGCAAGGGAACAACAAGGATCCTTATTACAAGGCCCGCCGGCAGCAATTGTTGTTGGTGGCTGTTAATTGTACCCATCCGGCGCAAACCTGCTTTTGTGCCTCTACCGGTGATGGTCCCCGTGCCGACTATGGTTACGATATCGTGCTTTCGGAAACCGATGAGGGTTTCCTGGTACACGGGCGCAGTGACAAAGGGTTGGCAATTATCGACAAGCTGCCAACAGCGGCGGCCACCGAAGCGCAAATAGCGGCGGCGGACGAGGAAATCGAGCGAGCGGCTGCCCAACAACAGCGCGCGTTGCCGTCGACTAATTTACGTGATGCGCTGTTTTCAAATCTGGAGCACAGCCGTTGGGACGACGTTGCAACGCGCTGCCTGTCCTGCGGCAATTGTACCTCCGTATGTCCCACTTGCTTTTGTCACGCGGAAGAAGATGTGCCCTCATTGGACGGCAAAAGCAGCGAGTATTACCGGCAATGGGATTCCTGCTTTACCCAGGGGCACAGCTATATTCACGGTATTACCATTCGTGCCGCCACGGCACAGCGTTACCGGCAATGGCTGACCCACAAGCTGGGCAGCTGGCATGATCAATATGGCCGGTCCGGTTGTGTGGGTTGCGGGCGCTGCATAACCTGGTGTCCCGTAGGGATTGATATTACCGAAGAAGCAGCCGCAATTTGTGGAGAACCGGGCAGTGAATAATCCTTACCTTCCCCATGAAGCGACAATCGTTGAGCGTATTCAGGAGTCGCCCACGTTGTTTACCCTGCGGCTGCGTTTTACCGATGCACGGGTTCATAAAAAATATACCTTCGAACCAGGTCAATTCAACATGTTGTACCTGCACGGCGTCGGTGAAGTGCCCATTTCCATCGTGTCGGATCCGCAGGACGAACATATGCTGGACCATACCATTCGCACCGTTGGCCGTATTACCAAAGGTGTCGCAAACCTGAAAGAAGGCAGTACCATCGGGGTGCGTGGTCCCTTTGGCCGCGGTTGGCCGCTGCTGGATGCCGAACAACGGGACATCGTGGTCGTTACCGGCGGTTTGGGCTGTGCACCGGTGGTTTCCGTGATTAACTATATGATGCGCCGCCGGGAACGCTTTGGCATGATGAATATCGTGCAGGGCGTCAAGCATTCCAGTGATTTTATCTGGAAAGAACGCTATGACCAGTGGCGTCAGGCGCCGGATACCCGGGTGCTGGTGGCGGCCGATGCCGGTGAACCATTATGGCCATGGCATGTGGGACCAGTGACCAGTTTATTTAACGATCTGCGCTTTGACAATAAACAGGTTATTGTCATGATGTGTGGCCCGGAAGGTATGATGCGGGTCGTGGTTAAATACATGCTGGAGCGCGGCGTGGATGAGGAAGACATCTGGTTGAGCATGGAGCGCAACATGCATTGCGGTATCGGCCATTGTGGTCATTGCCAGTACGGCGGCAAGTTTATCTGCCGTGACGGGCCGGTATTTTGTTACCGGGACATCAAAGATCTATTTGGCATCAAGGGATTTTAGTGCGCATGCAAAGCGGGAAAGACAAACCGAAAATAGCCGTTCATAAATTTGCATCCTGCGACGGTTGTCAATTGGCGTTTCTTAACGCCGGTGAAGACCTGCTGACATTGGCCTCAATGGTAAATATTGTTCATTTTCCCGAAGCAGGTCCTGTAGACAATGAAACGCCGGTGGATATTGCTTTTGTGGAAGGCAGTATTACCACACCCGCCGATCGCGACCGGATTAAACGCGTACGCGATAGCAGCCGATACCTCATCACTATCGGCGCGTGCGCCACCGCCGGCGGTATCCAGGCATTACGTAATTTCGCCAGTGCCGATGAATGGGTGTCCTCGGTATACGCAACACCGGAGTATATTCAAACCCTGGCGACGTCTAGCCCAATTCGCAAACACGTTCACGTTGATCTGGAATTGTGGGGTTGTCCGGTCAATACCCGCCAGGTGTTAACGGCGGTGCGCAATTTACTGTCCGGCGTAACACCAACACAGCAAGCGGACAAAGTCTGCATGGACTGCAAGCGTCAACACACGGTTTGTGTGATGGTGGCAGGAAACATGCCCTGCATGGGACCGGTGACGCGCACCGGATGCGGATCAATCTGTCCCCATGTCGGTCGTGGCTGTTATGGCTGTTACGGTCCCGCCGAAAATGTGAATACCCAGTCACTGGGAAGGCGGTTTGAGGGCTTGGGGCTGGTGCCTGAAGAAGTGGCCAAACGTTTTCTGTTTATCAACAGCGAAGCGCCGGAGTTTCACGATGCCGGTGAGTACTGGAAGTCAAGATAGCGGACCATGACCGAGCACAAAAACATTTCAATCGAAGTACCCGTACTGGCCCGCGTCGAAGGCGAGGGCGCGCTGGAGTTGTCCATCAAGGATAACCATATCGACAAGTTGCATCTGCGTATATTTGAACCGCCCCGCTTATTCGAAAAATTACTGGAAGGCCGTCCTTTTTCTGATGTTCCTGATGTGGTGGCGCGTATCTGCGGCATTTGCCCGGTGGCGTATCAAATGAGCGCGGTGCATGCCATTGAAAGTATTTTCGCAGCGGACCCCGGACCGTGGGTTAGAACCATGCGGCGATTAATGTATTGCGGTGAATGGATTGAAAGCCATGCCTTGCACATTCATTTATTGGCAGCGCCGGATTTCCTGGGTTTCAACAACGCCATTGCCATGGCGGACAAGTATCCCGATGAAGTGCGCCGTGGCGTGCAGTTGCAGGCCCTGGGTAACCGGTTGATCCGTTTACTGGGTGGCCGTTCGGTGCATCCGGTGGGTGTATGCGCTGGTGGATTTTACGGAGCCCCTTCCGTCGCAGAGGTCAAAGCGCTGCTGGATGAATTTAAACGTGCGCTGCCCATGGCCAAGGCTTTGGTGGAATGGGCCGCGTCGCTGCAGTTGCCCGATGACCAGCAGAATTTTACCAGTGTTGCCCTGAGTCATGAGCATGAATACCCCATGAACGAAGGCCGCCTGGTTTCCAGCGGCGGACTGGATATTGATATCGCCGACTACCAGCAGCATTTCGCCGAAACCCATGTGCCGCATTCCACAGCATTGCATTCGCACCTGAATGGCAAGCCATACCTGGTGGGCCCGCTTGCCCGTATCAATTTGAATTTTGACAAGCTGTCTGACGAAGTCAAGCAAACGGTGAAGGATACTGGTATTGCGTTTCCGTCCAATAATATGTTCCACAGCATCGTGGCGCGGGCCGCGGAAATTTATTGCGCGTTCCTGGAAGCGATTGAAATAATGGAACAATACCAACCGACGTCAACGCCCCATGTAAAAGTCTTGCCAAGGGCCGGTACCGGTTTTGGTTGCACGGAAGCACCGAGGGGTATTCTCTGGCACCGTTACCAACTGGATGATAATGGTCAGGTCTTTAACGCCGACATCATTCCTCCCACCAGTCAGAACCAGGCTCGTATCGAACAGGATCTGGCGACCTCGTTGCAGGCATTTGGTCTGGATCAAAGTGACGATGAGCTGCGGTTGCGCAGTGAAACGGTGATACGAAACTATGATCCCTGTATTTCCTGTTCCACCCATTTTTTAAAACTCAAAGTCCATCGCCAATGAACGTGACGGTGGTGGGGATCGGTTCACCGTTCGGCATGGATCGCCTGGGTTGGCAGGTTATCGACTATTTAAAACGGCAACACCAAATGACCAGTAGCGTGAAAGCGAATGTGAATCTGGTTTGTTGCGACCGGCCGGGCATGGCGCTGCTGGATTTTATCAAAGATGCGGATCTGGCGATCCTGGTGGATGCGGTCCTGGGTGGTGCGGCGGGAACCATTCACCAGTTGGAGGTGGGGCAGTGGGATCAACTAAAGCAGAGTGATTCGCCATTTTCCAGTCATGATGTGGGTGTCGCAGAGACATTGACGTTGGGTGACAAGCTTAATATGCTGCCGGAAAGAATTGTGTTGTATGGTATTGAGGTGGGCGGTGTTCCGCAAGATGACAACAATATGTATGGCGATAGTAATAACAATACCTGTAACACCTATCACGATGTCGATAAAGCGGTCCGACTGGTGAGTGACCGCATAATGATAACTATAAGCAAATCGTTGACGGTGGTACAATAAAACCACCACCACCACCACCACCATCATCACCACCAATTAAGATTATGCCCCGAGAACTTGATTGAAAAATGGGGCAATTTTTTATCGTAGAGTGCTCCGCTAAACCGTTTTCTTCTCCCTGGTGTCTTTCTCGGTAAACGCCCGCCGTGCGTTGTTGCTTCTTTTTATGGGCGTATGCTGGTTACCTGTGATATCAGTTGAGGAGATTGTGTCATGAATATATTTAACCGCAGTATTGTCAGTATTGCTGCCGCTTGGTTGTTGGCGGTGTCGGGGTTATCGACGGTGGCAGCCGGTGAGACTCAAATGAGTTTGTTTTATGAGTTTGAGCTGGATCAGTTGCTTCATCCGTCAGCGGAGCAACTGGCCATGGAGAGGGAAGGGAAAGTGTTTGTTTATAACGGCCTGAAAGATTCCGATATCAGGTTGGCGCTGGATAACTACAATGACCGAATAGGTTCCATGATGTTTGTCAATGTTATCTGGACCGATGACAACGGCGAGCCGCTGACAGATCCGTATACCGGGGAAATGATGGCGGATGATGATTGCTGATTTAGTGTTTAATGCAGCTCAAATCGCTTGGTAAACTCGTCGACTGTCAGGCCCGGCAGGGTCTGATGGTCGTCGAACAGTTGTAACACACCGTCCGGGTTTTTGATGTTAACGAGATTGTTGGCCAGCTTTTGCCGCAGCAATGGTATGGCTTCGTTGCGCCGCTGCCGGTGGCCAATGGGGTAGTGTACTTCGATTCGATCGGTGGCCATGCCGTCGGTGAAAAAGACCTGGATGGCATTGGCAATGGAGCGCTTGTCCGGATCAAGGTAATCACGGGTGTAGGATGTTTGCTCTGATACCTGCATGGTTTGGCGTAGTTGGTCAATGCGTGGATCGCGGGCGACGACGTCCTCGTAATCTTCGGCCGTCAGGCGGCCGAACAGCAGGGCAACTGCCACCATGTATTGCAGGCAATGATCTCGATCGGCTGTATTATCCAGTGGGCCGATTTTGTCAATAATGCGCGCACCCGCTTCCTGGGTATCAATTTGAATACGTTCAATGTCATCGAGCCGGTTGCTGATTTCGGGGTGCAATTGCAGCGCCGCTTCCACCGCGGTTTGCGCGTGAAACTCCGCGGGAAACGAGACTTTGAATAGAATGTTTTCCATTACATAGCTGGCAAACGGTTGGGTTAGCGAAAATCCCTGGCCCTTGAATAGCACGTCATAAAACCCCCAGCGTGGCGCGGTCAACGCCGACGGATATCCCATTTCACCTTTTAGTGCATTCAATGCGTGCCATACGCCGCGGCTGGTGGCGTCGCCGGCGGCCCAGCTTTTACGCGAGCCGGTGTTGGGTGCGTGGCGGTAGGTGCGCAACGCGCCGCCGTCGACCCAGGCATTGGACAGCGCATTTATAATGTGTTCTTTCGTGCCACTCAGCATGGCGGTGGCAACCGCCGTGGTGGCAACGCGCACCAGGATGACATGGTCCAGCCCCACGGTATTAAAGCTATTGTTTAATGCCAGGACACCCTGAATTTCATAAGCTTTGATCATGGCCGTTAACACATCCGATATATACAGCGGGGTTTCATTGGTTTGCAATCGTTGGCTGCAAACGTAAGCGGCCACCGCCAGGATACCGCCCAGATTGTCCGACGGATGGCCCCATTCCGCCGCCAGCCAGGTATCGTTATAGTCAAGCCAGCGAATCATGGTGCCAATGTTAAACGCCGCCTGTACCGGGTCCAGGATAAAGCGGGTTCCGGGTACGTTAACGCCGCCTTTATATGTTGCTCCGGGCACTATTGGTCCCAATAAGCGTGTGCACGCTGGATAATCCAGGGCCAGCATGGCGCAGCCCATGCTGTCCAGTAGACACAAGCGCGCGGTGCGGTATGCCTCTTCGCTATGGATGGTATCATCAATAACATAATCCGCGATGGCGGTAAGGACGGCATCCGGTGGTGGGCGTTGCGCGTTTCGATAATCGGTCATAGTCATTAAAGTAATGGTGAGATCGACAAATGAGCCAGAATACGTTCCATCATCGCTGATCAATAGGAATAAATGGTTGTTGTTGTGGACCAATATAGCGGGACCCGGGCCGGATCAACGCATTGTGAGCCCGCTGTTCCATGATATGCGCCGCCCAGCCGGTAATCCGGGAGCACACAAAAATCGGCGTATATAATGTTACCGGTATGCCCATGAAGAAATAAGCGGAAGCGCTGTAAAAATCCAGATTGGGAAACAGGCGTTTCTCGTTCCACATGTATTGCTCGATGGCTTCCGATACGGGAAAGATAACATTGTCACCGTTTTGTTCGCTCAATTTCTTCGACCAGAGTTTAATAATGACGCTGCGCGGATCGGACGTTTTATAAACCCGGTGGCCGAATCCCATAACTTTTTCCTTGTTGGCCAGGGCCTGTTGCAAGGCAGGTGCTACTTTGTCGGGAGAGTGAAATCGTTGTATCAATTGCATGGCCGCCTCATTGGCGCCTCCGTGTAAGGGCCCGCGCAGCGTGCCGATGGCCGCCACAACTGCCGAATAGAAATCCGATAAGGTGGATGCTGCCACGCGGGCCGCAAAGGTCGAAGCATTGAACTCGTGTTCTGCGTACAGGATCAGCGATGCGTTCATGGCATCGCAGTGCAATTTTCCAGGTGCTTTATCGGTCAACAATTTTAAGAAATATTCACCGGTGGTTTGGGCCTCCACACCTGTATCAATGCGCCTGTTGTCCGCGTGAAAGCGATACCAGTACAACAGTATCGATGGTAATACTGCCAGCAGGCGGTCGGCAATGGTCTGTTGCCGGGCAAAATCCGTTTCCGGTTCAATACACCCCAGCAGGGAACAGCCGGTGCGCAAGACGTCCATGGGGTGGGTATTTGCCGGTATTTGTTCCAGTGTTTTTTTCAGGGTTGGGGGTAACGTGCGCAGCGATTGCAGCCGCCGGCAATAATCGTCCAGTTCATTCCGGTCAGGCAATTTATGGTATAACAGCAGATATGCCACTTCTTCAAAAGTGGCTTGTGAAGCGAGGTCGTCGATGGTATAGCCGCGATAATTCAGTCCCGCGCCCTGTTGGTTCACAGTGCAAATGGCCGATTCGCCGGCGATCACGTCAGCCAGCCCGGCGGATTTTTTTATGTTGCTATTAATGGCCATTCACAGTAACCATCAGTCTTCATCTTTTGACAATTCTTCGTCTAGCGCTTTTTCATAGCGATAATAATCCAGAATATCGTAGAGTTGTTCGCGGCTTTGCAGACGGTCGAGCAGCGGCGCCTGGGTGTGCTCCCGGTGTATGGTTTTGTAAACATCCAGTGCTGCTGCACTCATGGCCCGGAATGCCGTTAATGGATACAACACCAGTTGCACGCCGGCGTTACCCAACTCGTTCATGGAAAACAACGGCGTTTTGCCGAACTCGGTTATATTGGCAAGGACAGGAGCGGATACCGCACGGCAAAACTGCTTATATTCGTCGATATCGGTCAGGGCTTCGGCGAATATAATATCCGCGCCGGCATCGATATAGCCGTTGGCCCGGTCGATGGCGGCGTTTATGCCTTCGACGGCGTACGCATCGGTGCGGGCGACAATCACAAACGAGGCATCTGTTTTACCGTTAACCGCGGCTTTAATGCGTTGCTGCATTTGCGTGGCTGACACCAGGACTTTGCCGGGACGGTGGCCGCAGCGTTTGCTGTCAACCTGGTCCTCGATTTGTATGGCGGCGGCGCCGGCCTCAATCAGGCTGCCAGTGGCACGCGCAGGATCATCAAAGCCGGTATCGGCATCCACGATCAATGGTAAATTACAGACGCCGGTAATACGGCTGGCGTCTTCAATAACGTTGTCCAGTGTTGTCATGCCAAGGTCCGGTATACCGAACGAGGCGTTGGCGACACCGGCGCCGGACAAGTAAATGGCATTTAATCCCGCCTGTTGCGCCAGCAGGGCACAAAAAGCGTTGATGGTGCCTACGACCGCAAGAGGGTGTTCCTGTTGTATGGCGTTGTGCAGTCGCTGGCCGGGTGATAACGCCGAATCGGTCATAATTAAGGTTCCTGTAACTCGGAAATGTTCTCAAACGCCGTTAGCGCCTCAGGGTTTGCCAGGGCGTCGCGGTTTTTAACCGGCTGTTGGTGAATGATATTGGTCACCGCCAGTTCCACGATTTTGCCACTGATGGTACGGGGAATATCGGGTACCTGAATAATTTTGGCCGGCACGTGGCGGGGCGTGGTGTTTTGTCGGATCATGGTTTTAATTTTAGTCCTTAATTGATCATCCAGCTTGAGGTTTTCCGCCAGTTTCACAAATAAAATAATGCGGGTATCGCCATCCCACTGCTGGCCCACGGCGATGCTTTCCAATACCTGGGGAAGTTTTTCGACCTGGCGGTAAATTTCGGCGGTGCCGATGCGTACCCCGCCGGGGTTTAACACGGCGTCGGATCGCCCATGAATAATCAGTCCGTCGTGGTCGGTGATTTCCGCGTAGTCACCGTGGGTCCAGATATCGGGATATTTGTTAAAATACGCGTTCCGGTATTTTTGATGATCCGGATCATTCCAGAAATACACCGGCATGGACGGGAAGGGCGGCTTGCAACTGAGTTCCCCTTTTTGTTCGCGGACAGGCCGGCCTTGTTCATCAAGCACTACCACTTCCATGCCCAGGCCGATGGATTGCAGTTCGCCCTTGTAGACGGGCAGCATGGGATTGCCCAGTGCAAAGCAGGAAATGATATCGGTACCCCCGGAAATGGATGACAATTGCAGGTCGGCTTTTATTTTCTGATAAACATAATCATAGGATTCGGGTAATAAGGGTGAGCCGGTGGACAATATGCAACGCAATTTGTCCAGGTTATAGGACTGGTTGGGTACCGCACCGCTTTTTTCCAAAGCTGATAAATATTTGGCGCTGGTGCCGAATACGGAAAACTGTTCCCGGTCGGCGTACTCAAACAGGCTGTCAGGGTTGGGATATAACGGCGCACCGTCGTACAACATGACCGTTGCACCCACCGCCAGGTTGCTCACCAGCCAGTTCCACATCATCCAGCCGCAGGTGGTGAAATAAAAGATGCGCTCATCGGGCTTAACATCGGTATGCAATACCAACTCTTTTAAATGTTGCAACAATGTCCCGCCCGCGCCGTGGACGATACACTTGGGTTTGCCGGTGGTGCCGGACGAGTACATGATATACACCGGGTGCATAAAAGATAGTTGCTCAAACTCGATGGTTGTCGCCGATGCTTTTGCGATAAAGTCACTATAGATAATCGCCTTTTCAATCTTGGGAAAATGGGATTGCGAAGACGCATATGGAACGACGATGACGTTTTGGAGACTGGGAATACGCTGTGTGATTTGCGCAACCGTGGGCAGGACGTCAATGGTGTTGCCCTTGAAATAGTAGCCGTCACAGCAAAACAGTACCTTGGGCTCGATTTGCCCGAAACGGTCCAAAACGCCGTTGACGCCAAAGTCCGGAGAACATGAGGACCAGACGGCGCCGATACTGGTGGTGGCCAGCATGGCGATAATGGTCTCCGGCATATTGGGCATGAAGCCTGCCACCCGGTCACCTTGTGTGACACCGGCATTGCGCAAAGCGGCCGAAAGTTTGGCAACCTGTTGGTGGAGTTCGGCAAAGCTGAGAGCACGCTGGATTTTATCTTCGCCACGGAAAATGATCGCGGGATGATGGTTGTCGGGCCGGGCGTGGCGTAACAGGTTTTCCGCAAAGTTTAACCGGCTGCCGTTAAACCATTGATAACCCGGCAGCTCGTCCGTTTTCTCGATAACCGATTGCCACGGTTGAGAAGCAACGACACCGCAAAAGTCCCAAACCGCCGTCCAGAAATCCTCCTTGTTTTCGATGGACCATTGATGCAATGCAGGATAATCAGACAAAGACAACTGATGCGCGTGGTTTACGCGCTCCATAAAGCGCGCCATGTTGGAGTTTTTTTGCTGTTCTTTGGTGGGTTGCCAGAGTGGTTTGTTCATCATAGATCCTTACCGCATCAAATAAGCCTTATCGGTGGGTGGTGATTGACGAAGGCCTAAATGGTGGGCTATGCCCACCCTACACACTACACACTTCCCATGTTTGACCAGGCATGATTGGTGGGCTATGCATCTTGAGGGCATACACCCACCCTATACACTGCGCAGTTTACCTATGTATCGTAGGTGTATAAAACCACCCTACGCCTAAAACCGTGTAGGGTGGGCATCGCCCACCTTACCGTTTATCGGTAAACGGTCCTTGCCGCCGATATGACAGGTGGGCTATGCCCACCCTACATCCGCAATGCCCCATCCAGTCGGATAACTTCGCCGTTAAACATCCGGTTGTTATAAATATGCAATACCAAATCCGCAAATTCTTCCGGCCGGCCGATGCGTTTGGGAAAGGGAATGGATTCCGTCAACGCGTTGATGGCTTTTTCCGGCAGTTTGTCAAACAGCGGTGTTTTAAACAATCCCGGTGCAATGGTGACGACACGGATGCCAAAGCGGGCAAATTCGCGCGCCAGCGGCAGGGTCATGCTGGCGACACCACCCTTGGAGGCGGCATAAGCGGCCTGGCCGATCTGGCCGTCAAACGCAGCGATGGAGGCGGTATTGATGATAACGCCGCGTTCATCATCCTGTTGCGGGGTATTATGTTGCATGGCATTGGCAGCGGCGCGGCAAACACTAAACGTGCTGGTGAGGTTGATGGTTACAGCTCTGGCAAAATCCTCGGTAGCCATGAGGGCTTCTTTACCCAGTACCCGCTGGCTGGGGGCAATGCCGGCACAATTGACAGCGAGGTTGATGTACCCAAACTGGTTGACTGTCTCTTCCACTGCCGCATCCACTTGTGATTCATGGGTGACGTCGGTTTCTATGAACAGTGCGTTGTCACCCAGTTGCTTGACTGCCTGCTGGCCGGCTTGTTCGTTGATATCCAGCATGGCGACTTTGCCGCCCTGGTGAATAATCAATTGCGCCGTTGCCAATCCCAACCCGGAAGCGCCGCCGGTTATCAGGGCATGAACAGGCGGTGGTGTCGTCATGATGTTGTCTCCCTGTATTGCCAGTGAGGAACGCCGGCGTTGCCAACGCGGCTGTTATTGCGGCGTTGTAATTTGGTTGATATGTCATTACCCGTTTTGATCAGGCAATCGATGTCGATGCCGGTAGTAATGCCCAGGCCATCCAACATGTAAACCACGTCTTCGGTGGCCACGTTACCGGTGGCGCCTTCCGCGTAGGGACAGCCGCCCAGCCCCGCAACCGATGCATCCACGATACTGATACCCATTTGCAGGCTGGCCAATATATTGGCCAAGGCCTGGCCGCGGGTGTCGTGAAAATGCACGGCCAGTTGGTTGACCGGTACCGCACCAGTGGTTTGTGAAATCAATGCCTGTGCCCGTAGAGGGGTGCCACTGCCAATGGTATCCCCCAGGGAAATTTCGTCGCAACCGGCGTCGTATAAGCGCTTTGCAATCGCAGTGACTTTTTGTGCGGAAATATTGCCTTCGTAAGGGCAGCCCAGGACACACGATATATAACCGCGCACCTTTACGTTGTTGTGTTTTGCCATTTGAATTACGGGGTCGAAACGGGCAAAAGATTCATCAATGGAGCAGCCGATATTCTTCCGGCAAAACGTCTCCGATGCCGCGGTAAACAATGCAATAGCGCTCACTTTGACTTTCAGTGCGCGTTCCATGCCTTTTTCATTAGGAACCAATGCAGAATAAATCACTCCTTCCCGGGGTTTGAGTCGTCGGAACACGTCGTCACTGTCGGCAAGCTGGGGGATTTTTCCGGGAGAGACAAAACTGCCGGCTTCAATGTGAGTTAATCCACAATCGGCCAGCTGTTCGATAAAAGCCAGCTTGTCTTTTATGTTTAATGTTGACGGTTCAAACTGCAAACCATCACGGGGGCCGACTTCGACAATAGTGACTTTTTCGGGAAGCGCCTGCATATCGGCATGCCGTTTACTTGATCCAGTCCGGCTTGCGTTTTTCCAGAAACGCGGTAAGGCCTTCCTGTCCTTCCTTGGAGATACGGATTTGGGCGATAAGCTCTGCGGTGTATTCCGATACGTCATCGGAAATATTGGTAAATTTATGAATTAGCCGCTTGCATTCTTTTTGTGCCGACGGCCCGGCGTTGAGTAGCAGTTCCAGGTCGTGCTGCAGCGCACTGTCCAGTTCATCGGAAGCGACCACTTTGTGTAGTAACCCCATATGCAGCGCGTCGTTTGCAGAGAATTTTTTACCGGTTAAAAACAGGCGCTTGGCGCGGCGATGGCCAATGGCGTCAATGACATAGGGGGATACCACGGCGGGCACAATCCCCAGTTTCACTTCTGTGAACGCGAAGACGGCATCATGATGGGCGATGGCAATATCGCAGCAGGCAATGATGCCCAGGGCGCCGCCATAAGCCGAGCCGTTTACCAGTGCAATTGTAGGCTTTGGCAGGCTATAAAGTTTATGGAGCATTTGTGCCAGTTTCATGGCGTCGGTACTGTTTTTATTGTGGTCGTATTTAACCATGGAGCGCATCCAGTTAATGTCAGCGCCGCTGGAAAAAGTGGGACCTTCACCGGTAATGACAATGACCCGAATGGTATCGTCATCCGCGGCAAACGTCAGTTGAATGGACAGCGTTTCAATGAGATCGGGATCAAACGCATTATGCACATTGGGACGATTCAGCTTGATGGTGCAGATACCGCGTTCATCAGTGGATATGAGCAGGTTGTCAGACATGTGAATACCTTTTCTATAAGCTCTAATCTAATTACCTGGAACCTCAATAACAGAGGTTACATTCTGAATACGCCGAAATCGGTTTTTTCAATGGGGGCATTGGCGGCCACCCGTAATCCCATTCCGATGATACGCCGTGTGTCCCTTGGATCGATAATGCCATCGTCCCACAATCGTGCCGAGGCATAGTACGGATGGGATTGTGTGTCGAACTGTTGTTTGACGGAGGCTTCAAATTCCGCTTTGTTGTCAGCGTGCCAGGTTTGGCCCCGCGCTTTCATGCCTTCTTCGCGGATGGAGCTTAGTACATAGGTTGCCATCTCGCCGCCCATCACCGAGATACGCGCATTGGGCCACATCCACAACTGGCGTGGTGCAAATGCTCGGCCGCACATAGCATAGTTACCCGCGCCAAACGACCCGCCGGTAATGACGGTAAACTTGGGCACGTTGGCACACGATACCGCCGATACCATTTTAGCGCCGTGCTTGGCGATGCCGCCCTGTTCAAACTGGGTGCCAACCATAAACCCGGTGATGTTCTGCAAAAACAGCAAAGGAATGCGCCGTTGACTGCACAGTTGAATGAAGTGAGTGCCCTTTAAAGCCGATTCGGAAAACAGCACACCGTTGTTGGCCAGGATACCCACCGGATATCCCATGATATGGGCAAAGCCACATACCAGGTTGCGTCCATAAAGTGCCTTGAACTCATGTAATTCGGACCCGTCCACCAGCCGGGCAATGATTTCGCGGCTGTCGTATTGTTCTTTGGTGTTTTGTGGCACTACGCCGTAAAGTTCTTCGGCGCTATATAACGGTTCTTCGAATGCGTGTTGCGGCAGGGATACGGCGCCTTGATAATTCAGGTTGGCTACGATGTCACGGGTGATTTGCAGGGCGTGCTCATCGTCGTCGGCAAGGTGGTCGCTAACACCGGATGTCCGGCAATGCATTTCGCCACCGCCCAGTTGTTCGATGTCAGCCGTTTCCCCGGTGGCGGCTTTCACCAGTTCCGGCCCGCCCAGGTAAATGGTGCCCTGGTTTTTAACGATGACTGTTTCATCGCTCATCGATGGCACATAGGCGCCACCAGCGACACAGGAACCCATGACCACTGCGATCTGTGGAATACCTTTGGCGGACATGCGTGACTGGTTGTAATAGATACGTCCAAAATGATCCCGGTCGGGGAACACTTCATCCTGCATGGGTAAATAGGCGCCGCCGGAATCCACCAGGTAAATGCAGGGTAAATGATTTTGTTCGGCGATCTCCTGGGCGCGCAAATGTTTTTTGGCGGTGATGGGATAATAAGTGCCGCCTTTAACGGTGGCATCATTGGCCACGATAACCACATCCTGGCCGTGCACGGTGCCAATGCCGGTCACAATGCCGGCACAGGGCACCTGGTTGTCGTAAAGCCCGTAAGCGGCCAGCGGGGAGAATTCCAGGAAGCGGCTGTCCGGATCAATAAGCTTATTGATTCGGTCGCGCACCAGCAGTTTTCCCCGTTGTACATGTTTGTCACGGGCCTTTTCCGATCCGCCTTCGCGGGCGGCTTTAACGGCAATTTTTAAGTCTTCGGTCAATGCCATGGTATGGCGGGCATTGGACTGAAACACATCAGAAGCGGTGTCAATTTGTGATTTGATAACGGGCATAATGTAATCTGTTAATCGTGTAATCCTTTAAATGCCGGCTGTTAGACGACTTCGATGGCGATGGCCGTGGCTTCGCCGCCTCCTATGCATAAGGAGGCGATACCACGTTTTAAACCGCGATGTTTCAACGCATGGATCAACGTAACCACTAGACGCGCGCCGGTGGCGCCGATAGGGTGTCCCAAGGCACAGGCCCCGCCATTGACATTAACCTTGCTAGGGTCAAGCGACAGGTCACGAATGGCCGCCATCGCCACCACGGCGAATGCTTCGTTGATTTCGTATAAATCTATATCATTTTCCTGCCAGCCGGTTTTTTCCTTGAGCCGGTTGATGGCGCCAATGGGTGCCGTGGTGAAATCTTCCGGCGCCTGGGCATAACTGGCGTGGGCGACGATTCTTGCCAATGGTTGAATGCCGTTTTGCCGCGCGTCATCATCGCGCATCAACATAACCGCCGCGGCGCCATCAGAGATGGATGATGAGTTGGCAGCGGTGACAGTGCCGTTATCCTTGCGGAACGCCGGCTTCAATTGGGGGATCTTGTCGATATTGGATTTACCTGGCTGTTCATCATCAGTAACGAGGTGCTGCTGGCCCTTGATGGAAACGGGCACCGGCGTAATTTCCGCCGCGAACTGCTGTTCCTCGATGGCTCTGCGGGCGCGGTTTACCGATTCAATGGCGTATTCATCCTGTTGTTCGCGGGTAAATGCGTATTTGTCGACGCAACGTTCGGCAAAGTGGCCCATTAATAAATTATCGCTGGCATTTTCCAGGCCGTCGAAAAACATATGATCGATGACTTCGTGGTGGCCAAGGCGCAAACCACTGCGAACTTTGGGCAGCAGGTAAGGCGCGTTACTCATGGACTCCATGCCGCCGGCCACCACGCGAGTAGCCGACCCTGCCCTGATCAGGTCGTGTCCCAGCATTATGGTTTTCATGCCGGAGCCACAGACTTTATTGACCGTGGTACAGCCGGTGGAGGTGGGGATACCAGCCAGTAACGCTGCCTGGCGCGCCGGCGCCTGGCCCACGCCGGCGGGTAACACGCAACCCATCAGCACTTCGCTAATGCTGGCCGCCTCAATGTTGCTGTCTTCCAATACGGCTTTAATGGCATGACTGCCCAGTTGCGGCGCGCTAACCGCGGCCAGGCTGCCCAGCATGGAACCCAGCGGGGTGCGGCGTGCCGCTACGATGACAATGTCGGTTGAATGGTTGTTGCTGTTGGTCATGGTGCCGTCCTTACTTTTTGGCGGGCGCGGATTCTTTCAGCAGGTCACGGGCGATCACGATACGGCGTATTTCATTGGTGCCGCCGCCAATCTCGTAAATTTTAGCATCGCGCAACAGGCGTCCGGGAATCTCATCGTTGCGGTAGCCGCGGCCGCCCATGATTTGTATGGCATCCAACGATACCTGCACTGATGCCTGAGATGCAAATAAACAGGCCGCGGCGACGTCCTTGCCGATGCTGCGGTCATCATTACTGAACCGTTCACCAATATTGTAGACCAGTGCCCTTGAGGCCTGTAGTTGCGTATACATGTCTGCCAATTTTGCCTGCACCATTTGAAAGTTGCCGATGGGCTGGCCGAATTGTTCCCGTTGATGGGTATAGGGTATGACGGTATCCAGTGCCGCTTGCATGATACCCAGCGGTCCGCCACACAGTAACAGCCGTTCCGAGTTCAGACCCGCCATCAATACGCTCACGCCCTCGTTGACTTCGCCGAGCACGTTTTGTTCCGGGATCTCGCAATCCTGAAAGTACAATTCGCAGTTGCCTGCGCCGCGCATGCCCAGCTTGTCAATTTTCTCACCGGCGGAAAAACCTTGCATGCCCGGTTCCACCAAAAATGCAGTAATGGAGTGCGAACCGGCCTGTTTTTTATCGGCGGTTCGCATATAGACAATAAGTACACCGGCATCGGGGCCGTTGGTGATCCAGCGTTTGGTGCCGTTGGCCACCCACACGCCGTCGACTTTTTCCGCGTGACAGGCCATGGAACCCACCACGTCAGAGCCGGCATCGGGTTCGGACATGGCAAGGGCACCGAGATATTCACCGGCAATCAATGGCGGCAGGTATTTTTGCCGTTGGGCTTCGGTGCCGTGGCGATACAGGTTGTCCATGCAGATGTTCGAATGCGCCGCATAGGAAAAGCCCACGGTTCCCGACGCCCGCGACAGTTCCTCGGTAACGATGACATGGGCCAGATAGGACATCTCCTCACCGCCATATTTTTTTGGGATCGTGATGCCCATTAATTTCTGGTCGCCGATTTTCTTCCATACCTGTGGCGGGACTTCATCGCTGCGGTCGATCTGGTCGGCCAGGGGCGCGATTTCTGCCTCTGCGAATTCGCATACCCGCTGGCGTAATGCTTCTAGCTGTTTATCCATGGTATTTCACCTTAGTGGTTACAAGGCATGGTGAACGCGTTGGTGGCGCTGTGCGCACGAACAGGTTTCCACGTTAAACCGATAAATACTTAACGGCCTGTTTTAAGAGGTACTTGATGCCGTGACCGCTAATGCCTAAATCTTGAACCCATCTGCGGCCTCTTCCGGCCGGTCGCTGCGCCATACAAGCAGCGCAATAACCTGCGCATCAGCTACTTTTTCACCATTGACCAGCGCATCACAATGCAGCGTATACTTTTTGTCATATTTGATATTGATAACCTGGGCCTGCAACTCGATGGCTTCATTGACCGACGCCGGTTTCAGATAACGAATGTTGATGGAACCGGTGGCGAACAGGTAGCGCGGCTCCGAATTCAGCGGCCGGTTTTCATTGCGGTACGCCGTGGCCATGGCCGTGGCAATACAGTGACAATCAACAATGGTGGCAATGACACCTCCGCAGGTCAGCTGAGACCAGCCCCCGTGAAAAGGTTGCGGCTGCCAGTTGCATTTGGCAATGTCACCATCCCAGTAACTTTTGATTTGCAGCCCGTGTTCATTGCGTGGTCCGCACCCAAAACAATGGTCACCGGGCAGGTATTGCTGAAAATACGTTTTATCGGTCATTGTTACAATTATGATGCGATCTTCTGTCGCTGTTCGTTGAGGCCGTTCCAGAAAGTGGCGACACCTTCGAGCATTTCTCGGCCGATGCGAATGAATTTATCCTCGTCGATGTCGGTGGCAAAATACAGCTCTTCCAATTCTTCCTGGGTATGAAGCGCGTGTTGCGCCTCCAGTTTCGCGTGCCAGCTGAAAAAGGACAGGGGTAGCTTGGCGCCGGAATGCCGGTTATAGATTTCGAACCCTTCCACCAGTTCGTCCCAGAAACCGGCGGCGGCCCAGTTTTCCACGGCGTAGCTGGCGGCCTGCGATGTCAAATAGTCCGTGCTGCCATACAAACGTACCAGTTCGTCGCAAAATATCAGCGTGCTTTGAGTGCCCTGGTGGCGCTTGCCCAGGTCATTAAAAGTCAGGCCCAGTTTTTCCGCCAGCATCAGCAACCATTCAAAATGAGCGGCCTTAAAGCGGAACGTGCCGCCTTCCACGGTACCTTCGGTGGAGACCAAATCCGGGTCGGTTAGATCAGTGATATTGCTTTTGGCCATCGGCCGTGACGCCGGGTTGAACACCACGCCGATTTCGTTGGCCAGTATTTCCTTGGATGCGCGCATGCCATCCAGGGAGTCGGCATTGATCATTTTGTGCAGTTGGGCAATGAGAAAAAGATTGGAGAACACCGAAAATTGCACCACGAATGCCTTGATTTGTGCCTCGGATATTTCGCCGTTGCGGAACCAACGGGTAAAGTGATTGTTGACGATAACCTCGTGGCTTAACAATTCGTCGTTAATCCGTTTTTGGAACTGTAAAAATTGCTTGGCTTTGTCCGCCGAATACCCCGGTTTTTCTTCAATAATGGAAATCAGCGATGGCTTGGTCAATCCCTGCAAGTGGTTTTTGCGGGCATAGGCATCAATAACTTTGTTGGTGACTGTGCTCATGGTGGTTACCTTTACAATTTATTTCTCCATTAAACGCCGTGCATCTTCACTACGATGGAACAAAATCCGCTTGTTGTTCCGGCGCTGCCTGCCGGAAAGCTTCCAGCGCCAGGCAGTTGTCGTTAATGCGGCTAATATGGCTATAGGTATCAAGCTCGCAGTGGTAACGCCTGGCGTTGTAAACCTGCGGTACCAGAAATACATCGGCAATGGTTGGTGTATTCCCAATACAAAAATCACTCGTTAGCGGGCTATCAGCGAGCCTTTGCTCAATGGCATTGAATCCTTCGTAGATCCAGTATTGGTACCATTGTAGTTTCGATGTTTCATCAACATTAAATTCATTGACCAGGTATTCAAGAACGCGAAGATTGTTTAACGGGTGAATATCACAGGCGACCATTTGTGCGTAACTGCGGGCATGCGCCCTGGCAACGGGATCTACAGGTAGCAATGCCGGTTGCGGATACTGTTGTTCCAGAAACTCCACGATGGCCGTCGACTGGGTCAGGGTGTGCTGGTTCGCCTGCAGTGTTGGTACCATGGCCTGAGGATTGATCTCACGATAGGCGGGGCGATAATTTTCACCGCCGTCCTTGATCAGGCTGATGTAAACAGGTTGGTAGGGCAGCTTTTTGAGATTAAGCGCAATGCGAACCCGGTACGCGGCGGAGCTTTTACAATAGGTATATAGCGTTAACGGTTCCATTTTGTGATCTCTTGTTCGATGGCCCCGAAAATGGATTGCCCGTTATGATCGTGCATCTCGATTTTGACCCGATCGCCAAAATGCAGGAAAGGTGTCCTGGCTTCGCCGTGCTCGATGATTTCCAGTACCCGCCGCTCGGCCAGGCATGAGCAGCCGCGTGACAGGTCATTATTGGATACCGTGCCCGAACCGATAATCGTACCCGCGCTCAATGGGCGTGTTGTGGCGGCGTGGGCAATCAAACGGGCAAAATTAAATTGTAAATCCTCGCTGGCGATGGGATCGCCAAACTTGTCACCATTCAAGTAAGTTTCCAGCGGCAACGCAACAGCGGTGTTCTGCCAGGCATCTCCCAGTTCGTCCGGTGTTACCGCCACCGGAGAAAATGCTGTTGGTGGTTTGCCGTGTAAAAAGCCAAAGCCTTTGGCCAATTCGCCGGGGATCAAATTGCGCAACGATATGTCGTTAACCAGCATCAGCAGTTTAATGTGTTCGGCAGCTTCGTCAGGTGGTGTTGCCATGGGCACGTCATCGGTGACAACCGCCAGTTCCGCTTCAAAGTCGATGCCCCAGGCCTCATCTTCAGCGTAGACAGGATCATTAGGTCCCAGCAGTACATCGGAGCCTCCCTGGTACATCAGCGGGTCTGTCAAAAAACTCTCGGGCATTTCCGCGCCGCGTGCCTTGCGTACCCGTTCAACGTGACTTAGATAAGCACTACCGTCAAGCCATTGATAAGCGCGGGGCAGGGGGGCAGCCAGTTCTCGGGTGTTCAGTTGCGGAGCACCGGTAATCTCGTCGCGATTCAATTGCTCATAGATTTCCTGTAGTTGCGGTGCGAGTTGGATCCAGTTTTCCAGCACGTCCTGCAAACACGGTGCAATACCGGCCGCCGGTGCGTAACAGGTTAAATCACGGCTAACCACAATCAGCGTGCCATCGCGGCCGCCACTGCGCAGCGATGCCAGCTTCATGGTTTGCCACCCCGGGTTGCTGTCTTCCATGAATTGACGTACTCCCCCCATTCAACGCCATCGGGCAAATCGTCAACCTGTATGGCATCGCGGGTATCAATCATGACGGCTACTTCGTCGGTCTCCTTGTGCGTGCCCTTATCGCCGGTCTCAAATGCCTTGGGGTGAGGGCCGTGGGGTAAGCCGCTGGGATGCAGTGTCACCATGCCAGGATGGATATTATCGCGGGAGAAAAATTGCCCGCGGTGATAGAAAATCACTTCGTCATAGTCATCATTGCTGTGAAAAAACGGGACCTTCAAAGCGCCCGGATCCGATTCAAGGGGGCGGGGGCAAAAGGTACAG
>JASFOJ010000058.1:0-25842 GCA_050116575.1 Gammaproteobacteria bacterium | reverse complement strand
ATATGCTGGTGTATTCGCCTGGAAGGGCTAAGGCTTAGCGGACTAATCGCTTTGTTTTTTTGGCACTTGCCACAGGATATCGGGATTGCCGTGCTGCTTATTGATATGACGGGCCACCACAAATAATAAATCCGATAACCGGTTGATGTATTGCAACAGTGGTTCGGATATGGTGGTGTTGTTCTTGAGGGTAACCAGGCGCCGTTCTGCGCGTCGGCACACGGCGCGCGCCAGAAAACAATGCGCCGCGGCGGGCGTACCTCCCGGTAAAATAAAATCCTGTAAAGGCTCCAGTTTTCCATTGAGCCGGTCCAGCGTGGTTTCCAGCCAGGTGACATGTTCACTATTGATCAGGTTGTATCCCGGTAGCGAGAGTTCGCCGCCCACGTTAAAGAGGTGATGCTGGATTTCCATCAATAGCGTACGAATTTGCTCATCCGGTTCCCGGGCGACGACGACGCCAATAACACTGTTGAGTTCATCCACATCGCCAATAACTTCGACACGGATATGGTCCTTGGCGACGCGGCTGCCATCGCTGAGTCCCGTGGTGCCTTTATCCCCGGTTCGGGTATAAATTTTTGAGAGGCGATTGCCCATTTTTTTTACCGTCCTAACTGTCAAGAAGTTTGTAACGTACAGGAAGTACCGTATCAAAATGTGCGCCACGTAACCACTCTCTGGCACCAGGCAATACCGCGATTTTGTTTATCGAGTCAAGTGCCGCCTGGTCAAGAATTCTAAAGCCCGAAGTTTTCAGGATTCGTATATGCGAAAGTTGGCCGTCGGATTCTATTCGCAAACCCAATTTGACCATGCCCTGCCACCCATTGCGCCGAGCAAGGCGGGGGTAATGGAAATATTGTGAGAACATTTGGTTCAAGTGCGCCGTTAACCTGTTGGCATCCTGCTCCGATCCCTTACCGACGCCATTACGTTGTATGGCAGTAGTTTCGTTGTCGTTCGGTTTTGTCGATGTTCCGATACGCAGGTTGGTCAATGATTCATAGTTGCGCGCTGTAAATGTTAACGGTGGTACATACCGCTCCGGTTTGCTTGCAGATAGTGATTTACTATTGTCATCCGGCCGGGAAGAACGGTTTACCCTGATATGACCACGCGTTGCTTTTCTAGCCAGTATTTGCCGTTCGCGTTGATTGTTTTCCCTTGTTTCGGTTTTCCGGTGATGGTGAGCCGGTTGTTGTTCGCGATGGTCTTTGTTGGCGACGGCGCGCTTTGAGGCGGATGCCACCAGTTTTATCTCTAGGTTTGCATTTTTACCATTCCCGCTGGGTTTGACTTCGTAAACCGCCGTTTTTACCTGCCAACTGGCTAGCGCCAGCATATGAACGGCCAATGAAGCTCCCAGAAATGATAGTAGACTCTTTTGCATGTTAATGTCTGGATATTTAATGATGATAGCTGACCTCTATCATCAAAAAGCGTAGCTGGGAATTATAGCCGGATATCAATTGGTAGTCTTTATCCAGCAAGTTTTCAATGTGCGAATTGATTTTCCAGGCATCATTCAGTGCGTGTTGATAGTTCAGGTTTACAATCCCATAGCCCGGTAAAGTGACGTCTCCATCCTTGCGTTCCGAGCTGGTCACAAAATCCACCCCGAAGACATCTTGTTGGTTGTGATAGCGCAAACCAGCCGTCATTGACCGTTTGGCTCGCCGTGATAAAACTTCATCAGTAGTGCGGTCCCGCGGATCCTGGAAAATTGCTTCGACGCGGGATTGCCAATTTTTATACCGCCAATGCCAGCCCAGTTCGATCCCCTGAATCCGGGTGCGTTGAACGTTCTCGGCACGGTAAACGTAGTTAACGGGATCTACGGGTACGAGGGTAATGAGATTGTCAATTTCATTACGGAAAACACTGATCGACAAAGACTGGCTTTCGTTGACATTTATTCTAGAGCCCAGCTCAATGTTTTTCGACGTTTCCGGTTTCAGGTCGGGGTTCCCGCCATACCCGTAACGGTCGACCGCGGTAGGTGCCCGAAAGCCGGTACCGATACCCGCCAATAGTTTAACGTCCGGCGTTAATGTGTACCCGTAGTCAACGTTATATGTGGCTTTATGGCCAAAATTTTTATTGTCGGTATAACGCACGGCGGTCACGATATGATTGGCCGAAAATTTAAAGTCATCTTGTAAAAAAATCGCCTTGATTTTATTGCTGCTCTTATCGTTGGGAACAACCGTGCCAAAGACATCGGAAATAATATCTTCATCGGCGTAATATGCTCCTGCCGTTACCAAATTATTTTCATTGGCGTCGATATCAGATTGCAGGTCCAGTGCCTGGCGTCTGGTCTTAGTCCGGTCTTGGCTTTGGTTTTGGGTAATATCGTCTACCATATTGCTGGCTTTGATTTTTACAGATGCATAGGTTCCTATCATGGAATCTAGCGAGAGCGCGGTGACCTGGTTTTTAAAATCCTGGTCGACCGGGCCGGTAAAGTCCTGGTATTCAGTGGTGCCCTGTGCGCCCCAATGAGACAGTTTGATTTCGGTTGTGCCAATTTTCGATGTGACGTAAGCGTCCACATTGTTATTTTTATGTCCGCGATTTATCGTCGAAGTGTCGACTGTGGGAAATCCATCAGTGGAAAAATGATTAACGTCGATACCCATTCTGACGTTGACGGTTTGGGTGTGATAGGCGCCGCGGACCTGGTTGGTATTTTCACCGCCTGCGGCAACACTGGCATCAACAACATCGCCGGATTGTTCGTATTTTTTGGTGATAATATTGATGACACCGCCAATGCCCTCTGACCCGTAAAGTGCCGAGCGGGGGCCTTTGACGATTTCAATGCGCTCCACCAGGTTGGGATTGATGTTTTGGATGGCGGGTATAGGTAGCGTGCTGGGGTTGATTTTCACACCGTCTATCATCACGATGACATGGTCACTTTCAGTTCCCCGTACAAATAGCGACGTTGGCTGGCCGGGACCACCGTAGCGTCCCAGTTCCAGGCCGGCGTGAAAACGTAACAATTCAGCGATGTCCTTTGCCTGGCTCAATTCAATGTCTTCGCGGGATATTACGATGGTCGGTGTCAGGGCCTCGTCCGCAATTTGTGCGGTGCGTGTGGCCGTGACAACCAGCGTATCCTGTTGTTGAGTGGTATTTTCCACGGCCAGTGCTGAAGAAAATCCGGTGATTGATAATAAGGTGACGACGATGCTTGTAACCGTTTTGCAGTATTGGTTCATGTTCCCCTCACGTGTATTGGAAGCGCACACCCGCGCTGATTTATGGTTATAGTGATTGCAGAGGGAACGAATGAAGGAGAGGAGTCAGGTAACCGATGAAGGATGTCACTTGAGCCCGCCGCCGTCGCCCTCCGCAACACGTGTTCGCGTGCTTTGGCCGGTCTCCGGACTTATGAGCGGGGTGACATATCCCTGGCAGCGGGCCTTCCCACACCGAATGACAGTGCAGTGGCGTTGGTGATGCTGCCGGTACTCAATTACCGTTGCGGGGGCAGTGCCGGAATTATCAAAGTCGTTAATTTCACTATCTGGACGTTGACGCACCGGCTTCCCGTTTCATTCCGCGGGGTGGAACCCGTTGGAACACCAAAAGCAGAGCCGGACTTTAGCCCCGGTCCGGGGCACTGTCAAGGAAAAACGGGAATTTGTGAATATATTCAACCGCCATACACTGGTTTTTCAGCCGGTTATGCGTTAACGTTTAACTTAATCCCCAAGTATTTTCCTGGAACTCCAAAAGCCAGTCCAGGCCGTAAATTCGATGCAAAAAATCATGGTTCTCAATGCCAAGGGTGGTTGCGGAAAGACGACCATCGCCACCAATCTCGCGGCGTGTTACGCACACCGGGGGTTTTACCCTGCGCTGCTGGATTATGACTCACAAGGATCGGCCACCAAGTGGCTGGATATCCGTCCCGAGCACGTGGGTCCCATTCACGGAATTGAAGCCCACAAGCAGAAGCTAACCATCACCCGTAGCTGGCAAATGCGTATGCCGCCCGATGTTGACCGGGTCATTATTGACACTCCGGCGGCGGCCAACAACCAGGAACTAACGGACTATATGCGCGATGCCAACGTCATTTTGATACCGGTATTGCCGTCACCTATCGATATTCATGCCACGATTGCCTTTATCGAAGAATTGCTGGTAATCGGCAAAATGCGCTCCAGCCTGTCCGACAGTATGAAAACCCGCATCGGCATCGTCGCCAACCGTGCCACCGACAATACCAAGGTGTATCAGTCGCTGCAGGGGTTCCTGGCGGGCGTGGACCTGCCCTTTGTGACCAGCTTCAGCGACAGCCACTATTATGTTCACGCCTTTGTGGAAGGTGTTGGCCTGCATGAAATCAGGGATTCGCGGACCTTGATGCTGCGCCAGCAATGGCAACCTTTACTGGACTGGATCGAGAGCCCGGACAGTGCCAGTGATGAGGCCGATGACGCCGTTGATCCCGACGGGAATTAGCAATACCGGCAATCAGGCGGGAATAAAGATGGTTTGCGTCTCCGTGGCTATGTGGCGTATGGGATAGCCGTACAATGATTCCAGCCGTTTCGCGGTGAGTAGTTCGCTGGCCGTTCCCTGCAGTACATTACCGTCATCAAACATCATCAGCACGTGATCGCAAAAACGGGCGACCGTGTTCATGTCGTGCAATATCATGACCGCGGCCCTTTGTTGGTTGCTGACGCTGTCGTTGATTAACTGCATTACCTGCATCTGGTGATGGATATCCAGATGATTGGTGGGCTCGTCCAGTAACATTACGTGGGGCTCCTGCGCCAGTAGCGTGGCCATGGCGACACGCTGGCGCTCCCCGCCGGACAGGGTATTGATCGTGCGCTTTTCCATCGACGCCATGCCCACCTGGCGCAGTGCCTGTCTTGCCCGGTCAATATCATCCGCGGATTCCCATTGCCAGTTTTCGATATAGGGGTGACGGCCAATCAGCACCGTTTCCATGACCGTGGCCGGAAACGGGTCCGCCTTGTCCTGGAACAGCACACCTCTTTGTCTTGCCAGCGCGCGGCTGGAATATTGCGTCAGTTGCCGGCTGTGATAGCGGATAGTGCCCCGGTCCGGCTGGCGAAGCCCCGCCAGGGTGTGTA
This sequence comes from Gammaproteobacteria bacterium, assembly GCA_050116575.1. Classification (GTDB taxonomy): domain Bacteria; phylum Pseudomonadota; class Gammaproteobacteria; order SZUA-152; family SZUA-152; genus JAKEGK01. The sequence continues at coordinate 20,716 of JASFOJ010000058.1, read as the reverse complement.
GTAAAGTAGTTTTGCCGACACCGTTGATGCCTAGTATTGCCCACCGCTCGCCGGGTCTTACGCTAAGGCTGAGGTCGCGACAAATGATCCGGCCGGCAACCGAGGTTTGCAGATTCTCCGTTGATAATAACGCCGTTGTCGTCATAGCTGCCGGTTACTGCGGTGCAATAGAAACAGGAACAGCGGTACGCCCAGTAACGCCATGACGACGCCCACCGGTAATTGCTGTGGTGCCATGACAATTCTGGCAACCGTGTCGGCGACCACCAGCAGGCAGCCCCCGAGCAGGGCGCTGCCCGGTATTAACCAGCGATGGTCAGTAATCCCGGTGAGCCGTACCAGGTGCGGCACAATCAGTCCTACAAAACCGATGGTACCGGCGATGGTTACCGCAGTGGCGGTTAATAATGAGGCACAAATATAGATAAACCAGCGCAGCTTCCTGACTTCAACGCCTAAAGCACCGGCCTGCAGGGCGCCATGGAGCAGGATATTCAAGCGCCGCGCCGACAACATAGTTGCGCCCAGGCCCACCACCAGCACCGTCAGTCCAGGCCACACCGCCTGAACATACGCCAGGTCCCCCATCAGCCAGAACAGCATGCTGTGCAGGTTTCTTTCCGGGGCAATGGCGAGAATGAAACTGACGACCGCACCCCAGCCGGCGGCGATGACCACGCCGGTGAGCAACAGCCGGGTGGGGGACCAGCTGCCCCGTCCCTGTGCCAGGCCAAACACGATGAGCATGGACAGCAGTGATCCTGCAAAGGCGCTGCCCGTCAACCACCATCCACCGGCCCCCATCAGCATCGCCAGCAGGGCCGCGACGGCGGCGCCTCCGGAAATACCCAGCACATAGGGGTCTGCCAGTGGATTACGCAGCAACACCTGCATCAACACGCCGGCGATGGCCAGCAGGGCGCCGCAACTGAAGGCGCCCACGGCGCGTGGTAAACGCAGCTGCAGGATAATTTGCGATGTCTGACCCACGGGTTCGTGCAACAGCGCCCGGAGCACATCGTTCGATGATACCGGCACACTACCGGCCATCAGGGCAAACAGGAACGCCAGGGGCACCAGCAGCAACAGGCCGGTGACAATAACGCTGTTTCGGTTTTTCAGGATGTCGGTGTGCACGGCGTGCTGTAAACCAACGGCCCGCGTTAGCCGCGCAGGCTGATGATATCCCAGCCCAGGTCACGGGCGTGTTGTTCCAGGGTCACATCCGGGTCCACCGCCACCGGGTGGCTAACCCGCGACAGCAGCGGAATGTCATTGTGTGAATCGCTGTAAAACCAGCTGTCTTCCAGCGTTGCGCCGTGCTGTTGCAGCCATTGCTCGAGCCGTTCAACCTTGCCGTGTTGAAAGCACGGGATACCCGCCACCCCGCCGGTGTAACGGTTACCGTCAAACTCAGGCTCGGTGGCGATGATATAGTCCACGCCAAATGCTGCGGCGATGGGTTCGGTGACAAAACGATTAGTGGCGGTAATGATCAGCGGCGTATAATTTTCCTTTTTATGCCGGTCAATCAGGGAAAAAGCGCGCGGCAACATGATGGGTTCGATTTTTTGCTGCAGGAACTGGCGGTGCAGCCGGTTCAGCTCCCCGATATCATGCTCGGACAGAGGCTTCAGGCTAAAGGCCAGAAATTCAAAAATATCGAGCGTGCCGGCTTTGTACGCTTCGTAAAACCGGTTGTTTTCCCGCTGGTAGTATTCCCCGTCGACAAGGCCTTGTTCGATGAGAAATTCCCCCCACAGATGATCGCTGTCGCCGGCCAGCAGGGTATTGTCCAGATCAAAAATCGCTAATTTCACTATAGGTCCCGGTGAGCTATTATGTTAAATATGCGGCCTGGTGCCTGGGTAAAGCCAAAATTTCTACTAAAATGAAAGGTATAGCTTTTCCGTTTTCATTGACAGGTGCTATTTTATCGGGAATTTAAGCGCCATGGGCCGTAAATTTGCCATTGTGTGGGGGCTTGTGGAAAAATCAAGATATCCACAAACATAAGTTATTGATTTAGACCGTGATCGATTCTGAAGGATACAGGCCCAACGTGGGCATTATTCTCTGCAATGCCAGCAATGAGGTATTGTGGGCGCGGCGTATTGGTCAGAATGCATGGCAGTTTCCCCAGGGTGGCATCAAACCCGATGAAACACCCCGTCAGGCGTTATATCGGGAACTGTGGGAGGAAGTGGGCCTGGGGCGCGATCAAGTCGATGTGTTGGGTACGACAGCCGGCTGGTTGCGGTACCGGTTGCCAAAAGGTTTAATGCGGTTTGATGAAAAACCGGTTTGTGTAGGACAAAAACAGGTCTGGTTTTTATTGCGTTTTGCGGGGGACGAAGATGACGTCCGACTGGACCGCGGGGAAAAGCCGGAATTTGACGGCTGGCGATGGGTGGATTACTGGTACCCCTTGAAGGAGGTTGTTGCCTTCAAGCGTGATGTTTACTTGCAGGCGTTGAACCAGTTCGCACCAATCCTTGGCTGCTCGATGCCGGAAGTACAATAAAAAATAACAAGTGATAAACCCCACCTGATACTCTGAATTCGTTATTATCGTGGTAGCAGTAGTTATTGATAAGATCGCCAGCACGGGTTCCAGGATAATTCCACTTATAACAATTCACATTGACGCTCGTACTTGTTTTCTATTGCTTGTACTTGTTTTTGATTGAAAGTTAAGTCAATGATGGCACCTGAACAGCGAACTGCGTTCTGCACAAAAGCCGGTGAGGCAGACCGCAGGATTAATCAACGGCGTATTGGCAAAGGCAACAAGGTGGATTAATGCTCGATACCCTGCGGCGTATCGTACAAGAGGTCAACGCGGCCAAGGACCTGGATGAAGCCCTGCAAATTATTGTGCAGCGCGTCAAAGCCGCAATGGCTGTGGATTTGTGCTCGGTATACCTGACCGATCATAATCGCCAACAAAACGTATTAATGGCCACGGACGGATTGAATCCGGATTCCGTGGGCAAGGTTCGCCTCGCATTTAGCCAGGGATTGACCGGGCTGGTGGGGGAGCGCGAAGAAGTGGTGAACATCGCCAATGCACCTGCTCACCCCCGTTACGAATTTGTCCCCGGTTCGGGCGAAGAAAAATTCCATGCCTATCTCGGCGTTCCCATTATTCATCATCGAAAGTCATTGGGCGTGATCGTGGTGCAACGTCATGCCAGTGAAGAATTCAGCGAAGACAACGTCACGTTTTTAATCACCATTGCCGCGCAACTGTCCGGCGCCATCGCCCACGCCGAAGCCAGCGGTGGAGTTAATGTGGTGGAACAATCTAAAATGCGTAGCGCAGCGCCGTTCCCGGGCCAACCCGGGTCACCGGGCGTTGGGGTGGGTACGGCATTTGTGCTTTATCCCGCCGCGGATCTCGATGCCATTCCGGACCGATCGGTCAAGGATATCGAAAAAGAAGAACAGATTTTTCGTGCCGCCGTGGAATCGGTCAAGGAAGATATCAGGCAATTGCTGGCTCGGCTCGCCGGTCGGTTACCGGCGGAAGACAGGGCATTGTTTGACGCTTATTTGCTGATGTTGGAGAACGAGTCACTGGTGGGTGACGTTGTCCAACGTATCTGCCAGGGCAACTGGGCTTCGGGCGCGTTGCGCGACAGCATTCGTGAACACGTGCGCGCCTTTGAAGAAATGGATGATCCCTATCTGCGCGAGCGGGGCGAAGACGTCCGGGACCTGGGGCGACGTATTTTGATGCGGCTGCAAAGCGGCGGTGGCGAAACCGTTGGGCGTAATTACCCGCGCAACACGATCCTGGTGGGCGAGGAAATTACCGCCGCCATGCTGGCGGAAGTCCCCATTACGCAATTGGCCGGCATCGTATCAGTGAGCGGGTCACGAACCTCTCACGTTGCCATACTGGCGCGCGCCATGGGTATCGCGGCGGTGATGGGCACCGATATTCCGGTAAGCCGCATCGATGGCATGAACATCATTGTGGATGGCTATCGCGGGCGGGTTTATGTGTCACCGAGCAAAGCGGTGCTCGATGAGTTTAACCGGCTGGCCAAGGAGGAGCAGGAACTGTCCGCCGATCTGGCCTCGCTGCAGGACCTGCCCTCGGAAACACCGGATGGCCTGCATGTACCTTTGCATATCAACAGCGGGCTGCTGGCGGATTTAATACCCAAGGATACCAATGGCGCGGAAGGTATCGGTCTTTACCGTACCGAGTTTCCCTTTATGATACGCGACCGCTTTCCCGGCGAAGAAGAGCAGTTTCAGATTTACCGGCAAGTGTTGCAATCGTTTACGCGTGGCCCGGTGACACTGCGCACACTCGATGTCGGCGGCGACAAAGCCCTGCCGTATTTTCCCATTCGCGAAGACAACCCCTTTCTGGGGTGGCGTGGCATTCGTATTACGCTGGACCACCCGGAAATCTTTCTCGTGCAATTGCGCGCCATGTTACGGGCCAGCGAAGGTATCGATCATATGCAACTGTTACTGCCCATGATTAACAGTGTGCATGAAGTGGACGACTCACTGGCCATATTAAAGCGTGCTTACGACGAGCTGATCGAGGAGGGGTTCAACATTGAAATGCCCAAGGTGGGCATCATGATCGAAGTACCTTCCGCCGTATTCCAGGTACGGGAATTCGCCCGCCGGGTGGATTTTCTGTCGGTGGGTACCAACGACCTCACACAGTATTTGCTTGCCATAGACCGCAACAACTCGCGCGTTGCCGAATCCTATGATGCCCTGCATCCAGCGGTATTACGTGCCATTGTGCAAGTGGTCGAAGGTGCTCACGGGGAAAATAAACCCGTCAGTGTATGCGGGGAAATGGCCGGCGATCCCGCCTCGGCCATACTGCTGGTGGGCATGGGTGTCGACAGCCTGAGTATGAGTGTGGCCAATCTGCCGCGTATCAAATGGGTGGTGCGCAATTTTACCTCGGGCCGAACCAAACGGTTATTGGCCGAAGTGATCAATTATGAAAATGCCTCGCAAATCCGGGAATATCTTAATGGCGTGCTGGAGGAAGCCGGTTTGGGCGGACTGGTGCGCGCGGGCCGCTAAGGGCGATTTGTTTGTTAACGTAAAGGCGCGAAGACGCAGAGAAAAACAAAAAATTTTATTTACTAACAACAATTCAATTTTTAGTTGCCAAATGACTCGTCAAAGTCTCGTGGTTATTTATGATTTTCCTTTCTTCGAGCCGTTGCGTTGAAAGTTTTTTAGAACGTAAATCCCGCCTTTAAGTAATATTCGTTGTCGCCCCCTTCATCAAAACCGTGGGCGTAGCCGATGCGCACGTTGATGGGAATGAAATAACCGAAAACAATTTCAGCGTCCAGTTCCAGGCCGGCGCTGCGCAGATAATCCGCCGATTCAGTATTGTCGAACCAAGCGTCACCCATGCTGTAAAACGCGGTGCCGTGAAGCTGATGAATACCAAAGGGTGGCGTCATGACGCCGCGTTCTATCAACGCCAACGGGAAACGCCATTCAATGTTTGCCAATGTCATGTGATCGCCGATAAGGCTGGTTAATCCTTCCGGATAACCGCGCAACGCGTATTGACGTTGGTTGAACACGTGATCGGTGGCTTCCGCCAGTGCTATGTCGGGTCCCGGCAGGGCAAAGCCTTCGGTGGTGCCACCGAGATGAAAGGGTTTCGGGTCATCGGTGCCCTGACCGTGAACAAGACGGGTGGCCAGTACGTGTTTGTGGCCGAGGCTGAAGTAACCCCGCCAGTCGGCGGTATACACCCGACCGGTAAAGTCACTGTCCAGTACATCACTGTCTTCGGCCACCAGCCGCCATTTGTAACCGTCTTCCAGGCTGATGCCGCGGGGAAAATGGCTGGCGGAGTTAAATGTGACCGCCGCGCCCACCAGTTTATCCTGATACACCGGCAGTGCGACGCCGCCGGCTGCCAGTTGCTTGTCGGATTCGCGGTTAGCGCTGGCACCAAAATGCAGGGTCCATTGCCGGTCCCGGGTGAGAAACGGTACCAGTGCTTCGGCCGTTACGGTATCCGAATCGCGAAAACTGTTGAGGTTGTCCTGTTGATCGAGGATGGCCAGCACATCGCGCTCTAAGTAGAGCTTGAAGGCAACGCGCCAGCGGTCATAGCGATAGTCAAACCAGCCCAACCCCCAATTGTTGTCGGTATCATACGCCACGGTCACAGAATACTGGTGCCAGTTCAACGGATCGGTGCCGAAGGTGCTGATGCCCAGCTCGCTGTGCTGGTCCGTGACATCAATAAAGGGTAACCAGCCGGTTGGGGCGATCTTATTGGGCGCGGAATAAGCGACCGGCGGCTTTGTATTTACCGTAGTCTGCCGCTCGTTGGCGGCCTGTGACGGGGCCGGATCGGGCCGCGGCTGGCTTGCAAGGCTGACGGTTTTGTCCACAAACTGGTCTCGCGGTAGAAAGTAGACATCCGTGCCCTGCGCATGTCCGCCCATGTAATATACACCGTCCGCCGCTGCGCTATAACCGCCAGCTAACGCCGATCCCATCACGTTACTGAGCTGTTTAACGGCACCGGACGATAACGACATTTGATAGAGATTAAAGACGCCGTTGTAGTCGGCGCTGTAAATAACCGTGTCGCCATCACCGGCGAAGCGGGGATCAAATTCGATCGCGGCAGTGTCCGTGATTCTTTTCCAACGCATGTCGGCAATGTCGAAAGTCTCAAGGTTCCATTGCGATTGCGGGCGCCAAACCGATGCCACCAATTGAGCGCTGTCGGGTGACCAGTCCAGCTCGGAAACGATCTCATTATTCTCACTTTGCCAAAGGGTTTTGATGTATTTGCCTTGTGCCGTTAACAAATGCAGGGCGCTTTGTCCCTGCTTAACCTGTACGGCCACGATCTTGTCGCCGTCAGGGCTCCAGGCGGCGTGCTTGTAGCGTTTGCCCCGGGTCAATTGCCTCATCTCGCCGGTTTCAAGATTCACCTGGTGTAAATCGGAAAAGAAATTGACGTCGTCCACGCGGTCGATTTGCGCCACCAGGGCGCCGGCTTTGGGATGCACGTCGAAGCGGCCACTGTAAACCTCGGCAATCTTGCGGGGCGTTGTTTGTCCGTTGGGTAACACCATGAGAGCCGGTTTGCTTAACCAGTCTTGTTTGACGAAGTAAAGATCGCCGTTAGGGGTGGTGTGCGGATAGCCGGTCATATACCCAAATTGCGTTAGCCGTTTGCCGGCTGCTACGCCCCCGCTTTGAATGCGCTGTATCTGTGGCTGGAATTGCTCATTGAGGTAAACGCTGAATTCATCCCACAGGGCATCGAGATTTTTGCCGAACACGTGGCGGGTGGATGTGTTGACCATGAAAGGAATCAGATTGTCACTGTAATCGGCAATCCATTGCTGGACTTTTTGTTCGCCGTATGTGTCCATGAGGAAATTAAAAAAATACACACCATACAAGTAACGCGTGGTGCCTGCAGGCCAGGTCACCATGGGCTGGTTGACCTGGGAAACCGGTTTAATGCCGGACGCTACTTCCAGGCGCATCAGGGCGCGAAACGAGGTGTTGTGGGCGCGGCCAATGCCCGGCACGATTTGCGATTCCATATACGAGGCGATGCCTTCCAATACCCAGGGGGGTTGCAGGGCATTGGGGAAAAACAGTATCTGGCGGCCGAAAATATTGCGCGCCGCCTTGGCGGTGCCGGCAACCTTGTCGACATGCACGATGTGGGTGTATTCGTGGGTAATCACCAAGTCCAGCCAGTCGTGGTAATTGTCAATGTCGTTGGCGTCATCCGGTGGCGTCACAATAATGTTCATGGTGTTGCGGGGGATGGGAATGGCAAACGCGTTACTGAAATCCATGCGGTCCACCAGCACAACCTGCGTGCGCTGTTTAGGTTGCCACTGGAAAAAACGGCTAATACGCCGGTGGGCTTTTTCCGCGACCTCGGCGGCTTTGTGCGCCAAAGCTTCCTCGCCATTGTGGTAGTGAATGAGGAAATGGTCTGTTTGCAGGGTATACCAGTCCAGGGACGGATCATAACTGTACGCCGCGTGACTGGTGTTGAACAGTGGAGTGAAGCAAACGGTGCATAACAGCAGCCAACAACCAAGCTTGTGTATCGTTCTCATTGGTATCCGTTATCCGAAAACATCATGTTGCAGTTAAAACATGCCAACCATAGTTGGCTTTGTTGTCGCGCACAAGGGCCATGGTCTAAGTTATTGATTCGGTGGGTTTCCAACTCCGGAGTGTGATCGCGGTCACAGTGGTTAATCTAAAGCCATCACAGTTTACGCCGATAAAAACACTGAGTTTGACGCTGTCAACCGGGCGGCTCCAGTGGTAACGGGGTATGCAGTATCCGCTCGCAGCAGCACTGGTTTGATCAGTACTGACAGGATCTGCGTAAATGCGGTGGAAAACCATAACACTTATCATCGGCTGCGTGCTCTGTGCTCAAAACGCGTGGGCAGGCGGTGCTGCCATCAAACCCCATACACCGGTGCAAATCACTATAACCCCCGAATCATCCGTTGCCGCGGGCGCCACCGCTACGTTTGTTATCCAGGCTACGTCCGCGCTGGCCAGCGACATGTTTACGATCTCGGTGACGGTGCCGGAGGGAGCCCGAATTGTGTCGGGGCGGTTGCAGTGGCAGGGCTCCATTGCGCCGGGACAGGTGCGCGAACTGCGGGTTACCGTGCAAATGCCGACGGATGAAATACCCGCCGTTTCAGCTACCGCCGCTATTCCATCCGACAACAGTGCGCAGCTCGCTGCCAGTGCCGAGTACCGCCCGCCATCGTTGTTACCCAGCGGTGTTGTGGCGACTCAACTGAAAAGAAAGTCGCTGCGCAACAACCATCCCGTCGTCGAATATTCCCTCAAGTAGTGGTGTAACGGTGAGGGCTATTAACCACAGCAAATCGGTAGCGGCACTTGCCCTTGGGTTGTTATGCTTGCTGTTCATGGTCTCGGGTTGTTCCGGGGGTTCCGGTAATGGCGCCAGTACCAGCAAAACCTACATCAGTGTGCAGGTTTCCGGCACCATTCGCTATGAGGACAAGGAATACGGGGCTTACGGATTTACCGGTAATACCCGTTACAAAGCCGTGCGCTACGCAGTGGTTGATCTGGTGGGTGCCGACGATCGGGTTATTGATACCACGGTCAGTGACGAAAACGGTTTTTATGAGCTACAGGGTACTGGACCCGATCCCCGGGTTCGGGTCATGGCGCAGACCAGTGATACAGCCGGTGCAATGATTGCCATCAACGACTTTAGCGGCAGTACCTATGCGGTTGCCGCGTCGCCGGGTAATGTAACGGTAACGGATAGCGTAACCGATGGCGCAATCAATCAACCGCTGGATTTTGACATCAGTACCGACAGTAACATCGCCGGCGCTTTTAATATGCTCGATGTGTATACCTCGGCCGCCCAGTTTGTCAGCGAACTGACCACGGCACCGTTGCCCCGCCTCAATGTGTACTGGCAAAACCAGTCCAGTGATTACGGAACTTACTATTGTTCCGGTACCCGTCAATACAGCGCTTGCCCGCGAGGCAAAGGCATTTATATTCTGGGAGGACGCAGTGGTGGAGGAGATTCCGATCACTATGATGACGACGTGCTGTTTCATGAATTCGCGCATTATGTTGAAGGCATGGTAGGTGTGCAGGACTCTCCCGGTGGCGTGCATTATTTGACGGAAAACGATCAGGATTTGCGGCTGACCTGGAGTGAAGGGCTGGGCGGTTTTTTTCCTGCGGCCGTAAAAACCTGGCTGGCGCAAAATCACCCGCAACTGCTGTCCATTGCCGATGGGTTGCCGCCCACGTATTTTGTCGATACATACGGTTCCTATGTGGGTATTTCCCTGGATGTTGCCAATCCCAATACCGTGTTTTGTCCGTGGGGCAATGATTGCTACGTGTATTCATCCAGCGAGATCGCGGTGGCCAAAATACTGCTGGGGCTAATGGACAAATTCGGCATGCAGGCGATCTGGGATATCTACGCCAACTATATGGCCAGTGGCACGGATTTACCGGGTACCCTGGAAACCTTCTGGGACGGCTGGCAGGCGCAGCGTTCACCGGACGCGCTGGAATTGGCTGCCGCGGATGCGGTTTTCAATGACCGGCTGGTGTTTTACCAGGATGATCGCTACGAAAGTGACAATCATCTTGCCGGTAACAATATGTCGCACAAGTTGTCCGTATGTGCAGACGTCACCTGTAATGGCGAAACCCATTACCTGTACCACGGTGGCGGCGCAGACCGGGATGTCGTGCCATTTGACGCAACAACTGGCCAAAGTTATTTCATCGAAACCCTGGAGCTGAGCAACGGTGCCGATACCTTTATCCGAATTCTGGATGCGAGCGGCAACGTGGTGGTGGACCAAAACGGCAAACTGATGACAAACGATGACCGGCCGGGCACCGTGTATTGTGGCACCTACGATAACTCCTGCCGTATTCACAACGATGATTTAATGCTGTCATCGGAACTGACGTTCACCCCGCCACGGGGCGGAACCTACTATGTGGAGGTAACAACGTCTTCCACCAGGCCCGCCGCGGCCGGCCGCTACGGTACCTACACGCTGCAGATATCCAAGCTGTAATCCTAACCGTTGCCCTTGCTCACACTGTGAGGATTGTTACACCAGTGGCTTGATAAATACTTTGGCGTTACGCTGATAGTTGTACAGTGATTTTTTTTGCACCGGTAACCTGTTGACGTCTGACACCTCAAAACCCCGTTCGCGAAACCAGTGGCTGGTTTGGGTGGACAACACAAAAAGCTGTTCAATATTTTGCTGTCGGGCGCGGTTTTCCATGTAGGACAGCAGCGCGTCACCGCGGCCCTGCTTGCGGTAATCCGGGTGAACCGCCAGGCAGGCCAGTTCCGCCGCCGTGGCATCTTCAAACGGATAAAGTCCGGCGCAACCGACTACCATGCCGTCCCGTTCAATCACCGTAAAGCGGTCGATTTCCGTTTCCAGCCGTTCGCGCGAGCGGCGCACCAGCACACCCTGTTGCTCCAGCGGTTTTATGAGCTCGAGGATACCGGGGACATCATCAATGGTGGCCGCGCGGGTACCTTCATAGTCGTCGTTGCTGATCAGGGTGCCGCTACCATCGCGAGTGAACAGTTCCTGCAGCAATGCGCCCTCGGTTTTACGGTTAACCAGGTGCACGCGCTGCACGCCGTACTGACAGACCTGGATAGCGCTGGCCAGGATCCGATGCAGGTCTTCATCCAGGTCGGTGGCTTGCGCAAGGTCACGGGCCTGTGACAGCGACAGTTCGTTAAATGGCTGTCCCGAGCTGTCAGCGATGGACAGGTCTTCGGTGAGATAAATTAACTTGTGGGCGTTTAACGCCGTTGCAGTTGCCGTCGCCACGCTTTCGGCGGTCACGTTGAAAATTTCACCGGTAGGCGAATATCCCAGGGGTGACAGCAGCACAATGGTACCGTCGTCCAGTTGCCGGTTGATGGCCGGGGCATCAATGCGGCGTATTTCACCGGTGTGCAGGTAATCGATGCCGTCACGGATACCGTAGGGTTTGGCAATGACAAAATTCCCGGACGTTACCCGCAACCGGACGCCCGCCATGGGAGAATTGGCCAGGCCCATGGACAACAAGGCCTCGATGTCCGTGCGTGCGGCGCCCACTGCTTCCTTGGCGCATTGCAGTGCGGCGCTGCCGGTAACGCGTACATTGTGATGGATAGGCGTTTCAATGTGCCGTTCCTGCAATAATTTTTCGATTTGCGGGCGGGCGCCGTGCACCAGCACCAGCCGGATGCCCAGGGTGTGCAACAGCGCAAAATCGTGCACCAGGGAGTCAAAATCCTCCGCCAGCAGGGCTTCACCGCTGAACACGATGACAAAGGTTCGCCCCCGGAAGGCGTTAATATAGGGAGCCGAATTCCGGAACAAAGCCGCGAAACCGCCGGCGGAGATATCGTTAGCCATGGTGCTGAGCCGGCCTCGCTGGATTGTCTGTCCGATAAATAGTCTGCATGTCAGTGTGCTATGTACGGTAATTATCCTGAAAATCGCTGATTTTTCAGTGTGGTGTTATAATACTATGAAATTTAAGGGGTTTGTGCTTAATGCGCCAATGATTCACAGGAGCAATTGCCGTATTTTATATGATAACCCATTGTTTTGTCAGCAAATCGATGATTTCCGCGGCAACGTTGTGGGTCTGGTCTTACAGGCAAATTATGGCATAATACCCGGGGTTGTGGAGCTACAGCCATTACAACATAATTAATACAACTTTAAGTTAACCAGTATCGAGGGGAAATTCTGATGGAACGCTCAGTCACTTTCATCGTTAACAGCATTTGTATCGTGGGAATTTTCGTTTTATTGATTTCACACGCGCAGTTCTAGACAACCGTTTTACATTGAAACCATAACAAGTTCAGCTGCAATAACCCTGCCTGTTGTAGTTGATATAAAACCAATGTGGGTTGTTTGGTTGCTTTTATGAAGGCGTAGCATCGTCCCGGTGCTGCGCCTCGGATTATTAACCGGCAAGGCATGGATTCGCTTTCCGCTTTTAACTCCCGTCCTCAAAAAATCTAACTCTCTTATTTTCAAGGATTTTTCGGTAGAAAAGAGAGTTCACTAAGCAGCATTGGCAGCCAAGTCAATTTGCTATTGCGTGGCCGTTAAAGGTACTAATATTAAGTATCAGGGTATTTCCCCGGCCAGGAGTCAGGTTGCAGATTGGCATTGAAAGGGCGATGGCTGCCACAGGGGGTGGTGTTTGCTTCAAGCGATCACCGAATACAATAACCAGAAGTAACAATAAGTGAGGCAACACGTGTTTCATTGGGGCAAATTCGCCGGTGCGGGTATGGGATACATTCTTGGGGGCATGCCCGGGATTGCGTTCGGCCTGGCGCTGGGTTTCCTGGTCGATAAAAGTGTGCTGGCACTGAAACAGCCCCAATTCGCGCGTGTCGATCCTGCCGAAATTTCTCAATTGCAAAAAGAGTTTTTTGTCGCCACGTTCGCCGTCATGGGACATGTATCGGCGGCTGCAACCGCGGGCGGTAACGATGAAATGCAGGCGCTGGACAAAGTGATGGCGCGGCTAAATATGCCCGCTGATGTTTACGATGAGGCCGTGGCGCTGTACAACCAGGGTACGAGCCCCGATTTTAATCTGAATGAGGTCCTGCTGACTTTTCTGGGAGCCTGCCGGCAGCAGCCGCATTTGCTGGAAATGTTTATGGAGATTCAGCTCTTTGCCGCCTATAACGGCGCTAACCTGAATCCCACCCGCCAGCAGATATTGCTGAATATTTGCCGGATGCTGGAGATGTCACGCACTGATTTTGATCGGATATTCAGTACCATTCGTGCCGAGTACCATTTCAGCCGGGATAAAAGAACCGGTAAGGTGGTCAACATGGTGGACAGCCGCAACGTTGACGAAGCCTACGCTATTTTGAATTTGTCCCCCAACGCTTCCAATGATGAAATTAAACAGGCCTACCGCCGGCTAACCAGTATGCATCATCCTGACAAGCTGGTTGCCAAGGGGTTGCCCGAGGAAATGCTGAAAATTGCCGAAGACAAGACCCGCGAAATCCGTCTTGCTTACGACCGAATCCGGGAACTGCGCAACTTCTGAAGGTGGTTGACCACTTAGCCTGGGGGCCAGTAGCGTCCCCCGCTGGCAATGACGGCGACCACCAGACCCAATACCAGGTTAATAGCGATGATGCCGCGGATTTGATCCAGCCGCCGTTTGGCCTCTTCCAGGTTGTTCTCCGCCAACGCCTGGTTCATCCGCCGATAAGGCGCAAAAAACACATGCAGGTACAGCAGTATCATCAGCAATCCAATGCCTTGCATAAGATGAATGTCGAGGGTGACAAACTGAAAGCCGTCAAAGTTGGCGAAAATCATGTAGTAACCGGTGGCCGGCAGGATAATAACGGCGGCCCATACCCAGACGAAAAACCGCTGGAATACCGATGACCACAGCTGCAATCTGACCGGGGGCTCCAGAAGTTGTCCGGCGACGGGCCGTAATACCATATAGGCGAAAAACATTCCTCCCACCCAGATAATGGCGGCGGTCACATGGAGTGCAAGGGCAATAGCAATCATGGTTATACTCCGTGAATAGATAAATTTAGTATTGTTTTCATCCAAATACCTGTTTGGCGATATTCACCCAAAGGTAGAACATGTTGGTCCCTGAGTCGGGATTATTCCTCCAGGTTGTTAACTACTACTAAATAGTAGCAACAACTGTAGCGGAAAGCGATTAACCTGCTGTTTAGCAAGCGAATTTTGATTAAACTTTGGCGAAAAAGGACTTTCCGGCGAAAATTCGCAATGCATGATAGCTGAAAAATCCGTACTAATGAGGTAAAGTGCGCGGTTCGATGAACAGTTTACCATCATTTGGCAACGCGGGGTTACGCTAAAGTAACGTCGACACCATGAACAAGAGGCTATTGTTATGTCAGATTATTTAATTGCACCTTCGATCCTGTCAGCGGATTTTGCGCGCCTGGGCGAGGAAGTTGACAACGTACTGGAGTCCGGTGCCGATATTGTCCACTTTGACGTCATGGACAATCACTACGTGCCCAATCTCACCATCGGACCGCTGGTGTGTGAAGCCTTACGCAAACACGGTGTCACCGCGCCCATCGATGTTCACTTGATGGTAAAACCCGTGGATCGCATTATTCCGGATTTTGCCAAGGCCGGCGCCACGTACATTACCTTTCATCCGGAAGCGTCCGAACACATTGACCGCAGCCTGCAACTGGTGCGCGACAACGGCTGCAAATCCGGGCTGGTGTTCAACCCGGCCACCCCGCTGGATCACCTGAAGTACGTCATGGACAAGGTGGACATGGTGTTGCTGATGTCGGTGAATCCCGGCTTCGGTGGTCAAAGTTTTTTGCGCTCCTCGCTGGATAAATTACGGGAAGCAAGAAAAATGATCGACGACAGTGGCCTGGATATTCGCCTGGAAATCGACGGCGGCGTGAAAGTGGATAATATCCGCGAGATTGCCGAGGCCGGCGCCGATACGTTTGTGGCCGGGTCGGCGATTTTCAACACCGACGATTACAAGGCCACCATCGACGCCATGCGGGCGGAAATCGCGGAGGCGAAAAAATAACGCCATAAGCGATTAACAATAGCACCACTGACCGGGGCGCTGCACGCTACAGCGCCCTTTTCATGTCAACGTAGCGAATTAAAATAAAATGAGCAGCATCCAGGTAGCCGCATGAGTATTAACAAACCGCAAATGATCCTTATCGACGTGGACGGTACGCTAGTGGACAGTGTTCCCGACCTTGCCTATTGCGTCGATGAAATGATGAGGAAACTGGCCATGCCCGAGTGCGGTGTGGATAAGGTGCGCAACTGGGTTGGCAACGGCGTTGACCGCCTGGTCAAGCGCGCGCTTATTGGGCAACTGGATGGTGAACCGGATGAGTCCCTGTTCGCCACGGCGCGTTCCATTTTTATGGATTTGTATGCCGACAATGTCAGCCGGCGCAGCGTCCTGTACGACGGGGTTCGCGAAGGCCTGGATTATCTTAAAGCGCAGGGTTTCTCACTGGGGTGCGTGACCAACAAGGCGGAACAATTTACCCTCCCGTTGCTGAAAGACATGGGTATCTACGATAACTTTAGCCTGGTGATTTGCGGCGATACCCTGCCCAAGAAAAAGCCCGATCCATTACCCCTGTTGCATGCGGCGCAACAGTTTAACGTCAAGCCGGAAAATGCGCTGATGATTGGTGATTCCATCAGCGACGTGAAAGCGGCGCGTGCCGCCGGCTTTCAGATTATCTGCATGAGCTATGGTTACAACCATGGCGAGGATATCCGCGACTACAATCCGGACCGGGTTATCGATTCCATGACGGAATTAAAAGAGATTTTGTAGCCGAAACATAGCCAAATACCGGTGAATGGCATAAAATACTTGATTAAAATATCCGCTTAAAAAACAATATAACCAATGCACTGTTATCACACTAGAAAAATCGAATTGGACCTGTATTGGATGGCGCAACGATGGCGTGGCTAGCCATTGGTATTGTTTGCGTTCGTTCAATAACGTTGCGATTTTTTTAGGTGATCTATCATGGAAAAACAACAATTCGCCGCCCTGGCGGCCCAAGGCTATAACCGCATCCCGCTCATCCGGGAAGTGCTGGCTGACCTCGACACTCCTCTGAGTACTTACCTGAAACTGGCTGATGGCCCGTATTCCTATCTGTTTGAATCGGTACAGGGCGGGGAAAAATGGGGCCGTTATTCCATTATCGGCTTGCCGTGCAATACCATTGTCGAAGTCACCGGCCACGAAGTGACCGTTCGCGACGGCGAATCCGTCAGTGAGCGAGTTACGTGCGACGATCCCCTGGAATGGATCAAGCAATACCAGGCGCGTTTTAAGTCGCCGGAACTGGCTTATCTGCCCCGTTTCTCCGGCGGCCTGGTGGGTTACTTCAGCTATGACACGGTGCGCTACATCGAACCGCGACTGGGAGAATGCCCCAATCCCGATGCCCTGAACACGCCGGATATCCTGTTAATGCTGTCCGACGAAGTGGTGGTGTTCGACAACCTCAGCGGCAAGCTGCAGGCGGTAGTCTATGTGGACCCGGCCGTGGAGGGCGCCTACGAACACGCCCAGCAACGTTTGCAGGCGCTGGTCACGCAGCTGGACAAGCCCGTTAGTCACAAAGCTGACTCGGCTGCTGTCCAGCACGTAGACGAGTCGGATTTCGTCTCCGGTTTTACCCAGCAGGGCTTCGAAGACGCCGTGCGCCGCGCCAGGGAATATATTGTCGACGGTGACGTCATGCAGGTGGTGCTGTCGCAGCGCCTGTCCATTCCTTTTGCCGGCCGGCCGCTGGATTTGTACCGCGCGCTGCGCACCCTGAATCCGTCGCCGTACATGTATTACCTCAACCTGGAAAACTTTTATATTGTGGGGTCGTCACCGGAAATCCTGGTGCGTGCCGAGGAAGGGGAAGTCACCGTGCGGCCCATTGCCGGCACCCGGCCACGGGGCGCCACCGAGGCCGAAGACCAGGCGCTGGAACAAGACCTGCTCGCCGATCCCAAGGAACTGGCTGAGCACCTGATGCTCATCGACCTGGGTCGCAACGACGCCGGGCGCATCGCCGAAACCGGCAGCGTGCGGCTCACGGAAAAAATGGTGGTGGAACGTTATTCCCACGTGATGCACATCGTGTCCAACGTAGTAGGCAAAATCAGACCGGAATACACCGCCATCGACGTGCTACGCGCCACCTTTCCCGCCGGAACCGTCAGCGGCGCACCCAAAATCCGCGCCATGGAAATCATCGACGAACTGGAGCCCATCAAGCGGGGCGTTTATTCCGGCGCCGTGGGCTATATCTCCTTTACCGGCAACATGGACACCGCCATTGCCATTCGCACCGCGGTGATCAAGGACAAAACCCTGCACATCCAGGCGGGCGCCGGCATTGTCTATGACTCGGTGCCGGAAAACGAATGGAACGAAACCATGAACAAGGCGCGAGCCGTTTTTCGCGCGGTAACGATGGTTGAGGCCGGACTTGACGGGGCTCGTTAAAAAAGATTTCAACGCAAAGGCGCTAAGGCGCAGAGGTCTTAAATATTGTGTTGCCTTTAGATTATGGATGAAAATGAAATTTCAAAACACGTTATTGCAGCTGCGATTGAGGTGCACAGAAATTTGGGTCCCGGGCTATTGGAGTCAGTCTATCAACGATGCATGCAGTTTGAGTTAGATGCTCTAGGTTTGCCATGTAAGACAGAAGTGCCGGTGTCCGCTACATATAAAGGAAAAGTGTTTGATTCCGCGTTTCGTATGGATATGCTGGTTGCCGAAAAGGTTGTCGTTGAGCTGAAAGTCGTAGATCGGGTATTGCCGGTGCATGAGGCTCAGTTGCTCTCATATCTTCGGTTAACTGAGAAAAAGTTGGGGTTGCTTGTTAATTTCCATGCGCCAAGGGTAAAAGACGGACTAAAACGGATAGTAAACAATTTGTAAACTTTGCGACTTGGCGACTTTGCGTTAAAAGATCTGAGAAAAAGCATGTTATTAATGATAGATAACTACGATTCGTTCACCTACAACCTGGTGCAATACTTCGGTGAATTGCAGGCCGAGGTGCAGGTGTACCGTAACGATAAAATTACCGTGGCGGAAATTGAAAAACTCAAGCCCAGCCACCTGGTGATATCACCGGGACCGTGTACGCCCAACGAAGCGGGTATTTCCCTTGAAGCGATCAAACACTTTGCCGGCAAGATCCCCATCTTAGGAGTCTGCCTGGGCCATCAAAGCATAGGCCAGGCCTTCGGCGGCAAAGTTGTTCATGCCAATGCAATCATGCACGGCAAAACCTCGATGATTCATCACAAGGGAGAGGGCGTGTTTCAGGGAATCGACAATCCCTTCGAAGCGACGCGCTATCATTCGCTGGTTATTGACAAACACAGCGTACCCGATTGCCTGGCCATTACCGCCTGGACCGAAGACGACAAGGGTGGTGTGGACGAAATCATGGGCGTACGTCACAAAGAACTCGAAGTGGAAGGCGTGCAGTTTCACCCCGAGTCCATATTGACGGAGCACGGCCACACGCTGCTGAAAAATTTCTTGGCGCGTTAATATGAAATTGTTCGCATTTAAATTCAGAAAGTGGGATTAATATCAATGCTATGGCGGAGTGTAGGGTGGGTTTATACCCAAGGGGCGCAAGCGCGCTTTGGGTGCATTGCCCACCTTCTGCGTATACAAAATACTCCATAGCCAACGTGATTGAAGAGGGGACAACTATGGACATCCAAGCCGCCATTGCCGCCGTCATCGACAAGCGTGACTTGACCCAGGAACAAATGGAATCGGTAATGCGCACCATCATGACCGGCGAAGCCACCCAATCACAGATCGGCGGCTTCCTGGTCGGCTTGCGCATGAAAGGCGAAACCGTCGATGAAATCACCGCCGCCGCCAAGGTCATGCGGGAACTGGCCGCTCACGTCAACGTATCCGATCCCCACTTGCTGGATACCTGCGGCACCGGGGGCGACGGGGCCAAAACCTTTAACGTATCCACGGCCGTGGCCTTTGTTGCCGCCGCGGCGGGCGCCAAGGTGGCCAAACACGGCAACCGTTCCGTCTCCAGCAAATCCGGTAGCGCCGATGTACTGGAAGCGGCCGGCGTCAACCTGGACCTGTCACCGGAACAAATTGCCCAGTGCATTGAACAAGTCGGCGTCGGCTTCATGTTTGCACCCAAGCATCACGGTGCCATGAAACACGCCATCGGCCCGCGCAAGGAAATGGGTGTACGCACCATATTCAACGTGTTAGGCCCCCTCACCAACCCGGCGGGCGCGCCCAATCAATTGCTGGGAGTATTCAGCCATCACTGGGTGGCGCCGCTGGCCGAGGTGTTGGGGCAACTGGGCAGCCGCCACGTTATGGTGGTGCACGCCGAAGACGGCATGGACGAAATCAGCATCGGCGCGCCGACACGGGTAGCGGAACTGAAAGGCGGTGAGGTTAAAACCTACAATATTACCCCTGGAGAATTTGGTATCGATCAAGGCGACGTGTCTGCGTTGGCCGTGGATGATGCAGCACAGTCGCTGGCAATGATTAAAGGCGTTCTAAACAACGATGCCGGGCCGGCACGCGACATTGTGCTGCTCAATGCCGGCGCCGCGATTTACACCGCCGGCCTGACAGACAACATGGCCGATGGTATCGAACTAGCAAAGGAAAAGCTGGCCAACGGCGAAGCAGCCAAAAAACTGGACGCCCTGGTCCAGTTTACCAAAAATTTATAACGGTCACGTGGTAAAAAATCTTGATCGCAAACACGACGAAATCTCTGTAGGCTTTGGTAAGGAGGTAGGGTGGGTTTATATCCTTAGGGTGCATTGCCCACCGTCAAGCACTAATGTTAAACACCCCTGATTTTCTAAAAAGACTCTTGTCCGTAAACCCAACAAAGTCACCGCACGTCGTGGTGAGGAGGTAGGGTGGGCACCGCCCACCTTATAGCTGTCATGGCAAATACACCCGATATTCTAAAAAAAATACTTGACCGCAAACGCGAGGAAATCGTCGAGCGCTCCGCCCATATAAAATTGGAAGAAATAAAATCCCGCATCGAAGATCTACCGCCGCCGCGCGGATTTGCCAAAGCCATCGAAACCACGATCAAGCAAGGCAATCCCGCCGTCATTGCGGAAATCAAAAAAGCCTCACCCAGCAAAGGCGTCATTCGCGAAAACTTCGATCCCGTTGAGATCGCCCAATCCTATGTAAAAGGCGGCGCCACCTGTTTGTCGGTATTAACGGACGAAGATTATTTTCAAGGATCGGACACTTACCTGCAACAAGTGCGTGCAGCCTGTCCTTTGCCGGTGATCCGCAAGGATTTTATGATCGATCCTTACCAGGTATATGAATCCCGGTCCATCGGCGCGGATTGCATTTTATTGATTGTTTCCGCACTGGACGATACCCAAATGCAGGAGTTGTCCACACTGGCGCAGCAACTTGGTATGGACGTGCTGGTTGAAGTTCATGACGAGCACGAACTGCACCGTGCCTTGACATTAAATACTCCGCTAATCGGCATCAACAACCGCAACCTGCGCACCTT
>JASFOJ010000057.1:0-26414 GCA_050116575.1 Gammaproteobacteria bacterium | reverse complement strand
TTTATTTCCAGTACCGCCGGCCACTAACCTTTAATCTCTTATTTCGCCACCCTCTGGCATCAACAGTGGAGCGCTAGCACTCTTTAACACGTATTTATTTGCCGTATTTTTCCATCAGCTGAACAACGGCCTGGAGCGCTTTCTGACGGTCGCGGGTACTCATGGACCTGTTCAGCACGCGCAATGGACGGGCCGCCATTTCATAACCATTGTTAAATGAAATGGCGAACCAGATATACGCCTGCGAAGGATTTTTTTTAACACCGTGACCGTTGGCATATTTTAGTCCCAGGTAATATTGCGCGGCGGGATCACGGCGTTCAGCGGCCCTACGATACCAGGCCACCGCTTTGCGATAATTTTGGGGAACACCCTGCCCTTTATCGAACATCCGGCCCAGCAACCGTTGCGCTTCGGCCTGACCCTGGGCCGCGAGTTTTTTAAACGCTCGTTCAGCGGTCCGGTAATCACTGTGTTGGTACGCCGCCAGCGCCTTTGAAAACTCGCTATCCGGCGCGGCGGCCGCGAACGTGTAAAGCGGGCAAATCGTCAAGTTAATAATCAGTAACCACCCGTGATAACTCAATGGTCGATGCAACACCATGACGCAACTCCTTTTTCTCATCTCCTTGGTTGTCCCTATCCTCATTTCTGAACCGGATCCTGTTTTCCGGTCCGCCAAGGTATTTGATTGTCGTGATTTTGCCTTACTACAACCGCAACACCGGCCCATAGCTCAACGTTATGTTACCCTAAATTTTACTGATAGGCGTCGACAAGGCAACCGATTTTGACAAAATATTTCGTCGATTCAATGGATTACATTGAGTCAGGAAAAACTTACAGAATCACGCTGCGTTACAGAAGACAACCAAAGCCTCGTCGACTCTAGGGACTACCCGCTATTTACAGCGGTTCCTTGTTACGAATAGGATCTGAAATCTCGGAGTAACAATTTATTATAAACGCGCTATTTCGATTATTTCGCCATATAAAAGATGGGTAAAATTAGCGTTCCGTAACATCCGTTGCTTACAATCAAAATCATTGTTAACTAGATGTTAATAAACAAGTGCATGACCGACTCATTAAAAAGTCATGTGCGCTGGTCCTTGGTCAATATCGTTAAAGATTGCGGGGGGTTTGTGAACTATTACCAAAACCTTCCAGCCTGAGATTGGGCTCGACGGGGCGTGGTATACTTCGCAGAGACAAGAGGGTTAACAGAAATAGTGATTAAGTATTTCAATTTTTCCGCTCTAAAATGTAAACTGACGAATATTTAATCAATTGGTCACTGGTTATTAGCCCCTAACGAATTTGCCATCAGGGAATTCAACAGGATCGATGCACATGTTATGGGCTGAGATGCATTATAACTTCCTGAAAAAGCGTAACCAAAACAAAAAGGCTTTTGGATGGAATCAGAACTATTAAAAGTACCCAAGGTTCCGCGATCAGTCACTTTTTGGGTGCACCCTGAAGGGCGGGTGACGGGGTCCATTTTTTTGCGAAAACAAAGTATGCATCACGCCGGCGAGGAAACGCCACTTGAAGCGCTCAATCACCCCGAACCGTTTATCGTTTTAAGGCGCCAAGACCCGGATCAATTACGGTTTTACAATCGCAAATCGCTCATTCGTGTTGAATACGAAGGTAAAGATTACGATGTGGCAACGGCGATCAAACCTTTGTCATGCCAGCTGTTCATGATGGACGGTTCGGTTATCAGCGGCAACATACAGGAACCGTTGCATCCGAACCGGGCGCGGCTGCTGGATTATTTGAACAAGACTGAAGACCAGTTTATAAAATTGCACGTCGATCGCAACACGGTTTTGGTGAACAAATCGTACATCATCCACGTGTTCATCGACAATCTTGAAGACAGTGATTAATAGTGATGGGTAATAATGGTGTCGCTGGTTTTACTAAAAACCCTAACTAATAAACGCCGGTGGTAACATGAGCTTTTTGGCGGGGTATCAAACAAACAAGGCAATAGCCACATTACTCACCGACAAGGCGTCCCGGCCTGAGGTGAAGGACGCCCTGTTGAAGATCAAAAAAATTGGCACCCCGGCCATTCCTAAATTGATCGATACCCTGGCTTCCACCCGCAATACCGTTGTTATCGAAAATTTGTTAGCCGGTTTTCTGAACACTTCCACCCTGCCCCTTTATGTCGAGGCTCTGGGTCACGAAAACGACCGCACGGTAAAAAGCATAACCCGTATCCTGGTCAATTCCAGTGACTATGATTGTCGGCCACTGCTCGATGAATTCAACAATACCTCGATTTCAAAAAAAGCATTGGGTGAAATTTTACTGGCCCATCACAAACAACTGGATGCCAATTCAGTTTTGGGATTGCTTGATAAGGTCAGCAGCAATGTCCGCCCACTTCTTTATAAAATCCTCGACAAGGTGATTAGCGAAAAGTCTGTTCACAGTCTGGCGCTGAAATCCTACAGCAAAGACCCCCTGATCCGCACGCACATGGCAACACTGTTGGCGCGATTTAAAACACCTGAAAGCGTACAAGCGCTGATCCGGTTGCTCGAAGACCCCAATAAAAGCGTTCGCCGGTCCGCGCTTGACGGTCTTGCAAGGCTCAAGGCAGCGCAATCGGTGCAGCCCATTTGCCGGCAGCTGGCCGATCCTGACATTATGGTCCAATCGGCCGCCATCGATGCGCTGGTAAAAATCCGGGACGCGAACACCGTTAAATACCTCATTGAAATCCTGCAGGACGAATCAGAGTACGTACGCCGCGCGGCGGTGGAAGTGCTTAACGAAGTGGGTGATCAACGTGCCATAAAGGATTTGCTCAACGCCCTGCGTGATGCCGACTGGTGGGTCAAAGTACGGGCAGCCGACGCACTGGGCTCCATCGGTGGCCCCAAAGTCATCGATGCAGTGTTGGTACTAATAAAAGATAAGGACGAGTTTCTGCGCCGTACCGCTGTTGAGATCCTTAACACCAGCAACAATGAACGCGCTTTTGATAAGCTGGTTGAAGCCCTCGACGACGAGGACTGGTGGGTTCGTGAACGGGCGGCGGATGCTCTGGCATCATTGGGTGACCCCAAGGCAGTATCACCGCTGGCCGACATGCTGCGCAAACGTCCGGAAGCCAGCCAGGTTATCATCAAAGCCCTGGTGACGCTTGGCGATGCGCAGGCGATCAAGCCCCTGATCGAACACCTCAAATCCGACCATTCGGATACCTGCAAAGAGACGTTGCAGGCATTGGCAACTCTGGCGGATGAAGAACATGCAGGGGATGTACAACAGGCGGTAACCCAGATCATGAATAACCGTGATCCGGAACTGAAAAGCGCCGCAGACCAAACCTTGCAGACACTAATAACACGTTTCGGCGAAGCAGCACCGCGGCAGCAACGGCAAACCACCACCACAGAGACAACAATCAACACCGCCGTTGAAGACACTTCCTTAAATATAGATTTCAATGAACTGAAAGCAAACCGGGTCATCGACGCCACCCGACTGCGCCCTAATGATCTGTTTGCTGATCGTTACCAGATTATCCGCCACGTGGGTAAAGGCGCTTTTGGCGTCGTCGTGTTGGTTAGGGATACCATGGTCAATGACGAATTCATTCTAAAATTCCTTAACCCGCACTTTGCATCCGACGAGGAAATGATCAGGCGTTTCACGCAGGAACTGCGCTATTCGCGTAAGGTCACCCACGAAAATATTATCCGAATTTACGACCTCATCAATTATGACAAGACATACGCCATTTCCATGGAATATTTTCCCAGCCACTCGCTGGCCGATGAATTGCGAAGCCAACGAGAGCATGAGCAAACGATTGGGTTTAAACGGGCTTTGGCACTGCTAGACCAAATATGCAACGGCATGATTGCTGCGCAACAGGCCCATGTCGTTCATCGCGATTTAAAACCCAGCAATATCCTGATTGACGAACACGACTACGTCAAAATCGTTGATTTTGGACTGGCGGCTGCCGCTAGCGGGCTCGACTCGCGCCTGACCAAGACGGGTATCCTGTTAGGCACACCGACCTACATGGCTCCCGAACAAATAAAAAGCAAGAAGATCGATTCCAAGACGGATATCTATTCCCTGGGCGTCATTATGTATGAAATATTTACCGGAACCGCACCGTACAAAGGCGATGGATCGCTGGCGGTGATGTACCAGCATGTGGAGGGCATCGCCAAGCCACCCCGCGAAATTAACGAGCAGATTCCACCGGCGCTGGATGAAGTGATCGTCAAAGCCATGGCCGTTGACCCGCAACAGCGTTATCACAGCTTTAGTGAGTTGCGCGAACAATTACAGGCAATCGCCAGGGAGTTATCATAAATGCCACGCATCGACAGTTTTCTTCTATTAGGACGGGAACAGGGTTGTTCCGACATCCATTTGGCGGTTAACACACCACCGCTGATCCGTCACAACGGGGAGCTAACAACGATCAAATATCGTGACTTGAGTGCCGCCGAATTGGACAGCCTGGTTGATGAAATACTCACAGAATCGCAACGACAGACACTACAGAAAAAATCCGGTATCGATTTCTCCTACAACAGCCCTGAGGCCGGCCGGTTCCGGGTCAGTCTGTTCCGTAAAATGGGGGGCCTTGGCGCCACCTTTCGGGTAATACCACCAGAGATTCCTAATCTCGAAGAGTTACAGTTACCACCCGTGGTTAGCACCCTGTTAACCCATCAACAGGGAATGATACTGGTAACCGGCTCCACGGGCACGGGCAAAACCACCACTCTGGCAGCAATGATCAACCGGCTGAATAACACCCGTCGCCTTAATATCATTACCCTGGAAGACCCGGTGGAATATGTCCATCAAAGCCAGCGCTCACTGGTGATCCAGCGGGAGATTGGAACCCATGTTAACAGTTACAAACAGGGATTGCGTGCCGCATTGCGGGAAGATCCCGACGTCATACTGGTAGGCGAATTGCGCGACCCGGAAACCATTATGATGGCCATGACCGCCGCGGAAACCGGTCATCTGGTACTGGGCACCCTGCATACCACATCGGCGGCAAAAACGATCGACCGTATAATAGATGCCATGCCCACGGAAGCCAAATCACAAGCAGCCGGCTTTCTTGCCCAACATCTGCGTGGCGTAGTCAGTCAAAAACTGGTGCGAACCGCAGACGGCCGATCCCGCAAAGCCATTGTCGAAACATTCGTGAATACCCCGGCCATTGCCAACCTGATTCTGTCATCCAAGGTTTTTCAAATTCCTTCCATGATACAAACCGGCAAGGAACAGGGTATGCAATTAATGGATCAGGCATTAATGGAGGCGCTCAATAAGAAGGAAATTGACCCCGATGATGCGTACATACATGCCACCGATAAGCAACAATTCCAGCGATTCGTTACCGACCCTGATTTGTTACCCCAGGTCAACCTGGCAATTAGCTAAGCAAAGGAAGGCACGTGGCAAGAGTTGATGCATTTCTTGATTTACTGGTGAAACAGGGAGGCTCGGACCTGCACCTGGTATCCGGCAATCCGCCCCGGCTGCGGTTGCTGGGCGAAATTCATCCTATAAAGTATCGTGAGTTGAGCGAAAGCGAAACCTCGCAACTGATCCATGAAATCATGCCGGAGCATATCCGTACCGCTTTCCAACAACAGGGCGGTATCGATTTTGCGTATGAGATTTCGGAACAATCCCGTTTCCGGGTCAACGCATTTCGCCATCTGGATGGTGTTGGCGCCGTATTTCGCACCATTCCCACCTGCGTGCCGACCATGGACGATCTCAAGCTCCCGCAGGTTATTAAAAGCCTGACCCGGCAACGCCGAGGCTTGATTCTGGTTACCGGCCCTACCGGTTGTGGAAAAACCACCACGCTGGCCAGCATGATTAACCTGATTAACCAGGAACGGCGGGGCCATATCATCACCATAGAAGACCCCATCGAATACGTTCATTCCAACAACCAATGTCTTATCAGCCAACGGGAAGTGGGCCTGCATACAGAAACCTTCGCCGAAGCTCTCCACTCCGCTTTGCGAGAAGACCCGGACGTGGTCCTGGTGGGCGAAATGCGTGACCTGGAAACCATCAGCCTGGCGGTGACCGCAGCGGAAATGGGTATTCTGGTGTTGGGCACCCTGCACACCAACGGTGCCGCGGCGGCGGTGGACCGAATTATTAATGTATTTCCCCCGTCTGATGAGCCTTACATTCGCACTATGTTATCCACCTCCTTATGTGGGATAATCTCGCAACAGCTGTTGAGGACAGCGGATAACAAAGATCGGGTCGCGGCGGTGGAAATATTGGTTAATAATTCCGCAACCGCTAACATTATGCGGGAAGGCAAAACAGAACAGCTTGAAAACGTCATACAGGGAGGTGCACTGCAGGGCATGCAGGCTATGGATACCGTATTGCGACGTTTTCTGGATGAAAAATTGATTTCAGGTAACGAAGCCTACCGCGTCGCGCGCAATAAAGCCGCGTTCGAACAATACCGTGAGCCTGATGTCTTCCCGGATTCCGGTCCGACAACCGACCGGATAAGCGGCAAATAATCAGGTTCCCTTATAATTACCAGTTATCCGGTGCGTCCTCGCATTGCTTTATAATTCAGCAGACACACAATCATAGCGAATTTTGATTCACGACAAGAATATTGGTATCACCAAGCATTCAGGTAAGCATTATGGCAAGTAAACTAATTTTGGCCCTTGACGGTGAAATTCTCCGCGAGTACGAAATCGATCGCGACTATATCAGTATTGGGCGCAAACACGAAAATGACATTCAATTGAATGACCTCACTATCAGCGGCCGTCACGCACTTATCAGTAGAGCCGGTGATAATATTTACCTTGAAGACCTTAACAGCACCAACGGTACTCTGGTCAACGGCAACTATGTATCGAAATACGCCCTCAAACACGGCGATATTATCCAGGTCGGACATCACATCTTTACGTTCTTCAACGATGACAAGGAAACCTACGAGCCCACCATGTTCATCAAGGCGGAATTTGACGAAACGGAAATGGTATTGCCGGAATGGGATATGAATGACAAAGCGGTCAACCTGCGCGGCCAGCCGTTAGGCGCCCTGAGAAAAGTCAACGACCCGATTTCCACAGTTGGAATCGAAATGCGCAAGCCCTTCAGTACGATCGGCTTTGAAGGCAAAAAACTGGCCCTCATTAATCGCGGCAACAACGGTTACACCATTGTAGCTATTAAACACGACTATAGCCGTAATGGTTTAGAGGCACCGCGGCTCAACGGTCAGGAAATCGGACAAACAGCTGTAAAACTCCACGAGCGGGATATCATCACCATCGCCGACATTGAAATGGAGTTTTACTACATCAACTGATCCAGGCGCTTAGCGGATAAATCTTCGCTTACGCGGCAAACTTTGCCGTTGCTATTCACCGTTCAACGTCACCGTCACCCGCCGGTTGTGCCCAGCGGTGCGGTGCTCCCACAAATAAATACCCTGCCAGGTTCCCAGGCCGCCTCGGCCGCTAGTCACGGGTATCGTTAATCCGGATTGAGTCAACACCGTACGCACATGCGCCGGCATGTCATCCGGTCCTTCGTCAACGTGCTGGAACAGCTCATCGCCATCCGGTACCAGGCGTTGCATAAAAGCCTCCAGATCGCGGCGAACCGTGGGGTCGGCATTTTCGCACAGTATAAGCGATGCGCTGGTATGGTGAACAAACACATGGCACATCCCCACACGCATTGAAGATTCGTGAATAATATCTGAAACTTCTCCTGATATATTATATGTGCCCCGTCCTTTGGTTGGCACGACAATCGGCTTTTGGTATATCATGACGTTGACCAGAGTGTGATACCAGTATTTAGCTACCAGTGTTTGGCGCGGGCGACTAATCACTAACCTAGCCTAACCCAACCTAGCGAGCAGTCAAATAACGAAACGCGCTATCAATAGTGACTAATGTGGCATAACTTGAAGAACAAGACAAGCCGGCAGGCCAGTTCAAACAGGCCGGCAAGCTGTTAATTATTTAATAGTTTGCTAAACTTTCAACATTGGTATTGCACATTGTATATCGAATCCGGACCACCCTGACCCGACAGTGCGAATATGATAGAAATCCCGTTTGCCTTGTTACCGTGTAACGATACCGATAAGACGAGCGGTCAACCCTTCAATATAAAAATTACGGGGCGACTCTCCATCGATGCCGGGACAGCAAGTATTCAGTATCTGATGTCCGGTGACATTGCCAATGTTAAATTCCCGCCTGTCGCGCCGCAACCGCAACGGCGGGAAAATCTGTGGCAAACCACTTGCTTCGAATTGTTTGTCAGTGCAACCGACAGCAAGGAATACTGGGAATATAATCTGTCACCCTCGCATGACTGGGCGGTATTTCATTTTAGCGATTACCGCCAAAACAAATCTGATGATCTGGCCACACCTGACTTAACCATCACCACGCAACGTACCAACAATAAGCGCTTTGATTTGGGTTGTACGATCGAGCTGCCGCAGGCCGTCAAAAGTCATAAGATGGAACTGGGTGTTTCCGCCGTGGTACAGAACATTCATGATCAACTTTACTATTATGCATTAATTCATTGCAAGAAGACCGCGGACTTTCATCATCGCGACAGTTTTATTATTGGAGTCGAACCCGCCAACGTGTAATCTCCCTATTACCAACAGGAAACAAAACTTATGCTTTTGGGTATTGATCGTCTTACAAGCGACTCATCATTACGTAAACCTTTACAAGGCAAGCGCGTTGCACTGGTGGGTCACCCCGCGTCAGTAACGTCACACCTTGTACACAGCCTGGATGCACTTGCCAAATGTAGCGATATAAAATTAAGTGCTGCCTTTGGACCGCAACATGGCATGAGAGGTGACAAACAGGACAACATGATCGAGTCCAGTGATTTTACCGACCCCAAGCACAATATACCGGTATTCAGTTTATATGGTGACGTCAGGCGCCCCACCGATGAAATGCTGGACAGTTTTGATATTCTGTTGTTTGACGTGCAGGATCTTGGCTGCCGGATTTATACCTATATCACCACCCTGTTATACCTTTTGGAAGCAGGCGCCGATAAAGGCAAGAGCGTGTGGATACTGGATCGTCCCAACCCCGCCGGCCGTCCCATCGAAGGCAATCTTTTACAGGACGGGTGGCAAAGCTTTGTGGGCGCCGGCAAAATCATCATGCGCCATGGTCTAACCGTCGGTGAAATGGCGCAATGGTTTGTAAAGAATCATTCCATCAATGTCGATCTACACGTCATTAAAATGACCGGCTACGATCCCGATGCAGCACCGGGTTACGGCTGGCCAACAGGTGAGCTGGCGTGGGTTAATCCCAGCCCCAACGCATCGAGCCTGAACATGGCACGCTGTTATCCTGGCACGGTATTGCTGGAAGGGACTGAGTTATCGGAAGGACGCGGCACGGCTATTCCCCTGGAAATCATGGGTGCGCCGGACATTGATATCGATCAGGTGCTGAAAAAAATGGCAGCGATGGCGCCGCAATATTTACAGGGCGCATTTATACGCCCATTATTTTTTGAACCAACATTTCATAAACATCAAGGGAAACTCTGTCAGGGATTCCAGATGCACACGGACACTCGTCATTTCAATCCCAACATATTCAAACCATTTCGATTAACGTTGTTATTTCTGAAAAGCATTCATTTGCTTTATCCGGATTACAAACTGTGGCGTGAATTCGACTATGAATACGAACGGGAAAAGCTGCCGTTTGATGTCATTAACGGCGGCCCGGCCATTCGCGAATGGGTCGAAAACACGCATGCCGATTCCAGCGACCTGGAAAAGCTGTTAAAAGCCGATGAACAGGTATGGTTCGATTCCATCCAGGATTTCGTGCTTTATTGAACAATTAATACACAAATTCTGCTGCTCGCCGATGTTGCTAACACCTGAATAAATAACTCAGTAAAAGAGTGCGCAACTCTATCGATGACTCCACGGAATCCATGTTAAAAATAACTTAATTAACGGTGACATTGCGCTCTACCATGCTTGCCTGGCGCTGGGTTTAATACAAACCCATGCGAATACCGGTATACCCCCAGTCACAGATTGAACGCATGTATAGCTGATTTTTATCGTCTATGCCCGTCTCGATATGCCAAGTTACGAACTTACAACTTACCGACCTCTTTCCAAAAACAATATTTACAAATTTGAAACATTTCCAGCCCGTATTTACGGTAATATAAAATAAGGCATTATGAAATTAAATCCCAACATAGCAGCCATATTCGGGAAACGGTTGTTAAGAGTTTTAAACGTCAAAAGTTTTACGCCATTTATCAGTAAGTCGATGCCGTAGCAGTTAGTCTGTATTTTCGTTCTCATTAAGTTATTGCACGTCGTAAGTTAGTTACTAGTATTGTCTGGCACGCAGCCAAATGTTGACAACTGATGTTCATAGCGCAGGAAGACACTATGATGACATTGACAATATGTGTCAAACATGAACTTTTAAACAAAACATTGAGTCATGGAAAGGCATTTGATACAACTTGTTTAATACGTATGTAACGCAGTAAACACAATAACTTTCCCATAAGAACGTTACACAGGTATATAGCCATGGAAACACATCAAAACACCCTTAATGTAGGATTGGTATTCTGGCCCGCGCTGGTGATCGTTTATGGATTATTGATATCCGGTGCGATTTGGTTGATTTGGGGTTAGCGATCTCCAAAACGCGACCCTCGTCCAGAATAGCGGGTGCAATCTGACACGGTTGTCGGAAAACCGCGCATGTCGTCTGCTTGTCTCTCCTCTTTTGCTACTGGCGTATCCTTATTCGCTCTCTAGTAACCTATCCTGTATCCTTTTTCGTCAACATGGTGTCGATAAGATGATGGCGATCCCGCTTTGAATATCAATCGCCATGCAGCACCGATTTTTATCGAAGGACTCATCTGCCTTTTATCTCTAATTACCGATTCCGCTAACAAGTTTGTTTCTCGCCGTGTTCTGCTACAATCTCATGCCGGTGGGGCTATCGCTTTGAACAATATCCGGTTATCGGCATATCAATTGCAGCGTGTCTTTGCCACGACGATGGCGGGATTTCTAATCCGTATGATCGGTATTCATACTAAACAACAACCCTGCTCCAGCCGATATTGATAAAATCTGCCTAGTTGATAGGCACATTGTGTTACGTTGACCTGTTTTGACTGATTCGGAAAGACGTTTTGTTCAATCGCCGCATACTCATCATCATATTTACCGCTATCGTGCTTGCCGGCACGTATACCAATTCCTTGCAGTCCGTAGAGCACTTTGCCTATAACGGGTTTGTTCGTTTATTGCCCACACTGGAAACGGAACCCCGCAGCGCCATTATCGCCATTGATGCCAAGTCACTGGAAAAATTTGGTCCCTGGCCATGGCCGCGGCAACGGTTGGCCAAGATTGTCAAACAGCTGGAAAAACAAAAAGCCGGCGCCATTGGCCTGATCGTCCCCCTCGACGAGCCCCAATCGTTGTCGTTGCCCGAGACCTACCAAAGCGTTTTAAAAGGTACGTCCCCCAAGGTTCGCGAGAAAGTGTTGGCGCTGCTGGACCACCTGGATCCGGACGCCATTTTCACCAATACGCTGGTTAATTCCGATAAAGTGATCCTGGCGGTGCCCTATTGGAGCGGACAGGTCGGTTTGATCGGCTCCATTTCCAATGACCTGTCGATGATTTTGCAACCACTGCCGACAATCAGCAGCGAAAACACCGGCGATCAGTTACTGGATTTTTTGCTCGCTACGCCGTCGGTGAAGCATCATATCGGTCGGGCGCCGGTTTCCTCGTTCGCCCTGTCGGCCTCCGGTGTGGGACTTGCCCGGTTGGGACGCAAGGACGAAACCGTATTGACTGAATCATTGGCGGTGCCTTTAAACGGGCAATATGTACCTTCCTTTGCCTTGCTGCTGGCGGCCAAGACGGTGGGGCTGAACCCTGACAATATCACCGTTATCCCGTCCCGGGGGATTGGCTTTGGCAGCGCTATGTACCATACCAATGCCGGTTTGAACTACTTCCCCCGGCCCGTCTTTGACAACCAGGGCGAGCCGCCGCGCATTCCGGTTATTTCGGTCTACGACCTGCTGCAGGGCAAGGTCCGGACGGAACTCATCAAGGGTAAGGCCACCGTACTGGGATTTACCGCCGAAGACAACGCGCCCTATTTCAGCGGTCCGGGTCAAATGCAACTGACGGCGGCGGGCTGGTCAGCACATCTGGTGGATTCACTGCTGGCCGGCACGGCCATTCAAGCGCCGTTTTGGGGGCTGGGCCTGCAACGGGGATTGATTTTGTTTTTTGGGCTGTACCTGCTATTCCTGCCGCGCATATTACGGGGCCGAATGGGTCAGCTGTTAAGCTTGCTGTTCGCCTTTATACTAATAAATACCGCGGTACTGGCGCTACTGGTTAAATCACTCTGGCTACCACTGATGATTCCCGCTATTTTCGTTCTGGTGGGTCACATGCTAATCACCGTCTACCACCGGGTCGCACAGATGATCGCCGCCCAGCGTTCGGAAGTGGCCGTTGCCTACCTTGATCTCGCCGAAAACCTGCACGCCCAGGGCAAACTGGATCTGGCATTGCAGAACCTGAAAAAATGCCCGCCCGATCATTCCATACTGGAATCATTGTACGCCATCGCCCTGGACTACGAGCGCAAGCGACAGTTCAGTAAAGCCGTGAACGTCTATGACTATATCGCTGGGATCGATCCGCGTTACCGCGACATCCAGGACCGGCGTGAACGCCATCAGACCGTACCAGACTCGGTGGGATTTAACGGCAGCGCCACGGCCAACCTGGCGGCCACCCTCATGGTCAACGATTCCAAGGTTGAACGGCCGGTGTTAGGGCGCTATCAGGTGGAGGAAGAGCTGGGCCGCGGTGCCATGGGCATGGTCTATCTCGGCAGGGATCCCAAGATCGGCCGGACGGTGGCCATCAAAACACTGCCATTACTGGATGAATTTGAATCTAATGACCTGGACGATGTTCGCACCCGGTTTTTCACCGAAGCAGAAGCCGCCGGCCGCCTGAATCACCCCAATATCGTCACCATTTACGATGCCGGGGAAGAACACGACCTGGCCTATATCGCCATGGATTACATCGACGGTGACAGCCTGGATAAATACACCTCGCCCGACAACCTCCTCCCTGTCGATGACGTGTTCAAGATCGGAATTGGCGTGGCACAAGCGCTGGATTATGCGCACAAAAAACAAGTGGTACACCGCGATATCAAGCCGGGCAATATCATTTACAATCCCCAAACGGACACCTTGAAAGTCACCGACTTTGGCGTCGCCTGCCTGGTCGACACCAACAAAACCCGGACCGGCACTGTTCTCGGCAGCCCCTCGTATATGTCCCCCGAGCAGCTGGCGGGCAAAAAAGTCGACGGCCGCTCGGACATCTTCTCTCTCGGGATCACCTTGTACCAATTATTCACCGGTGAGTTGCCGTTCGTCGCCGATTCCATGGCCGCCCTTGCTTACAAAATAACCAACGATAAAGTCAAAGGAATCCGCCGGGTTCGCTCCGAGTTACCTCCCTGCCTCTCACGCATCATCAACAAGGCGCTGGAAAAGACGCCCAAACAACGCTTTAGCAATGGCAGCGCGTTTGCCGACGCCCTGCGTCGCTGTCAGCCGAAATAACCGAATTGGAGTACCACTTAATTTTGTCCCTCGGGGGACGATAATGACAACGGTACTAACCTAACCGGTAAGTACTATCCTTTCACTGGCAAAATCGGTGATAATAATTTAGATATTCTGATAAACCATTAATCTGTTATTCCAGCATTTAATGAGAAAAGGCTATGGCGAAAATCATACATACCCGTGACGGCAACCCCTATAAAGAATACAAACTCAAATCAGGAACCATAACGGTAGGCCGGCGACCGGATTGCAATATTCAGTTACTGGATGACATTACCGTCAGCGGCAGTCACGCCAAGATCTTTGTTGCGCCCAGCAGCTACATGAAAGGCCTGTTCGATATTATTATCGAAGATCAGGGCAGCACCAATGGTACTCTGCTAAATGACAAGAAAATCAAAAAGCACCGCTGGAAACATGGCGAGCTTATCAAGATCGGCTCCCATGAATTTACACTCATCGACGAACAAACCCGCGCCTTCGAACAAACCAATATAACAATCCCCGAAGGCTAACACGTCAAATTTTAATAGACTCTGGCAAGCGGGCGTTATCATTTGATGGCCGCCTACGCACTACAACCATTCCACGTTATACTTGCTGACAGACATATCGGTAATCTCCAGTAATACCGATTCAATGTTGTCAGCATCCTTTTGCAGTTTAGATTTCTGGTTACTGACCAGCGTAATCGCCATTGCCGCCCGTTGCCATTTGTCCAGATAGCCCACTTCCGCGATGGATGCGTTGAATCGGGACCGTATCCGATCCCTGACCCGGTTAATAATACTGCGCTTGGCTTTCAGGGACGCTGAACCGCTGATCGTAAGCTCAAAGCTGATCAGTGCAATATAGATATGGTAATCAGGATCCATCAACATTAACGGCAATAGCAAGTCGGATTGTGATACCGGAACCGATACATAAGACTAAGACGAAGTATACGGCAGCCGCACCGGTCCCGTAAATGTTTGCACCTGGCTGGTGCAACCAACCCCCATTTTTTGGCCCGCATCCGGTGGCAATGACTTATCGCAGTGCATAAAACCGGAAAAATATTGATATATGCCGTGGTAAGATCCTTGCAATTACGTTATTACAATTTAGACATAAGTACAGTGATTAACACTTGGGTTGCGTGATCTAAAAAAACACTTAGCCCCATAAATACGCTGCCTAATGCGCGGCGGCAACAACCGGTAATGAAAAAAAACCAATCATTCAGGCAGTAAAACTATGTTATCAGAAACGTTATCAGAGACCTTGACAGTAGTATTGGCGGGCGGTGTAGGATCACGGCTGCAACCTCTCACCGATCAACGCGCCAAACCAGCGGTACCTTTTGGGGGTAAATACCGAATTATCGACTTTACCTTAACCAATTGTCTGCATTCCGGTCTCCGGCGTGTACTGGTACTGACCCAGTATAAATCTCATTCCCTGCAAAAACATTTACGTGACGGCTGGTCCATCTTCAATCCCGAGTTGGGGGAATACATCACACCAGTTCCGCCGCAAATGCGCACCGGCGAAAACTGGTATAGCGGAACCGCAGACGCTATCTACCAAAACCTGTACCTCCTGGAGCGTAGCGGCGCCGAATGGGTCGTCATTTTGTCCGGCGACCACATTTACCGGATGGATTACGCCCCGATGATCGAATTCCACAAACAATCCGGGGCATCGGCCACCATCGCCTGTATGGAAGTCGACATAAAATCCGCCAACCGCTTTGGCATCATGGCACTGGATAGCAGCGGCAAAATCGTCAACTTTTGGGAAAAGCCGGACAACCCGCCTGCGCTGGAAGACAATCCTAACCTGGCATTGGCGTCCATGGGTATTTATGTATTCTCGACACGCGATCTTATTGCAGCCGTCACGCAGGATCACAATACAGAATCATCGGGACACGACTTTGGCAGTAACATTTTGCCATTAATGATCGATTCCCAGCAGGTTTATGGCTACCGTTTCGGCGGCGATAGCGGCCGTGTTTCTCCCGATCGATATTGGCGGGACGTGGGTACGATTGACGCCTATTATCAATCCAACATGGATCTGCTCGAAGCGGTCCCTCCCATGAACCTGTACCAACCGGACTGGCAAATCCGAACCTACTCCGGCCAGTACCCGCCGGCACGCACCGCTCAAGGTGAATACGGCAGCGAGGGTATATTTATCAATTCCATCGTATCCAGCGGCTCGGTTATTTCCGGTGGTGTCGTGCAGGAATCCATTCTGTTTCATAACGTGCGCATCAACAACGAGACCGCGGTGGAACGGTCCATCCTGTTTGACGGCGTCGAGGTGGGCAACGGCGTGCAGCTTAAAAACTGTATTATTGATAAATACGTCAAAGTACCGGACGGGGAACGCATTGGCTATGATCTGGAAAAAGACCGGCAGCGTTTTACGATTTCGCCTGAAAATATCGTCGTGGTTCCCAAAGGATACGTATTTAATTAGCGCTACGATCCGCGCACTGCATTCTCACGCTCAGCGTGGGAACGCCTGACAACACACCTACCTGTCCAATCCCCACCGCCCAAGGCGCTTAGGCACTTGCTCTCGTTCCCACGCTCTGCGTGGAAACGCCCAACGACATACCCGCAATCGATCCTCACCGCCCACGGCGTTTGCGCATTTTGTAACTTTTAATGGACTCAACGCAGGCATCAAACGGAAAACCACTGATACTATCGTACTTCACAATCGCATCGTCCATCAATTGCGCAACGTTATCGACATTTACATTGTCCGGTTTATCCGACACCTGCTGTTGCAAACCCAGCAATCCGCCATATTGAATCTTCTGCAGTACACTGGCGGGCATGGTTGTCAAATCATCCTCGTGACCCAACGCGTCCAGCGCCCTGCTTTTCATGTTGTTAAAGAAATCGTGGCACAGGGCGTTGCTGGTGGACGAATTACAGGCCACGTCCGGCCCCTCACGGCGGGTAATCTCTTCTGAGTGTATGCAGCCAAAACTGCGGGTCATAATGGGTGCCCGGAACGGACATTTCAACGCGACGTTTTGCTCGCTCATACATTATCCCCTGTTACGATTTACCAATTCTGGTGCAAACATGCTGGGTTCAAACCCTTGAAACACACGCCGCTGGCGCGGAATATTTCGGCCAATGAAACCTGAGTGACGCTTTAACCACAATCACCAATGGCCCGGGCAACAACGGGATATAATAACGTAGATAGCGCGACAACAAAATCACACGTTCCACATTGGAATTGCCGATCGTTTATTGATGCAGACTGTTTTGGATCTATACTGGAATTAACACCCTAGAAACATCATCACACGATGTGTTGTTAACCAGGAAATTGTTATGATCACAAATGTTAAACTGGTCAGCATCGCCGTCACCGACCAGGACCGGTCGCTGGCGTTTTATACCGAAAAACTCGGTTTCGACCTTGTGGTTGACGAACCTTTCAACAAAGATGCGCGCTGGATCGAACTGCGGCCACCTCAGGGACAAACCCGCGTCGTATTGTTAAAGGCGCGGCCCGGAGACGCACGGATCGGCGTCTTGTCCAATATCGTATTCACCACCGACGACGTGGAAAAAACCTATTTCGATCTGAAAGTGAAAGGTGTGCATTTCAAGGAACCGCCCAACAAACAGGCCTGGGGCATGTTCACCCAGTTTACCGATCCGGATGGCAATGTTTTTGTACTGGCATCTCAATAACAGGCCAGGCCGCGATGACTTCAACCGGTTATTACAATCACTTGTCAGCTAAAACCGTGCAGACAATTCGGCGTTCCGAGCGCGGACCATCAAATTCACACAGAAAGATATTTTGCCAGGTGGACAGACCCAGCTTGCCATCGATGATGGGAATGGTCTCGGAAGGACCAACCAGCCCCGCTTTTAAGTGGGAATCGCCGTTACCGTCCTGCTGATCGTGCAGCCACACGCCCTTGGGAATGATCTGGCGTAGAAAATTCACCACGTCCGTTTGCACACTTTCGTCCCAGTTTTCCTGAATCATGATGGCAGCGGTTGCGCCCTGGGCATAAACGCTGATAATACCGCTGTCGACGCCACTGTTAGCGGCAATCAGTGCGACCTGATCGGTAATATCAACCAGAGTTTCCCGTCGCTCCGTACGAACGGCAATGGTATCACGCATGTAATTGTTTAAAGCTGGTTAATGGCAAGTACAAGTAGATGTTGGTTGTTATTGTTTTAGAGCTTAACGGCGTCAAGGCTCACCACGGGTTTGTGACCGACAACTTCCGCGCTGTGTATCACCCCACGGGGTACGGGCAGGGAGTCACCGGGCTTAAGTACAAACGACTGACCTTCCATGCGCAATAAAAATTCTCCCGACACCACGCCGTCGATCTTGTCCTCGTTGTGGGCATGATCAGGGAAATAGGTCCCGGGGGGATAGACATAGCGCGTTACCGAATAACCGAGCGATTCCAGTTTAGCCTGCATATTCGCTTCGTTCAGTTCGCCATCTTGTACAGCATTCCAGTGAATGGTTTCCATAATGTTTACCCTTCCAGTCAGGTATTACCACACTACCACCATTATGCTATTGATCATTATGGCACAGGGTGCCGCGCTGTGCGCCAATAAAAACTTTAAAGGATTCACTGCCTAACATGCATGGCCGACCCGGGGTTTGGCCACGGCGATCACCAAATCACTATAACCGCTCAATTAATATGCTTTTAATCTCGCCATCGGTCAGTATGATGGGATTGGTTTTCATACTGCTGCCCCGTGAACTGGCAACCACGTTGTCCAGCCCCTCTTTAGTGACACTATATTTTGACAATCTCGGCAACTGGAGTTCCTGCGTCCAGCTGTCCAGTAATGTAAGCAATTCCTTCCAGGCGGTTTCCCGGTCACGGATACGCTTTTCACACAGCACTTCAGCCACCCGGGCGTATTTGTCCAGCGCCTGGTTGTCCGGTTCACGTTCCAGCATACTTTCAATATTGACCCTGGTCGCTGCCGCTACCAGGGTACCGCATACCACGCCATGGGGTATGGGATAAAAAGCACCTAACGGCGATGCCAGACCATGGACCGAACCCAGGCCCACCTGTGCCAACGTAATACCGGAAATCAAAGCCGCATAAGCCATTTTTTCGCGAGCTTCTATGGACTGTCCGCTATGCCGATACAGGGGAATCAGGCCGTCACGGGCGGCGCGCATACCGCTTATTGCCAGGGCATCGGTAAAGACATTGGAGCGCAATGATACATAGGATTCAATCAACTGCGTTAAGGCATCCATACCATTGGCCGCAATCACACCGGGCGGGCAACTTTCCAGTAAATCCGGGTCCACCACGGCGTATTCAGCAACCAGCTTTTCATGGCGGAAAGATTTTTTGAAGCCGTTTTCACCGTGAACACTCAATACCGCGTTCTTGGTGGCTTCACTACCCGTTCCCGCCGTCGTCGGCACGGCAATAAAAGGAATCGTCGGGCCTTCATAGGCTAACTCCGGACCGACACCTTCAAGATAATCCATAACAGAACGTTGCACTTCCAGTAAGCCGGCGATCGCCTTGGCGGCATCCAGCGCGCTGCCGCCTCCGATACCGACAACCAGTTCAAAAGCATAATCAGCAAAGGTTTGCACCACTTCGTCCACCAACATGGGCGACGGTTCTTCGCTGATGGTGACATGCTCCCAGATTATGCCCCGCTCGTTCAGTTCATCGATGAAATGTTGCCACTTGGGGGAATGACGGAACGACTTGCCACCGGTCACTATCAGTATGCTATTGCCATACGAGGCGATAATGTCCGGCAAGCTGTTAAACGTGCCACTGCCAAATTCGATGCGTGGCAGCCTCGCAATAGAAAAATCAAACATCATTTGTCTGCCACCGGATGTAAACCGTTATAGGTAATCCCCTGCCGTGGTTCCGCCATCCAGTCGGCCACGGTCTCACGCCAGGTTAAATAGTGCTGGGTATCCTTATGTGCAGCTGCGTCATCCTTGGTTTGATACGCCTCGTACAACACAAATTTGGCCGGATCCTCGGGCGACTGCAGCACGTCGAAGCGCATATTACCCGGTTCGTTGACCGAATGTTCGTGATTAACCCGGGTTGCTTCAATGAAATCGTCGATGTTTTCCGGTTTTACGCTGACGTGAACAAGCGTTACATACATAAGACCACTCCCCTGCTGCTGACGTTGGCAACGTGACGTTCATCGGTACGGCCGTCGGCCTGGCGATGATCCACATTTGATTAATGATTGTCCATTTTTGTTGTTGTATTTCTTCAATTTTTTGAAATGACCGGCAGCGGCGCCGTTACTAATAAATACTAGTTTATCAAAAACTTGGCATTACGGTCAGCCGGTCTACGGTTATCGGCGAACAGAACCAAGCCATTGGTTTAGCTGATGTTTATTGGCCAGCGACGTTAACAGGCCACGTTAAATCCAGGCCATCCTGAAGCAGTTTATCCGCAAAAGGCGCTATTTAACGGGGCTCCCGGGTTTCTTGCAACGGGTAGAAAACAAATTACGATTGAATCCCTCATACACGGTAATGGTAATCGCGGACGTTAAAACATATTGCTGTATAATCTCGCACCATGGCTTACCACAGTTCAACATCAATAATGACAATCCGGTGAAACCCATGTCACATCCGGCCCTTAGCGTTGTTCTTAATTATCAACAAACCGGCAAGTATGCCCTTAACGTCATTGCCGGCAGCATAATGACGCGGCGTGAATTGCGGCAACTGCCGATCTATTTCTCCAAAAATACCGATGAGCTATTCGCTGACATAAGGCGCGCCAAAGTACAATCAACAACTGTCGTTGTCGGCTGGTCGTTCTACTCGCCGCAATTCACGGATATCGCCAAAGAACTGGCGGCGGTGAAAAACAGCATTGCTGATGCGTCCGTCATTCATCTGGCCGGGGGTGTCCACGCCACGGCCGAACCTTTACAGACCCTGAAAGCGGGATTCGATCTGGTGGCCATCGGCGAAGGGGAACAGATCATTACCGACCTGCTAAGCGCAATGGCAAAAACCAATGATTATCGCGCCTTGCGCGGTATTGCCTATCTCGACAGCGGACAACTGGTTAAAAACGGCAAAGGACAAACCATAGACCTAAACGACTACCCACCCTGCGCCAGCCGGTTCCGTAAATTCGGCCCCATCGAAATTACCCGCGGCTGTGTTTACGCCTGCAAGTTTTGCCAGACGCCCTATGTCAACAAGGCCCGGTTTCGCCATCGCAGTATTGAAAACATTGCCCACTACGTGCGTATCATGGCGGCAAATGGATTGCGTGACTACCGGTTCCTGACACCGACTTCGTTCTCCTACGGCTCACAGGATGAAACGGTGAATAGCGACGCCATTGAATGCATGCTGGCGACAGTACGGGAAATCATCGGCAAGCAACGGCGTATTTTTTACGGCACGTTCCCCTCGGAAATCCGCCCCGAACACGTCACCGCTAAAAACATGGCCATGCTGAAAAAATATGTTAATAATGACAACGTGATTATCGGTGGCCAGTCCGGTTCACAACAAATCCTTGACAGCAGCCGGCGTGGCCATGATGTAGGCGCTATTATCAACGCCGTTAACATCTGTGTTAAAGCGGGCTTTCGCCCCAATGTGGACTTTCTGTTTGGTCTGCCCGGTGAAACCCGCCGCGACGCGCAACGCACCATCGACCTGGCCAATCAGCTC
Source organism: Gammaproteobacteria bacterium (assembly GCA_050116575.1). GTDB lineage: Bacteria > Pseudomonadota > Gammaproteobacteria > SZUA-152 > SZUA-152 > JAKEGK01. Next base: position 4,925 of record JASFOJ010000057.1, on the reverse strand, counting down.
GCCGCTCTCGGCGCGCGGATTCACAATCACACTTTCATGCCGCTGCCGGGCACCCCGTTTCGCAAGGAAAAAGCCGGTGCCGTTGACCAACAAACCAAACAACAGATCGTGGAACTGACCGCCCGGGGCAAAGCCTACGGCAAGTGGAAAGGTCAATTGAAAATCGCGCGGGAACTGGAATCATTGCGGGACAAATAATGTCAGCAGGTGTTTAACATAACATACAAACACAGCTAAAGACGGCTAAAATCTGAAGCAATCGGTTTAGGATTTAGCGACACCCTTATCATTGCGCAATTTACATAAACGCTATTACGGCAACAACGCCTTTGAAAATTACAAAATATCTAAAACGAAAAATGGACAGAAAAAGCTGTATAACTATCTTCCGAGCTAAGAATACCTGAAAGTTCATAACCAACCCATCCACCATATATATTCCACAGCAGGCTATACGCTAATCCTGTTGTACTAACATGGCTTCGTTCGTCGGTAATGTCATCGTATACGCCACCGCTGATGTGTCCGATCCCGGCGGATAGCCACAACGACTTCCATTTTCTTCCATAGAGCAACGAAACTTCGTTAAGCAACCCCATATGGTCGCTGAAAAATCCGGAGAAAATATCAAAATATCGTGAATATCTTACGGTGTAACGAACTTTATGCTGCTGTTGAAAATTTATTCCCAGAGACAATCCGGCGCCAGCCGCATCATCATTGGTTGAACCCAGAATACCGTTCGACAGGAAAAACCCGTATTTTTTCGGATTGGTCTGCAAATCGTCTTCCACGGCGAACGACTCATTGGGGCAACCAAACGGAATAACGGCCGCAATCAGCACCAAATAGATATTTTTCATTGCCCCCAAATCCCTTTGCGAATGTTATGTCAATGTAATCGTAATCAAGGACAAATGACAACATTTGTTAAAACGTTGTTAAGTTGATTTTGACAATTGGACAAGTTATCACCTGTACAAACGGCCGATATAGTCACTTTTTCGGCATATTTTACGCACACAAACCGACGTGTCGCAAGACACAATGAGCTACGAAGTAAGGGCAAGGGGTAGTTATATGTTGAACGAGGTTTGTGACAACGAGAACTATTTGTCAGACTTTGGTGTATCCTGCCTGCTGTAAATCGTACCGGGAAAACCGATAATCTGACCGGCATCACCTGTTATGTCGGCGATTTTCGCGATACCTTCCTTCTCAACTTCGTCGATGCGAATCACCGCATGCATGGGAATATAGGTACGTTTGACTTCCTTGAATTCGTCTTTCAAACGTTCTTCTGAAGGGTCGATGACCACTTCGGTTCTGCCACCAAAAATCAGTTGTTCAATTTCAATAAACCCGAACATGGCCGACTGGGCCACCTGCTTGGCATAAACCTCATAGATTTTACCTTGGTTGAGAAATATTACTTTGTAGACGTTTTTGGTGGCCATGGGAACATTAACATAAGTCAAAATATTATTTTAATTCAAAAAGTTACAGATCCTATCGAGAAACAGCCTGATCATCATTTAAACCATAATTCATATAATGACTGCAAACCCCTAATTTTCAATCTTTTTTGTCATGTGATAATGCGGAATTTCACCGTAAAGTTTATGTGCCGGGCCCTGGCTGAAATAGCCGCGTTTTAAATAAAAATCAAGGGCATTTTCTCGCGCGTAAAGCAGTATTTTTTTCGCACCATGGTTGATCGCATATTGCTCCAGCTGGGTGAGAATCAGGGAACCGACGCCCTGCTCGCGCGAGTCATCCGTAACCGCCATGTAACGAACCTGCGCTTCGGTGGGAGAAATAAAATGAATCCGCCCGACGCCAAAAACCTCGTTATTCTGGTCCACGGCCATCACGTGGTAGGCGTCATCTTCATTTTCGTCTTTCTCGCTGCCCCGGGGCTGGTCCCAGGGTTTGCGCAGTAATTCCCAGCGGCACTGGTAATACTGCTCCCACTCGGCGTCATTTTCCGGCGAACGGACCACAAAAGAAAATTCATTCATACTCGGCAATCCACTATTGCGTTATGTGGCAGGGTTTCACCTTCCACTGATGGTTGGTCGAAATTGTCAGAATTATACAGGATGCGCCGCCAAATGTGCGAGATCGCCCCGCGGCACCGGGATTTAAAATCCACGGTTCGCTATCCTGGTCGCATACCAGCCGGTGGCTGTGACCGTAAACCACCGCCTTGGCATGCCGGTATTTTTGACGCAGCTTGGCATGCCGGGATTTCACCGGATTCATTCGATGGCCGTGTTCCACGCATAGTTTGCCGCCCGGCAAGTCAACCATCTGTTGATTGGGAATCTTGTCCAAAAACGCACAATCCTGTGCCGGCCATTTGGTGACGACATCATTATTTCCCAGCACCGCGTACACCGGCAATCCTTCCGCTTCCAGTTGCGTAATTACCGCCGCGTTGCCGATATCACCTGCATGTATGCACAAATCCGCCCCCCGGATGATATCCAGAACTCCGCAAGCAATATGACCATGGGTATCGGAAATGATAGCGATTTTCATAGGAGCACCTCGTTGCAACCTGTCGAAGCAATCAAATTTTCGGCCGTTGCTGGCACCCGGAGCCGCTTATCTGTGAATTGTATCACGTTCCTGCAGCCATGAATTCTCTATAACTGAAACACACACCAATGTCCACGGAAGTAGTAATGTTAAGCGAAAAAAAAATACCCCCCGAATTAGTCAAGACCCGTTACGGCAATGAAGAAATACTCGAACAGGCCCGTGAAAGTAACACTCGCCTGGAAAAACAACTCACTGAGTTTAAACAGAAATACAAAGTCATTGAATCCAAAACGGCGCGCAGCGCCGTATTAACCAAACCAAAAGACCTGCTGGAATATACCGACGTCACGGTTACCCGATTACTGTCAAAGCGTTTTCCCGGTCAATTCAACGAAGACAATTACCGAAAATCCATATACAACCTGCAAATTGCCCTGCTGTCGTTATCCGCGTTACTGGTCTTTGTATCGGGTGGCTGGCTGGTCATCAGCAACACCAATTTCCTGGCTAACGGCAATTTCGTTTATAACGCGGGTCTGTTGGGCGGGTTTTTGATGTTATGCTCAATTTTTTATGCCCTGATGAAACGTATCCGGTTTATCAACGCGCTGGGGCATAACGAAACATGGTACTATGCACACCTGTTTTGCGGCATTGCCGGGCCGTTGCTGATTCTCTTCCACACCTCCTTCCAGATTAAATCCATCAACAGCGGAGTCGCATTTTTTACCATGTTGACCATTATGGTCAGTGGAATGTTCGGCCGTTATATTTATACCTTGATGTCATACCAGGCACACCGCACCTATAATAAAATCGGTGAGATTGAACTGGCATTGATTTCCGCGTTGACCAAATACCAATACACCACTCCCAAATCCAGTAAAAATGCGTTACGGGGATTAATGGTCACGGGTCTGAAAAAACCTCGCTACTGGATTTTGTATTTCCCCCAATTGGTGAAGACCTTGTACAGAGCCATGCGATGCCACATGGCGTACCAGCGCGATTTACGACGAACGTATAAAAGTATTGGCAAACACAACGGCTGGGATAAAAAAACGTTAAAGAGCACAATCAGGACCAACAAACAGCTCGCCCGACGCTATGTTGCCAATATTTTAAAACTATCGGCCATGAATATAGTGCAAAATATACTGGTTAACTGGCGTATGATACATGCCAATCTGCTGTATCTGCTGACATTGACAGCGACCGCGCATATTCTAGCCGTGCATATGTACTAAATGTCGTGGGCGTTTTATACGACGGCCGAACGTATCCACTTGTCAACCCTGCACCACGTCACCGCATGAAATACTCCGTTATCGGGTGCGCAGCAGGTGATAACAGAACAGACAGGCTATGTGGGCATAAAAATGCCTGCAACACCTTTAATCAATAGCTACAAAACAAACAAGCCTTATGTCACCGGCCTAATACAATAGGCGCGCGCTGATTATTAGCATCACCCACCACGCAACACTAACCGGTACCGCGCCGCTATTACCCCACTACATTTGCGCTCCCTTTGCGGATTTTAATTATTGTAGAACGCCGTACACGCGGGAAGCTTGTCACATTTAAGTTCATTTTGTGACAACGCCTGTATTTTTATTTCTCAAAAATTAATTTTTCCTGTCAACCGATTTTTGTAATGCGCAAACCGTCACAGATTATCTCACACCCCCTATTAATATTTATTAGAACAAATTCTACCAATATCGAGGGAAGTAACGTGCATTATCAGTTGCTCGCTTTATTTTTCCCGCCGGCTTTTCTTTCTGTTATACGAGGGTGTCCTGATGTGCTGCAGCAAGAATTATTCTCGAACGACGGTTATTTTTATCCTCAGCCTGACACTCACCGCCTGTGGCGGTGGAAGTTCTGGCAGTAACAACAATACCGCCAATGATAACAACAACGACAATAATGAGCCGGTCGATGAACTTGCCCCCGCGCTCTCGATCAATGCGCCAACCAATAATCCCGAATATTCAACATCGCAGGGAAGTGTCACTATCGGGGGTATGGTCTCCGATAACGTTGCAGTAACGGAACTGTCGTGGGTTAATGAAAACGGTGGTACCGGGTCCATTGTGGTCAACGAAAACTGGGAATATACGGACATTCCCCTGAGCGTTGGCAGCAATCGGATCACGGTCACTGCCAGGGACGCCGCCAACAACGTCACAACAGCGGCAATCAACGTGGAATATGCGATCCAGGACAATACGCCGCCCGCGATTAGTATTACGTCCCCAAACGACGGCAACCCCTATCAAACGGACCTTAACCGGGTATCTATCGCCGGCACCACGTCCGACGACATTGGTGTAACCCGCGTGAGCTGGCGCACCAGCCGCGGTAAAAGTGGC
>JASFOJ010000056.1:0-26437 GCA_050116575.1 Gammaproteobacteria bacterium | reverse complement strand
GCCCAGCGCCTCGCCGATGGTCTGCAATGATTCATCCACCGCCGATTCTATAAAACCGCAGGTATTAATAACGACAAGATCAGCGCCATCGTAATCGGAACTGATCTCGTATCCTTCGGCGCGCAACTGCGTAATAATTTGTTCGGAGTCAACCAGCGCCTTGGGACACCCTAAACTGACAAAACCAACTTTATGCTGCATAAAATTTTAAAAAAATGGAATATTGAACGGTGAGACAATTTAAACATTGCCGTGATAATTTCTATTTGAGTGTTTTAAATCGTGTTTCAATCAGGTGCTATGGCGTGGATTTTGGGGCACGCTGATTCAGCATACATTTTAATTTTTCGTAATAAGCTTCTTCCATGGCGACCGACCCGTTGTTGTTCATATTCATTTTGGACAACAGAAAATTAAGTCGCTTTTGCGCGGCTTTAACGGCCGCGTTATCCTGCGGATCCAATGTTGCCAGTAATTGTTGCACGCTGACAACCTCCTTGCGTAACTGCAACTCGGCAGGCAGGTAGCCGGCATTTTTTAACAGCCGGTAACCCACGCGCAGGCTGTCAGGGATCTGGCTATCATCGTCGACGTGAACAGGTTTGCCAGCACCGGGCAAATTATCGAACGCCCCTTTTCGACCCGCTTCGGTGATCCGTTGTTCCGCGATTTTATCAATTAACCACATATAGCAACCTTTATTTATCAATAAACCGCCAATCGGGGCTGATTCTAAGATAATTTTAACCCATTCCCTAGCCCAGTGGGGCTACAATACACATTTTATAGTCAACAGTGGTTTTCCGGGGAACAACCCCTCTCACCGCTGGATGTTCAAAACCAATAGCGATTATGCTAAAAATTACGTTATTCTGAACCCTGTAGCATTCAAAGCCGTATCCATCATGCATTGTCCGACATTGAAAATTCCAGCCACTTCCCACGCTCACCAAATGACCGGCAGGCTACTGGTGTTTACCCTGCTGTGGGCGCTCACAGCCTGCCAGAACGCCGCCGCGGGCGCGACCTGGATCGAAGGCTATGAACGCGAGGATGGAACCTACGTTGAACCTCATTATCTGTTTCATCCCAATGGCAAATTCTACAATCGCGAGCGGATGTTACGGCGCCACGAGATTGAGGAACTGGAATCGAGCAAGCGCGACAGCGTAGAGGACATGCCGGAAAATGCCAAACTCAATCCCCTGGGCACTGGATGGGAATGCCGGCACGGTTATTTGCGGGTTGACGGCCAGTGCATCGAAATCGAAGTCCCCGACAACGCCCAGCTTAATTTTGCTGGCGACGCCTGGGAATGCAAACGCGGCTACCAGCAGCGCGGCGGCCAATGCATCCAGATTCCCGTCCCGGAAAACGCCAGGCTGAATTTTTACGGCAATAGCTGGGAATGCGAGCGCGGCTATCGGCAACAAGACGACGAGTGTATTAAAGTCATGGTGCCGGAAAACGCCACGCTAAACCAAGTCGGTACCGGCTGGCGCTGCCGGTTCGGATACCGCCGCCAGCAGCAACGCTGTATCGAAATTGAGGTGCCGGACAACGCCAAGCTGAATTTTTACGGGACCGGCTGGCAATGCCGGACCGGCTTCGTTAAACGTGGCAATGAATGTATTGCCATTGATATTCCGGAAAACGCCCGCTTGAATTATCTCGGCAATGGCTGGGAATGCAAACCCGATTACTACAAACGCGGCGACGCCTGTCTGCCCAAGCCCTGAGCCGACCCACCGGCGGATTTTGTGACCAACTGCCGCGTTTCCCGCTTCAACCGCTCAAGGCATCCGTAACGGATGTCGATACATTTGACACGCGCAACGGCTTAAAACCACGCCGCTAACCCAACAGTCAGTTAAAGTACTGACCGGTCATAGTACTGGTTATATTACCGTCGACTGGATCTCAGGTGCTAACACTATGAAAACACCCTGTAAAGATACCTACTTCCTGGACCGGGATCTGGCTTACCAGACCGCCCTCGCCCACAATACGGTCACGTTAGCGGATGGCCAGAAAACCGAACAGCTTTGTTACTATGATGGCCAGCCCTTCAGTCATGCTCCGGACAACCTGGTCAATGTACCGGCGGATGAATTTATCCATTATTTCATGGACCATCACGACCGCGTTCCTAAGCAGATTGATTTCACCGCAGCACGGCGCCATTACGATGCCGAAAACCTGCAACAACGTTACCACAGTCTGTTGGCAACCCTACAGCACTTGAGTAAAAAGACAGCCTGCGGCTAGCGGCAGGGGTACTAAAACGGCTATTCGTGGCGTAACGCATCCACCGGGTTAAGTTTCGCCGCGTGGCGCGCCGGAAAAAAACCGGACATCATCCCCACAATGGCCGAAACCGTAATCGCCAGAATGGCGATAATCCAGGAAGGAAAAAACGCGTAGCCGCTAAAATAGCCGATCAACAACGTGGCAATAATGCCAATTACCAGCCCGATACCGCCGCCAATGGTACTCACCGCGGTGGCCTCCATCAGGAACTGGAATCGAATATCCTTGTACTGGGCCCCCAATGCCTTGCGGATGCCGATCTCACGGGTGCGCTCAATAACCGATGTACTCATAATATTCATGATGCCCATGCCACCGACAAACAATGCCAGGGCGGCGAACGATAACCCGGTTATCCGCATCTTGTTAATGTAGTTGTCGGCGTTATCAATCCACCCCTGCATGTTTTCAGATTTGTACTTATAGCGGTCGCCGTGCCGGCGTTCCAGAACGGACTTCACCTGCTTCATGGCGTCAATAGTGCCCTCCAGGCTATAGGCTTCGCCCAGCAACGTATGCACATCCTTGGAACCAAGGATCGACTGAAAATCAGAAAACGTAATTAACAGCCGCTTGTTGGGGTCATAGGAATCGGCGTTGACCTGCTCAATAATGTCACGGCTCTTCTTTTCCAGTACGCCAACGATCGTATACTTTTTGTCGAAATAGCGGAATGTCTTACCGATGGGACTGGCCCGGCCGTACATATCCTCAGCGGCGGTGGCGCCTATGATGGCGATAGGGTGGCGCCGCTCGATATCGTTATTGGTAAAATTGCGGCCGGCCGCCAGTTTATCGTTGTTGATCTCCAGATATTCGACGCCGACGCCTTCGACGTTGGGCAGGTACATTTCGTTACCCACCCGCACCGGTTTTTGCTCCGCCCAGTATACCTGCGGTGTTACCCGCTTGACCGCGGGACAACAGGACGCCTTGCTGGCACGCAAAAACTCATAATCCTCCGTGGTGATACCACTGCCCTGCCTTACGGCCCGGTTGGGATCACGGGTTTCTTCCGGGTCCCGGTATACCCAGATGGTGCGAATCCCGTAGGACTCCAGTTCATCGTAGACATAAGCACGAATGCCTTCCGTGACGGACCCCACCGCCATGACGGCGCCGATCCCCACCGCAATGCCCAATATACTCAGAATGGAGCGCAGTTTGTTATCCTTTAAAGAAAGGACTGCCTGTTCAAAGACGTCTTTGTATATATCAGCGTTAGCCATGATAAACGCGCCTAGGTTGGAACCTGCGCCTGGTGCCGAAATACTTCTTCAAGCGGCGTTTCCAGCACCTGCCCGTCGCGGACAAATAAAATGCGTTGTGCGTGGGCGGCGATTTCTTTTTCGTGCGTCACCATTACAATCGTTTTCCCGTTAGCGTTGAGTTGCTGGAAAAGATCCATAATTTCCTGACCCGTGCGAGTATCCAGTGCCCCCGTGGGCTCATCGGCGATAATCACCTGGGGATTATTGACCAACGCCCTGGCAATGGCCACCCGTTGCTGTTGACCGCCGGACATACTGGCGCCGGTATGATCCGCACGACCGCGCAAACCAACGATATCCAACGCCGCCAGAGCGCGGTTGCGCCGCACCTGGGGATCTATGCCGCCATAAATCATGGGCAATTCCACGTTTCGCAGGGCGCTAACGCGGGGTATCAGGTTAAAGGACTGGAAAACAAAGCCAATGTAACGGTTGCGAATAACCGCCAGCTGAGAATCTGTCAAATGGGTGATCGGCGTTCCGCCCAGGATGTATTGCCCCGTATCCACCAAATCCAGGCAGCCGATAATATTCATCAACGTGGATTTACCGGAGCCTGACGGCCCCATAATGGCGACGAACTCACCTTTCTGAATGTGGATGGATATTCTCTTAAGGACAGGAACAGCCACTTCACCAAGATAGTAAGTTTTACTTACATCTTGCAGTACTATCATAAACGATTGTCATTTTTTATCGGCGATGACGACGCGATCCCCTTCGTCTATATCAACGCCGTTGGCGAGTACCACACGCTGGCCAACGCTGACCCCTTCCCGAATCTCAACGTGGGTAAAATCTTCGATGCCGGTATCCACCTCGACAAGATTGACAAAGTTATCCTGAACCACGGCCACATATGATTTGCCGTTGCGATTAATAATCGCCCCATAAGGCACCTTGAGCGCGCTGGGATTCCATGCCGTGCGTATTTCAGCATCCACTTGCTGTCCAAATCGTAACGACGGAGCGCTGCTCCCCAGGCTTATGTAGACACTAACAGTATTGGCATTGCCCACGTTGCTGGTGGCTGCCGCCAGTCGCGTTACTGACTCCTGCCAATCGAGCCCCGGAAAAGCATCACTGGACAGGGTCACGGTCTGGCCCACGGCAATACCACCGCTGTCAGCGGCGTCAACCCGTACCTCGACTTCACGTTGCGACTGATCCACCAACGTGAACAGTGTTTCCGATGGTACGACCCATTGCCCCACCTCGACGTAACGGGCGGTGATGGTACCGGAAAACGGCGCTACTATACGCGGGTTTTCCAGGCTCAACTTCGCTGTGCGTACTTCTTCTTCCGCCACGCTTAAGCGTGCCTTGGCGGAGCGCAATTCCACTTCGGCTTCCTCGACCAGTTGGCGTGCTACCGCCCCCTTGGAAAACGCCCGGCGCAAACGCTTCAATGATCTTTCGGCCAGGGATACATCTTCATCGGCATTACGCTTGTTGGCTTCAGCCCGCTTTAGGTTGCTTTTAGCTTCACGATCATCAAGACGTGCCAGCAATTCATCCTTCTTGACCTTGTCACCCTCTTCGACATAGACATTGGTCAGGCGACCGGCGATGGACGGTGTAACGTCAACCCGTGTTTTACTGACGACTTTTCCGGGAACCGTAATAGACTGGAAAATCTCGCCCTGCTCCACGGGAGTGGTTTCAACTTCCACACCATCAGAGAAAATACCGCTCCAGCTGTTATAGAAAAAGGCCAGTGCAACAACAACGCCCACCGCCAGAATCACTTTTTTCGGTCCCCATAGTTCGACGATGGAACCCGCCATGGAGACAATGCCGGAGGATTTACCCTCCCTGAGATCATGATGAACCAGGGGGTATTGGTCCATCTGCTGCAGGATATCGTTGTCCGGCCCCTTGCCGAACAGGTCCGCGGCGTGGGCACTTTCCTGGCTGGCAGCGTTGTTAGCATACTTGCGGGCTGCGGTTCTTGCCGCGTCGGCAAAATCATCCGATGGTGGTCGCGCATCGGCAAAGGGATCACTGCCCGTTTGACGGTGCCTCGCCGATTGACTTTGTCCGCCGTACGATCCCCCCTGGCGCGCTGTGGGCGATTCAGCGTTTGGTGTCGTCTGAGTTGGGCGTTGATGGGGCATGGACTGACGCGCCGCGCCCGTACCGGAATCACCAAAAACATCAACTCGTTCGTCGTCCTTGGGCTCCAGCGTTAGGGGAATTTCGGGCTCCAATGTGTCGGCAACCGATTGTGGCTTGGGTTGGCCGGCGGACCGGGTTTGTACCTTGGCTTTGGCCCGTTGCTGCATTCTGGCTTGTGCCAGTTTCGCTTTTTGTTGTTCCAGTAATTTAGCTTTGCGGGCGGCTGCGGCTGCCTTGACCTTCTTTAATTCTTCCGGATCGATATGTTTGTTGACTGTTGACGCACCAGGCGGTGTGCTCTTTGCCGCGTTGGAAACCGACGCGTTCCTGGTGGCACTTGAGGCGACGGCAGCCGCTTTGGCCGCTTGTTGCTGCGCGAGTTTTTCAGCCGCTTTGCGTTTCAATTCCGCAAGTTCTCTGGCTTTTCTGGCCCGAATAGCGGCATCGCTGTCTTTAGCGGCTGTTGAACCCGGCGCGGAAGATGGGGGCACAGAAGGATTAACCGTCGCGGCTGATCCGGCTGACGGGGCTTCGCCCGGTCTACGAACAATAGGCTTGACCCTCGGCGCGGGCTTTACGTGCACCGCGGGACGAGGCACGGGACGTCCATCGGGTGTTTTAAGCGGTGGCGCATCAGCTTCCTGGTGTAAAACCCGCCGCGATTCATCTTCCTCCAGGCCCGGCTTTTTCTCCGAACCGAAAGGTACGACGGTGGCTCCTGCTTTACCAGGCGCTTCCTGCGATTCCGCTTCTGCGGCAAGCTCGGCAAATTCGTCATCGTCGTGATGTTGGCGCGCCGCGTAGACCAGATGACGAATATGGGCGTCGAGTTCGTCGCCGTTAACGGGTTTGGTCATGATCTGGTTGGCACCCGCTTCGTACACCTGGGACAAAATGCCGGTATCGGTGGCTCCGGTGATGACAATCACCGGCATGGAGCTGATTTTCGTCTGGCCGCTCGCCCGCAACGCGCGCACAAGATCATCGCCATCCATTCCAGTGGGGGAAACTTTCAGATCGGTAAGCAACAGGTCATAGTCAGACTCGACAAGCGCAATCAAAGCGGGTTCCGCCGACTCAAAGTGGTCAACTTCGTAACCATAGGGTTTAAGCATACGTTTGACGACGTACGCCGAGGTGCGGCTGTCATCGACATAACACAACCTGGCTGCTCTGGCTTTACCCTGTCTATCTGTGGCTTCGGGTTTGCCTGCGCCCTTTGAACCGCTACCTGTCATCTGCCGAAATACCGTACTCACATCGTACTCACTAGGCACTTAAATTATTCCGTTCGTTACGACCGGAACATACACGTAGACAGGCGGGTTATTCGTCAATGATAACCACGTCAGCTTCCATTACTGCCACCCATCCCCCATTACGTAACGTGAACCACGACTACGTACAAATAACAAACATACCTTTATATGATACTAAATTTCAATAACAAATTTAATTATAATTTCATTGGCTTAGCGTTGAGCAGGCGCTATGAATGCAGGTAAATCAATATGTTAGCGGCACACCGCCCCGTTGGACCGCTACAAATGCTGGTTCTTCGACCTATTACCGCCGTACCTGCAAGTTAGGTAGTAGGCGAAAGCATAAGATCATACCGTATTTTGTCAGCCCGCTAAATGCCGCCGTTAATAAAAATGGTCAACTCGCCCTGCAAATCACAATAAAATCACAATATATTCGCCATTGCATTGGCCGGCGTCATCTGCGATCCAGAATATAAGATCATGATTAATTTAATATTAAATTTCACCCAAAACGATGGCGGCAACGCCGGCGTCGCCCCTCTAATTTCATGACCACCGACAATCCGTCTTCCTCTCATTCATTGCGCTTCCCTTTGTTGCCATTATGCTACTGATATTGGGCGCTGTGCTGTTTGTCTATGACAAGCCAGCTGAGTCCATTCCGGATTGGGTCGCCGGCTGGGAATTGACCAAAGTTTCCAAATGCCGCACCGGGCTCTGGCGTCGATCGCCACCAATGACTGCGTTTACGAGATAGAAATAGAAATTATGATATGCGGGGAAATGATATCACCACCGTGGAGTATACCCGCATCAGGCCTCTGGAAAACTGAAAAAGCCGATTATTAGCGCCGCGGTTTATTGCATCGGCATTCGCAGTAAGCGACTCTATTATACATTTTGGGCGGGCACAATGGCGGCACGCGGTTAAAAAGTGTGGAATTGACGCCGATACAGGCCAATAAACATGCATGTCGGAAAATGGCATCCCGCGCAGCGCCGTAACGTCCGGCGATTATGTCTATGTTGCAGGCGCTATGGGTGATAACCAGGTATTAAATTCGGTGGAAGTGACGCCTGTCGCGGATAATGGGCAATTAGGAAACATTGGGCGGTGATTTAACCAAATTTATACCCATCCTGCGCCAATTATCCGATTGAGACGCGATCGACTTGTAATTGATACTTTTTTTGTTGCATTATTAACCTGGTGCCGACACCGTAATTGTAGCAGTGAAATGTATAACCTTATTAGTAACCGCGTGTAAGACGGCAGGTAACAAGCACACAAATTGGGTTATAATTATTACAAGGCTACAGGGCAGTTACTTTAAAAAAACAGCTGGTTACAACAGCGGCATAGGTACAGCATTGTACAGTGGCATGGGTGCATTGCGTGATACCGATTGTTCAGCGATGGTGGTGCATAATGACTCGCACCATCTTCTGTCTGACAGTACAGTAGATTTTCAGCGGACATTTAGGGAGAAGGCAACATGATAGAGGTATTAACGTACTTGGTAGGCGGCGTTTCGGCGTTAGCCGTTATCCTGATGACGATTCTGGTTTATCAAATTTATGATGAGAACCATCCCCTCAACCACGATCGCCCGGAAGAAAACACCCGGATAGATTGATTCATTAGGAGACGCGTCTGCACCATAGCAGCTATCCTTCCTGACTGGGAACTCGTTGAGTGGTGAGTACTCAGTGCAGGTTGCGCAAGTATTCCTAACCAGGTTACATCAAACGCTAATTCGCAAGAACATCAAAAGCCGGCCTGCCCGGCTTTTTTTGTGCCCTGCGCTCGATACCCAAGCCTTCAGGTATTGTCGGGCAGCCACACACTGATGGATGCACCGCCCAACGCCGAACAACTGATAGACAAATCACCACCGTAGATTTGCGCAATATCCTGCACTACGGACAGACCGATACCATGACCGCTGATACCCTGATCCACCCTGACGCCCCTTTGCACCACGTGTTTCACCATTTGCTCCGGCACACCTGTGCCGTCATCTTCCACAGTGAACAAAATACCCGGCGTGTTTTTCTTGGGATGAAACTGCATCTGCGCGGAAATCAACACCTTGTTGCGGCAATATTTAAATGCGTTATCAGTCAGGTTACCAAACACCTCCATTAAATCGCCTTCATCACCATGGAAAACCACGTTTTTATCGATTAGCAGTTCCGTGCTAATGGATTTATCCGCATAAACCTTGGTGAGACTTTTGACGACCTTTTCGACCATCGAGGCAATTTCCACCGGTGCCACCAGCGGACTTTGGCCGGCAGTCGCCGCCCGCTGCAACTGATATTCAGTAATTTGTACAATACGGTCCAGTTGTTCCTGGATCGTATTAGCGGTCTTTTGATCGATGGTCTGTTCGTCAAGGGTGCTTTGTAATACCGCCAGCGGCGTTTTCAAACTGTGAGCCAGATCACCCAGAGTATGCCGGTAGCGTTCCAGGTGTTCCTGTTGATGCCCCAGTAACGCGTTAACATTACTCGTGAGGCCTTTTAATTCGCCGGGATAATCCTCGCTGAGCCTTAGTTTGCGCCCGGCCTCGATGGCGGTTAACTCACCCGCCGCGCGGTCCAATGGCGCCAGCCCCCAGCGCATAATCGCGCCCTGCACGACCAGCAGCAGCAAGGCCACGCCACCCAGCAGTGCCCACAGATTGTGACGAAAATGGGCCACCTGCTTATTAAATTCATCCAGTTTTTCCGACACGCTGAACGTGTAGACTTTGCCGGCTTTATCGTGCCAGGCAATGCCATGGCTATACATCGCCACCGAAAACGTCTTGGTCACATCGGCATAAGAAAAACTGGTTTCATTGCGCGACAACTTTACCTTGTAGGGAATATTGATGCCCACCGGGGTCGGCGAACTCCACACGATACGCCCCTCGGGATCGGTAATGCGGGCATAGGTGTCGGGAGAAAAACTCAAAAAGCTGGTTTCCGGATAAACCTCCGGCATATAAACATTGCCGTTGTCATCAATCGCGGCGAGCGCAATGAGCGCATACACCTGGACTTCCAGGCGCTTTTGCAACGCCTGTTCAGTACTGGACCGGTAAGCCCGATCAAGGGTGACTCCCGCCAGGCCAAAAAATGCGGCCAGGATGGCAGTGGCGGCGATTAATATGCGCGCGTTAAGTGACAACATAAATTTTATATGAC
The DNA here is from genome assembly GCA_050116575.1 of Gammaproteobacteria bacterium. Lineage (GTDB taxonomy): Bacteria > Pseudomonadota > Gammaproteobacteria > SZUA-152 > SZUA-152 > JAKEGK01. Next base: position 16,278 of record JASFOJ010000056.1, on the reverse strand, counting down.
TGGATCACAGCGGCTCACCGTTGCAAAGCGCAACGAGCCAAGTGTAGCATGGCAGATCAATTTAAACGTAAAACGCAAAGTGCGGTTTTTCGCTTTCAGTCTGGCCTCGTCCCTGGTCTGCATCGCAAGCCGATCGTGGATGTGCCTTATGTAGCGTCCATTTTACGGGCTGAAGTTGCGCTTGACTATACCTAGTTAACCTAGTTATTGCAGCCTGTATTGTAGCAACAGTTAAAATATTAACCTGGTATATAGATTAGTCCCGGGTTGCCGCTACTGGTTCAATATGGCATTTTCGAACGGGGAATACGTTTTTCACCTGTTACGATCATTGGGCATTCAATACTTGATAGCTAACGAGGCAATGGCTACCGAAACAATGACTACCAAAAAACGTAAAACCAAACCTGTCAGCCGCTCTTCCTGGCCGCGCTTTTCCAAGGAAAACCTTCTCCAACTGCGGATCTGCGATCTGGGCTTGACGCTGGAAAACAGCCCCATCATGCCGCGGATTAACCGCCTTTACCGTGAGTTGGAAAGACAACGGCTGCCATTCAAACCCCATTTCTGGCTGTCCGACGACTGGTTCTGCCCGGACGATATACCCGGCGTGGCAATACCGTTTTTTCTGGTCCATCCGCGGCTGAAAAAACTGGAAAGAGATTTCATAAAGGATGTCGAAGGCGACCGCTATCATGCCTGCATGAAATTGTTACGCCACGAAACGGGACACGCCCTGGCCAACGCCTATAAGCTCACCAAACGCAGAGACTGGCGCAAAATGTTCGGCAACCCCAATTCCGCGTACCATGATTCCTACCTGCCCAAGCCCTACAGCAAGCGCTTTGTGGTCAACCTGCCTGGCTGGTACGCCCAAAGCCACCCCCACGAAGACTGGGCGGAAACCTTCGCCGTCTGGTTGACCCCGAACTCGGAATGGAAAAAACGTTATCGCAACTGGCCGGCCCTGAAAAAATTGCGTTACGTTGATGAATTAATGAAGGAAATACGCGAGAAACGGCCTATAATAACCAATAAAAGAACCGAATATCCCGTTGAAAAAATAAGAATAACGCTCAGTGAATACTACCAGGACAAAACCCAGCGTTACGGGCTCGACAGCCCCGAGTTCTTCGACTTTGATCTGCGCAAACTGTTTGTCTCCCGCGAAGAAGCACCCGCCAATGAAAAAGCCTCCCGCTACATCCGCCATATCCGGCAACCTACCATGGAAATCGTGCAACGCTGGACTGGCGAATACAAATATCGGATCAACGAGGTGCTACAGGACATGATTAAACGCTGCGATGAACTGAACCTGCGCATTGACGACAGTAAAGACGACATGCTGCCGGATATTGCCTCGTGCGTCACCATGGTGGTCATGAACAAAATGCACAGCGGGGGGTTTAATCTATCGCGATGAAGAAAAAATTGCGTGTAATGATATTGACCCACCAGTACATGGTCCCCCCCGATGACCTGACCGGTCCTGAAGACCCCCGTATGGAAATCTGCCAGACGGAAGTCGATGTACGCAATGCACTGCTGGCACTGGGCCACGAAGTGCAATTACTTGGTTTGAACGACGACGTCTCACCGGTCCGTGAAATGATCGAGGAATGGCAGCCGGATATCGCCTTCAACCTGATGGAAGCATTCGCCGAAAACGGCGCCCTGTCCTACTACGTGGTGAGTTTCCTGGATATGATGGGCGTTCCCTATACCGGCTGTAATCCGCGGGGTTTGATGCTTGCCAGTGACAAGATCATTTCCAAAAAACTGTTAACCTATCACCGTGTGCGTATCCCCAAGTTTTACACCATCCGGCGGGACCGGAAAATCCATTTATCCAAGATCAATAACTTCCCCTACCCCATGATTATTAAGTCCGCCATCGAACAGGGCTCCATCGGCATCTCCCAGGCGTCCTACGTCTCGACGCCCGAAGAACTGGTGGAACGGGCCGAACAACTTTTTAAAATGGTGGACGGTGATGCCATTGCCGAACAATATATCGACGGGCGGGAGTTGTATGTGACCGTCATTGGCAATAAGCGCCTGCAGGTATTGCCGGTGCGCGAACTCATCTTCGACAACATCGATGAGAATATGCACCGCATCGCCACCTACAGTGTCAAATGGAACCGCAAATACCGCGACCGCTGGGGCATTGATTATCAGTTTGCCCGTAATTTGCCCGCCGCCGTCGCCGATGCCATCCCCAAGATCGCCAAGCGCGTTTACCGTATTCTCGACATCAGCAGTTACGCCCGGCTAGACCTGCGCTTAACGCCCGACGGCAAGTTATACGTACTGGAGGCCAATCCCAATGCCGCAATTTCCGCGGAAGATGATGTTGCGTTCTCGGCGGAACGGGCAGGACTGAGTTACGAAAAACTGATTCAACGCATCCTCAACCTGGGTATGCAAACAAAACGTTAACCCCGTTATTGCATCGTATTTGGGTATTGCTGTTTTGCCGGGTAAACACGCCTTTACGGGATATGGTTTGCAATATCGGGGCTAACCGTGGCGGTCAAACCGATTCCGACTTCGAATCCGAATCACATTCCCTGCATTGCAGTTGCTCACCGAGATGTTGTCGCCGGCCGCTTTCGGTGACCACCCAGGGGCGGTTTTGCCAGGGCGGATTGTGTCTGACGTGTTGGCGGTGCCCGCATGCCAGCAATGCCACCCAGTCACCGTGTTCATCCTGCAGGAAACCGATTATCGACTGTTGCAACAATTTCGGCCTTCGGGAAAAATAAAACCGGGGCGCAATGCCCCGGTGTATACTGGTGTGACTGTTATCCGCCGTGTACTCATATCGCAGCTAATATTGCACCAAACCTGATGGTCTCATTGCGCACTCGACTGAACTGAGTAATTTGGCGATGATCGTACTATGATGAATTGGGCGTGACCATCACTTGGGTAAGTTGTCTTTAATGGCTTGAACCACGGCCTCGCTGGACGTGGCGTCGACATTTATCAACAAGCCTTCTTTTTCATAAAAGCCGATCAATGGCGCTGTTTTCTCGTTATACGTTTCCAGCCGGTGGTTAATGGCCTCTTCGGTTTCATCCTCACGCTGAATAACCGGGCTGCCGCATTTATCACACACACCTTCCTTTTTGGGCGGATTGCTTTTCACGTTATAAATCGCCTGACATTCCGCATTGGAGCAGGTACGGCGCGTGGTCAAGCGATCAAGAATAACTTCGCGCGGCACATCGATATTGACGGCCATATCAAGCTTTATGTTGAGCTTACCCAGCAACTCCTTTAAGGCTTCCGCTTGCGGTATGGTGCGGGGAAACCCATCCAGCAGGAAACCTTTTTGACAATCCGGTTCCTGTAACCGTTTCTCCATAATGCCCATAATCAGGTCATCCGGCACCAGATCACCGGCTTTCATGTAAGCCTCCGCCTGTTTACCCAATTCGGTCTGTGCCTGTACGGCGCCACGTAGTATATCGCCGGTGGAAATCTGAACCGATCCGTCATATTCGGTCAACATCTTTGCCGCGGTTCCTTTTCCAGCGCCCGGTGCGCCAAGAAGAATCAACTTCATTTAATCGTCCCCTCTGGTTGGTGTTGCGTTCGTCATTAGTGATGAAACTGCTATTGTGAAAAACGGTTTGTACGCCTTGTCAATGCTTCGACATTTTGCCATCCCCGTTTTGGCCACCGCAAATAAAATTCCTTTGAGTATGGAGAGAAAAATTCAATTCACTCGGCATCCACAGCCGTCTGCGCCTATACGCGGCGGACAAGGCCGATCGGCATGGTTTACCCTGTTATCGCATAAATGGGACTCGATGATTCAGTATCAATAGGTATAAATGCGGGTTTTCCTGCTAATCTTCAAACACGCTACAGAAAACGCGTAGCATACCATTTTTGCAGGATAAATTACGTCTTTACGAAGTGTTTTTCGCAATAACCGGGGTCAATCGTCACTACGGCTGGTGATCTCGATCAGGTGATAACCAAATTCGGTCTGTACTGGCCCATAAACCTTCCCCGGTTGTTCACTGAAAACCACTTTATCGAACTCCGGTACCATTTGTCCCGGATAAAACTCTCCTAAATCGCCGCCCTGTTCCCCTGACGGACACAAGGAATATTGTTTCGCCAACGCTGCGAAATCGGCTCCTTCAATCAAGCGGGATTTGATGTCTTCGCATTGCTGCTGGGTTTCTACGAGGATATGGCGGGCGGTAGCACTTCTCATACAAGGCATCCTTTTACGTGGGTGAATGAACAATTTGGCTGAACTAAAATTGCGGAGAATATTTTGTTTGTTACGCGGAAATCTGGGAATTGTCCTGCGCACGCCGGCAGGTCTGACGCACGATGTCCAGTAATACGTTCCAGTCCACCGGCTTATTCATATAGGCTGCGGCGCCCAGGGACATACAAGTCTCCCGCTCACCGGCGATGGTCATGACAATAACCGGTATTGACGCCAGCTCGGGGGATTTTTTCAATTCCTTAATAAGGGAAATTCCATCTTTAATGGGCATCATGATGTCGGTAATGACAATATCCGGCTTTAACTTGTGGGCCAATTCCATCCCTTCGTCGGCGCTTGCCGCGGTATGAACATAAAATCCTTTTCGCGAGAGAAAACGTTCCATCAAGTCCCGCACTTCTGCATCATCATCGATGGACAAAATGGTGGAAATTCTGCTGCGACGCTGAACCTCGCCTGCTAATTCGTTGTCTGCATTGTTCGCCGCACCGAAACGAACAATCGCCGGATCCACCTTGGGGCCGATCTCCAGCACTTCCGACGTATGTTGTTGCGTTTTTACCGACGTTTGGGTAGGCAGGCGCACGATAAACGACGAACCCGTGTTAGGCGTGCTTTCCACGGAGATAATACCCCCGAGCAACTCGCAAAGACCTTTACAAATCGCCAACCCCAAACCGGTTCCGCCATATTGGCGCGTGGTGGAACTGTCGGCTTGTGAAAAGCTCATAAAAATTTTGTCGAGCTGATCCGGGGTCATGCCAATGCCGTTGTCCGAAACAACAACCTTAAGCCACGACTCCTGTTCAAAGGTGTTTTGCACGATAGAAATAGTAATTTTACCGTTCTTGGTGAACTTGTTGGCGTTGTTGATGAGGTTATAGAGAATCTGCCGGAATTTAGTGGTGTCCGTTGTAAATTCATCCAATGTTGAATCAAAACTGACGACGATTTCGTTGTTGTTTTTTGTTGCCAGATGACTGGTACTTTCAATCACTTCATTGATGACCTCCGGCACGTGGACATTTTCGAAATACGTTTGCATTTTGCCGGATTCAATCTTCGAAATATCCAGAATGTCATCGATAACGCTCAACAAATGCGTACCGGCTGTATATATTTTATCCAGGTCTTTGGCGACAAGCTGATTACCGTGGTTGTCTTCGCGCATGATTTCCGCATAACCCAAAATCGCGTTCAACGGCGTACGCAATTCATGGCTCATGTTCGCCAGAAAAATACTCTTGGCCTGGTTGGCATGCACGGCGTCATCCTTGGCGCGCGTCAGTTCCCGGGTGCGTTCGGAAACAATATCCTCAAGATGCAATTTATGCTGCTCGAGCTCCTTAACCGTTTGGTTTAATTTCTCTGTACGCTCCTGAACCCGGTCTTCCAGCATATGGTTGTGTTGTTCCGTTTGTTCCACATACTCGTTCAGATTGGCAGCCTGGCGGAATACCAGTTTGTCGGCCTTGCCGGAAACATAAAACAAAATGAGATACAAAACCGTCAGCATTGCAAAGATGCCGACAAAGGCGACAACCTGATTGCGCTCCGCCTGCCGGTAGTTATCGGTAATATCATAATACACCTCAAACACGCCAAGGACCTTGTTGTCATCGCCGCGCACAGGCAGGTAACTGGACACGACACGACGATCCGTTAGTTGTCCGTGTATTCCATTAAATTTCTCGCGAAAGTTTGTTTTGGTAATTATCTCTTCGTTGCTGGCCGCGACCTTTGCGGGATAGTTATCCTTTTCAACTTCCCCCAGTTGCGATTCATCAGTGGAAAATACCGTTTTGCCCTGCAAGTCATAGATATTGACTTTCAGAATCGGCAATCCCTGAATACTTTTTATGGTACTTAAATAGGTCTCCCGATAAGTTTGCTGGGTCGCCAGTTGCTGCGCACCCAGGGCCGACGCCTGCTGCATAAACGGTTTAAATTCCGGCCAGATATAGTTGGCCAGCGCATGGCTCACTGCAATATTTTCCTGCTCACTGGCCTGAACGACGGAATGAATGGAAGCAATCCGGAAAAAATAAACAAAAATCAGCGCGGCGATGACAATACTGATCAACGAAGCTACTGAAAAATACCGGCGAATGGAAAAATCAGGTCGGCGCAGTGAGTTATCGTTGTGTGACTCTGTCATGTCGCATAACTGGCTGGTATTGGGAAAACGAAGAATCTCAATGTGTTATCGGCTTTGATCGGCAATCTCTTGATGGAAAAACCCAGAAAAAAGCAGGCGCGCATGGACGCAGCCACCGCCAGCATGAAGCCCCCGGATACCTCGAACCACGATGGTGTGATTTAGCCACCGTGGTGTTTTATGCACAATAATGATAAATTAATCAAATAGTTAGCCGACCACGAAGACTTACTCAGGTCATTTGCCAGTTATAACCACCGCGCAAACGGCCATTGTGGGTCATCCTGTTACCGTGCCGCTCAGCTAACGGTGAGTTCACGAAGACTTTGATCACACCCCATAAAATATACCAATCGTTGTAACGCCTATCGCCTGTGAGCCTGTGGCAAATCTTCAACTTATTGATCGTAAACAAACAATGAACGATGTTTAACGCTCGCCAGGTCGCTGATAGGGATTTATACGAATTAGACAGCCGGGCGGCAACAAGCCTAAAATACGGTTCACGGACGTGGACGGCACGTGCAGTCAATCACACCACCCGCCATGACTTCCACCACGCGTCTACAGCAACACCGGCAACCGATTTCAAATGAGGGATTTGTTATGCGCAGGTATGGACAACTGACCCTGCTCTGTCTTCTGATAACAGGATGTGCAACAACGGACTTTATCCCGGGCCCCCCGGCATATCAAACTGTAAAACCGGGTTCCATTTTAAAGCTCAATCAGCCATTGACCATCGAACCGCATTCGGCGGGGGTTCGAATTCAATATGGTAAAGTCATCCCCAACAAGCTACTGGAACAATGGTATCCCAATTGCCGGTTTGAGGTATTGAATCCCAAAGACACACCACAAGTAATACAGCCCGATACGTTCACCATTAAACGAGTCACCTACGAAAATTACCTGGTAAGCGCCGGCCCGGTGATGCTGGCCAGTGTGGGAATTGGCATGTCAGTTGGTGTGGGTGGCGACAGCGACGGTGATGATGCCACTGCCGATGTTTACAGCACCTATTTCTATCTTGAATCGGAGACCCAACCAGAAGTGTCGCGCCTGCTTTGCCAATTCTGGGAAGACCCGCACGATGCGCGGCACCTGATGCTGGACGAAATTCAGCAAACCCTGGGTAACATCATCACTATTACTGCCTCGACTACTCCCTCAACGACAACCCAATAGCCACCACATCGCTATCAATGCGGTTTCTACAGCGGAACAGATTCGTTGCAAGCTTACTCCGCCCGGTACCGATTACGAAAACGGGGCATTGACAGCCCCGTTTTGCTATACCCGTTAACGCCGCTTGGTTTTTTTCTTTTTCACGGCTTTTTTCTTGGTTGCTTTTTTGGTGGGCGCTTTCTTTTTGGCCGCTTTTTTCTTCGTTGGCTTTTTCTTCACCGCTTTTTTCTTGGTGGCTTTTTTCTTGACTGCCTTTTTCTTGGTTGCCTTTTTCTTGGTTGCCGCTTTCTTTTTCACGGCTTTCTTTTTAGTGGCTTTTTTCTTGGCAGCCTTTTTTGCAGCGGGTTTTTTCTTAACCGCTTTCTTGCTGGCGGTTTTCTTCTTCGCGGGTTTTTTCTTTGCCGGTGACGCTTTGGCCTTGACCGCTTTTTTGGCGGCCGCCGGTTTCTTTGGTTTGGTATTTTCAATGGTACTGATCAGGGATTTTAGGCGTTTGATCCGCTCTTCCATAGTGCTGACCGCACCACGGGCGGCATCTTCGGCGGATTGACCTTCTGACAGTTTGCCATAAGCCAACGTCACCAACGGATCATCAAGACTGGAGTGACCATTGGAGGCCTGTTTTGCCTTGTCCCTGGCATCAAGTTCCAGTTCGAACAATTTCGTTTCGATGGTAAATCCTGCCCAGCCACCATAGCCGCCTGTTTCCGATTGCGGAATCCCTTTGCTCAATAGATCGTTCCAGACACCAATGCCTGCATTGAGATCATCAATAATCCCATTGAGTAAATCAATCGCGGTTTTTCTTACCTTCTGATTGGTTTCCTGCTCCGCCAGCTGGTTGATGCCTTTTTCTAGCCCATGCATAGTGAATTCCTCTCGTTATGCTAGTTGTACTTTACGTACTATTGGTTCTGCCAGTTTTACCTGTAAGTGCAAAATAAAATACGAAATATGAGTGCAATGCCAAACGCCGCGCTATATTTGACATAAAACGACGTCTCGATAAAGTACATCGCCAAGTGTGGGCTATGATATATATTTACCAATCAAGTAACAACTATCACGGTCATTATTTTCAACGTCCCTTAAACAACACCTGCCACAAAACGCGGTGGCAAGGGCAAAATAACAGCTGTCTTTTGCATCTGATTAAAATTTTAACAAGGCCAATTTAGCCAGGGACAAGGCCTGCATTCCAAATACGGGCCGATAATCCCGATACGCCGGACGCTGTGGCACGTCGCCATCCACGGCAATATTCTATGTAACCGGGACCTGCGCTATTGCACCGGATTTAGAGCAGAAAAAAGCCAGCCGGATTACAAGCCGGCTGAAGGACTGTGGGTTAGCGCCACAGCAATGATGTAAGCCAGGACCACCAGTGCAGTAACCCAGCTGATCACCTGCCAGCGCCGCGCACGGGCAAAACGAAATGCCACCATTCCCAGTGCGATATAAACCAGCAATGCCAGTACCTTGGCAGTCAGCCAATGATGCACGAACGGATACTGGTGCAACTGGATCACCAGCGCGATCGCACTCAGTAACAGGATTGTATCGACAATATGGGGTGCCACGCGCACCCACCGGCGGGTTAGTCTATCGGAGTCTCTCAACAGCCACACACCCCGTGTTACAAAAAGAACCGCGCTAATGGAAATACTGACCACATGCACCGACTTGAACAGCACATACCATGTCATCGGCAATCAACTCCCCTGATGACTGTGATCGGGCACGCTGACTTTAATAGTCTGCCGCCAAGCTTGTACATCAACAGGTATGCATTGGATGTCCAGGGAACTAATTGATCTTCGGCCGCCGAGCTGGTAACGGCATATAACAAACCCGCAATTGCCACACTGTACACATACGATCGCCAGGCCGGAAAACCGTAACCAAACCATGCATTTTTCACTCGAGTTACCGCCTGTTATTTAAACTCAATTCTAGATGGGACGATTAGTCTACTGATTTTAAACATAGTCTAAAATCCGGGGCAATGCTGACTTGTTTATACAACCCGCCCCCTGTTTTGGCGATAAAAGTTTGCCGACAAAAGCATGGGGATAGAAGGTTGGGGATAAAAATGTGGCAATAAAAATGCACTGCCGATGTTCGCAAGGACTTGGTTTAGCACCCCGGTCGCTGGCCCGCTCCAGCGCGATAAAATACTTTACAGACAGCACAAACCGACGCAAAATCCATTCGCATTAAACCCGTGGGGTGGGCAGATGGTATTAGGTTTCACCGATAACGATACCGTTTTATCAAATACCATTGTTACACGATTCCCCGGCAAATTGCCCGTGCACATGCACCATTGATTAACCTTAACGACCCATTGGCGTAATGAGGAATTTGTCACTATGAGTAAAAAGTCTAAGATCTGGTATGGCTTTCTGGATGCAGGCAAGAAAAGCAGCCCGGTATTGATGGATCCCAAACTCGATACCGGCGATCCCAGTACCTTGTATATTTTTAACTTCAATAGAAACCAGATTCTGGAATACAAGCGGGAAGTGATCGAACCCAAACTTCGGGGACTCAACGGCAAGGAAGCCACCATGGCCGACGACATCAAAAAAGCATACAACAAGGCCCGCAAGGAATTTACCCCAAGGCGTGCCACCGGGCGTGGCGCTACTGCTCCAGCCACCGCCGCCACCAAACCCCCGGAAATGATGGAGCCTGATATTGAACAAACCCTCGTTACTGAAAACGATATCGACCTGGACGATGATATCGGGCTGGACGATGAGGACTGATAATGAATTCGGCGGTCGGGGATGACGCGCATAAAGTAAGCTATAATTTAAGCAATGCTGGCCAATACAGGCGCTGGAAATACATCATGCCGCTGATCAATATTTAGCCAACAGCGTCGATCCAGCAAAGCCACTGCTTTGAGGTGATGAAACCATGTACACACGCTTGCGCGACATCCCCATCCTGGAATTGCGCGACACCCAGGTTGACGCACTGTATTTCAATCATGTCCAGGTAGCTCACAAAAGGCTGGGAAGTTCCATACGTTATCGTATCCCCAAGTTAATACATCTTGACCTAATTCTGGAGCCCGATGCGTGGATTATTGTGGACCGGGTATTAAATGATATTGCCATCGCTGCCTGGACCGATTTTGAAACCCGCAACCGCGCCAATCTTCACGAACCCATTAACTGTAAATTACGCCTCTACCATGCCAACGCCAACATGATACTGAAGCGAACCCTCGATGCGATGGAAATGTTGTTGGGGGAACAACTGATGAACGACGACAACGATTTCCGCGTGGTCCCCTTTCCGTCCCCATCGTCTCCGGACACACCATCAGGTTGATACCGCTCCCCGGCATGCCGGGGTAACCGTACTCACTTATATCGCGTATTTTCCGTGGAAACACCGGATTAAATTGACTGGCGTCAAGCACGTCCTAACCATCATCCGCTACATTAATCTCATGGCATTCAACAAGTGACTTAAGCCACATGACAATCCAAAGGTAACTGCCATGAAACCAATATTAACCGTTAAATTTAGCGCTAAGTCAGCTGACGCCGAGTTCGAGGAAGAAAGCGTCCCACTACACAGTCCGGAAGAATTGTTTGCCTTCGTCGCACCCGGCGGTGGTTGCGAAAAAATCCCCGACGAAGTCGACGAAATTCGCATGGTCTTTTTGCCACCGGAACATAAGAACACCCAAAACCCCGTTGCCGATATCCCATCAACACTGCAACTGGGGATGGTATTTTTTAACGGACCGTTATCGGAGATCACCCTCACCGCCGACCAGATGCTCGACAAAGCCGGCCGCGGTGAATTGTCCCCGGAATTTCTCAAAGTCATCGGCGCAGGTTGAAAAATAAGGCGGCTGTTTTATGCCCGATTGCCACCACCGCGCCAGATCCTGGTGAATACACTCAATGCCAAGCAGGACATTGCCCGGCCAACGATGTGGTTGAATTCCATGCCTCGGTTTATCGTCTGCATGGTAAACTCCTATACCAACTCGCCATGTAGGGAGCTCTACCCCCAAACGATACTGAACACTATCCATGGTGTTTAGGAGCTTGCCCTGCACGCGATCCCCCGGCGTCCAATAATCCTGTTGACCTGCTCTACAGCTTCCGACATCGACGGCGTAACCAACAATTACATCCCCCCGCCCCGGCAGGTTCTATATAACCGGTTTTTTTAAAATTTCCCATCCGAAAACACCCGGTACTCATGCTAGAATAGGCGTATTTAAAAAATTCAAATTACAGGAGTACAAACAACATGAGCAACAAGCCGGAGTGCGAACCCATTGTAGATTCTGTGCTGGGGCAGGAACTGGAAAAAGACGAGTGCCAGATATTAAGTACCGTCATGGGGGTCCGTGAACTTAAAGACGGCGAAGTGCTGGTCAAGGAAGGCGACAAGGAAACTACCTTGTTTGTACTGACGGCCGGTAAACTCGCCGTCAGCAGCAAAACCAATGAAAAAGACGTGGTGGTCTATACCATGAAGGTCGGCGAGGTTGCCGGTACTCGTGCCTTCGTCGATCGCGCACCGCGGCGCGCCACGCTCACCGCCAAAGGCAACACCACGGTGTATACACTGGAACCAGCCGCGTTTGAATCGTTACTGGATACACATCCCCAAATAGTCTATAAAGTCATGCGGGGCTTATTCCGTATTACTCACCAAAACCTGATGCGGATGAACGTAGAAACGCAACAGTTATCGAACTATATTAACAAGACCGGCGGCCGATACTGAAAATAATATCAACGCAAAGGCGCGAAATCGCAAAGGTAAATTAGTTTAATGCCTGGATTACAATGGTCAACTTCGCCTGAAAGGCATCCATTGGACATGCAATGTGCTCGACGCAATATTGGCGTCAAAGTATTTAATTTTTTTCTGCGCCATAGCGTCTTTGCGTTAAATTAACACTACATCCCGTTTTTAAACTTGTCCGTTTGCGTCGCGCCGCTTTCCCGCACGTGCCGCAGCGCGACACCATACTCTTTCAAGATCCCCAGCGTCCATTGCAGGCGCGCCCGGTAATAAGTATCGGATTTTTCATTGTTATTTGCCGGATCATCATTTAACACCTCTTCTACATGGCGAATGATCACATGTTCGGGTATATAACAAATACGGCTGTTTTTATAGCTGCTCATGCGCAGTTCCGCCACAGGGTATGCGCCACCGTCACCATTGGATACCGTAACGATCATTGCCGGCTTATGCCCCAATTCGTTTTTGCCGAACAATAAAAAGAAATTTTTCAGGCCCGCCGGTACTTGTCCGTGCCACTCCGGTGACACAACAACGAATGCGTCACTGGAGGCCAGTTGTTGTTTAATGGGATCAAGACGTTCCTTCCAGGCCGGTTCCCCGTCCCAGACACCTTCATCCCAAAATGGCAAAGGGTTGCCCGACAAACTGAATAGCCAACTTTCGTCACTGATGCCATTATCCAGATAGCCTTGAATGACTTTCGCGACCTTCAGGCTTTGCGCCGCATTTCGATGGCTGCCGCTGATAATGGATATTTTCATGGTATTAAATCTCCCAGTCTCTGTAATTTCTGATCACGGCCGTTCACGTCCTTGACGGCCTGTTTATAATACCCATGTAGTGTCTTTTTAAGATAAGGTGTTACGGATTTAACGGGTATGTCTTTTAACGCGGAAAATATCGCCAGTGCATAGGTAATATCATACTGCGATAAGAAATTTTCCCGCTGCGCAACGGGCCGCTGACAACTGCCACAGGAACTGGCACGTACATGGTGCGCGGTATTGGCAAACATCAAACCAAAACCCAGAAACACGGCGACGACTTCGGCTATGTGAGGCCAGTTTTCCACGCCGCCGGGCGGTGGATCACTGGCAGCAGTACCCAGGTAATGGGCCAGCATTTGCGCATAATTGGCAATCATGGCCTGGGGATTTTCCAGCAACGCCGGTTGATAAACCACGGATAACGTTTGCGCCGGTTCCGCCAGTTGCAGCGTGGCCGACTGGTCGCCCCGCAATGTTGTTGCCAGTAGCGCTTGCGGTGCCGCTGACAAAACGTGCTCTTGCTCATCTACCAGTTGCAGCGGCCAATGGGCCATACAGGCATGGCGTTTGACCTGATCCAGGATCAGAGTTGCTTTGGCAAACGGCGATTGTTCCTGGCCAGGAAAATGGTCATTTGTTGGCAATACTAGAACCGTTTCTTCCTTAAAGACCCTGGCGTTAAAACTCGATAAGGCCCAGGCATAGCAATCGAACATCCAATCGATGGATTCCTCATCAAGCACCGGTTTGTTTTGCAGAAACCCAAACATATATGTCGCTGTATAATACCCAAAAATTTCTGTAACACTTCCTATACGCAAACTGGATTCGAACGAAAATTCCAGAACATGCTCAATGTGACTTTTTAAAACCAAAGCCGCATAACCGCGTAACCACAAAGTCATTACAATTTTGTATTTGCTCTCTGCGTCCTGGCGTCTTTGCGTTTAATTCAATGCCGTAGCCCCCCTATTCTAACAGCTACTCTTTAGTACCAAAACCCGCTGATCCGGCGCCGGGGATCACGGGGATGGTGACGTACAAATTGTATGGGGACCTCACTGTCAAAAGAGCGATAACCTTGCAACAAGGGTTGATGGTGAGAGGATTGATCGAAATCCAGTAATCGGCGAATTCGTTCATCTGTGGGCGGATGTGTTCGCAACAGGGACGGTTCGGGTATTTTTTGCACGGGCACAAACAAACTGTCCAGAAAACTGTGCCGGTAATGTTCCATTTTTGCCAAGGCCGATGCCAACGGTCTGGCATCGCCTAACAAAATGGCCGATCCCAGGTCCGCATCGTACTCGCGTATGCGGGACAATCCCAGTTGTATCAGGTCCGATATCAGGGGCGCAAAAACCATCACCAGCAGCGGCAGCCAGTTGATCTGCATGTCGGTTAACAGTATCAGCGGCAAATTGATAAACACCAGGAATTGCCCGAACAAGGAAAGCAGCTTGGTAATACGCCCGACGATATCGGCAAATGTCATAACCCGGATGTCATTGTTGCGCACATGAGTGATTTCGTGGGCTAATATTCCCGCCAATTCTTCAAAAGACAGCTTGCGTAATACCCCATCCGAAATGGCGATTGTAGAATCATCGGTGGTGCCCATGGCGAAAGCGTTTATTACCCGGCTGGGAATATAATACAATTTCGGTGTCTGACTCAGCCCAGCCCGCTCCGCCAACGCACGCACCAACTGGTGCAGTTGTGGCGCATCATTGGGTGCCACCGGCCGGGCATCATACATACGCAGTATGAACTGCGGCGTGAGAGACGGGTTACTAATAAATAGTATCACCACCGCGATAAACGCCAGCCAGGCCAGAAATTCCCCAGCGATAACCAACGCCAGATACGACATTAATCCCGCCAGCAGCAACACCAGCGCAGCCGATTGCAGAAAATTCACCAGCTTGTGTTTAACCACTAAATCGCTGTTCATAACATCTTAATAGGGTTGGTTACGTATATGCAGCCAAAATAAAAACCGCGAAACCAGCAACTCAAATGCCGTAAACGTCAATACAGCAATAGCGATCTCCAACAACGGCATATTCAAGCGTTCCATGACCAACAAGTAAGGAAACAGGGATTCTGGCACCTGGTCCAGCCCGATCGCCATACTGCTTACCTTCAATCCCAACCTGCGTTTTACAAAGCTGGAAAACAAATCGCCCAACATTACTCCGCATCCGACTAACAACCCAATATGTAGTTCCATCCGCAATAGCGCTGATACTGCAATGCCGGCAGCTAAAATACCGGCAACCCCTACCCAGGTTTTGGATGCTCCGAACAGCGGCTTGTTATCAAAAAACCGGCAGCCGAAATCCACTGGTATCGACAGGCGGCTGCCCAGTAATCTTCGCAACAGGATAGGCGCCGCATTGGCAGCGACAATCACAATGAAAACGGTAACAACGTTATCCATAAATACCACTTCGTGGGAACCCGGCGCTGCGCCCCGGCAACATGCATTGCAACCTGCGTTTGAGGAAATCCGTTGTGCTGTCGCACCGGTTTTCATCGATCATTAATCGACACTTTGGCAACATCTATAAACTCTATATAGTGATTGATCATGATTATACATTGGCGTTCAACTTTTAAATTCGTTATTCCCCTAGGGTGAATCATTAATACTTTCGTCCAACCTCGTAACCGCATAGCGATCTTCATCGGGATATCTCACGAAGAGTGGTAAAAATCGGCAGATTTTAACCTTACCCCTTTACATCCATCCCCCGTTTATCGTTAGAATGCCGCTGCACCGCGCTTTTATCTTCTGGTTTGCACTTTGTGGGGCTTGCAGTACCGTACCAAATCAACGCCCATGAAACGGTAACGCCAAAAACCTGTCGAAGACCACAGAATACACAAGGCTAATTACAGGCGCATTCAGTAAAATCCCAAATGAATTACCGCCATAAATACCATGGAACCATTACCTTTTAAGCGTCTCCAAATAATAACCTAGTAAAATACTAAGAAATAACCCCAGAAAATTTGTCATTGAATTTATTGTGATTTTTCTCTATTTTCTTACTGAATCACTCAAGTATTACCAGGGACTAAGCAATGAGCACAGTGCCACAACA
>JASFOJ010000055.1:0-26459 GCA_050116575.1 Gammaproteobacteria bacterium | reverse complement strand
CATCGGCACCCACTACGCCAGGTTTCATACCTTCGCCTACGACTGGTCATCCGTGTCTGAATACTTGAAAGCGCTACTAACCGGCAGCGCCGCCCGTCATATCGGGCACAACCCAGCCGGTGGTTGGGCTATCTTTTTAATGTTGTTTCTTGGCCTGTTGGTGAGTATTGCCGGCGTTTTAACGTTAGGCGGCGAGGAAGGTCACGGGCTGTTTGCCGGCGTCATCAGTTTCGAAGTCGGAATGTATGCGCGGGAGGCCCATGAAATCCTGGCGTGGACAATCCTGGTAGTTACCGGCATTCACCTTGCCGGCGTCATCATTGAAAGCCTGATCCATAAGGACAATCTCATCTGGGCCATGATCACCGGCCGCAAAGATGTCACGGCGGGTATTGTCAGCGTGCATGGTCACCATTTTATTGGCTTGATCATAGTCACTGTGGTTTCCGTTTCGGCGGGGCTCTATTTTCGGGGCTATCTCACCGAAACCGCCGACAATCTTTATATGCCCTACAAGGGACCTGACCTGCCAGACAGCGAATTATGGCGTGAAGAATGCGGCGACTGCCACTTCGCGTTTCATCCCACACTACTGCCTCGCCGGTCCTGGAAAGCCATATTTGAGCAGCAACACAAACACTTTGGTGAAGATCTGTATCTCGAAGGTGACACCTACAATAAGTTACTGGAATTTCACCTCAAGTATGCGGCCGAAAGCAAACTTTCCGAACCCGCCCATAAAGTATTGATCTTTGAACCACCCGACAGCACGCCGTTACGTGTCACCGAAACCAAATACTGGAAACACAAGCACGAAGATATCGACGATGTCTATTGGAAGAGCAAAAAGGTCAGGAATAAAAACAATTGTACCGCCTGCCATCTTGACGCCAAAGAAGGTACCTTTGAGGATTCTGACATGAGACTGCCCGACCTTGACGCGGAGGACAAGAAGGATAATAAGTAAGCTCCTCTTCAAAATAAGCAGTCACTACAAATTCACATTTAACCTGTATAAAAAACACACTCCGGCAACCTGTGGTGTTTCTACAAGTTACACCACAGGTAGCGATCTACATCATTTAACATAGGTCGATTAACGATAGACCACATTCCTGCAATTGCAATCATCGCAGCACTGACAAGCCACAAGCAAGGCTAATCAGACCATATAAGCACACCCACCGACGGACCTCACCTTTGTATTTGGTAGTATTTTTACCTATAGATTTATACGCGCCTGCATTAAATACAACCATAACTTTTTAACAGCGCGCATAACTATTACTCAAAGAGCTGCCATTCAATTCAATCGACAACATATTGAACATTTGTTTTCGCATTTCGTATCGGCGGCGGCCATCAGCATTGATAACATATCCAACGTTAATTCGTCACTCAATCAACTCACAAGCGTCCGACCAGCACTTCTATCGCATAGTGTCACATAACACCCAAGACAAGCCAACCTGACTGAGGTCAATGCATGGTTATGGTTACTACAGCAAGATTTCAGTTATTGTTATACACCTAATCATACATAAGGATGCCTGCTATGAATTTATTCAAATTGTGTTTAAAGACCGTCAGTGTTTCCATTATGATTTTTTTACCCTTCCAGTCTAGTATCGCTGGTGGATTAGGTTTTACACAGATTGTCCAATGGAAAGGTGTGGGCGAACAGGTTACGTTGCCCGCACACATCGGGCGCGACGTTGTACCAGCGGGCATAACTTGTTACAAGGTTCCCATGGTAATGCCGCAAACGGGTATACGCATTGGAACGGGATTTGACTGCATCACCAATCCCGGGTCACTTCCCGCAGTGGGCGAAGGAACGGTAACAACGTATTATATTTTCGCCTTCCAGGGCCGCGGCACAATCATATCGGAAAACCGTGTTGTGGTGCGATCGGCGTTGGATAGCGACGAATTGAACCCAGTGCCGATGGGCTCACCACCGGCCAATGAGAACTTCACGCATATATTGGGCAGTTTCCCGTCGGAAAATACTGTTGTTGGCGGCACAAGAAAATTTCGCAAAGCGGAAGGAAAAGTTAGAGTCTCCGGTGGAGTTAGCCTTGCCGACTTTCCCAACACCATTGTGTTCGATGATTTGTTTGTCTTTGATCTGCAATAGCGGGGTTAAAGACGGGCTAGTTTTAAGCTGTGTCTTGTTGCTATCACGGCGCTAAAACGGGAAGGAGACCACAATGAAAAACCAACAGGGAATAATAACACGCCGCCTGATTGCGTTTGCCATCGGCGCTATTGTACTTGCAACCACA
The DNA here is from genome assembly GCA_050116575.1 of Gammaproteobacteria bacterium. Classification (GTDB taxonomy): domain Bacteria; phylum Pseudomonadota; class Gammaproteobacteria; order SZUA-152; family SZUA-152; genus JAKEGK01. The sequence continues at coordinate 24,171 of JASFOJ010000055.1, read as the reverse complement.
GCAAGTTGCGCCATGGCTCCAGCTCCTGGTGAGGGATTTGATAAAAAACGGGCAGCCCAGCGCGTCTCTACGACGATCGTAGCGGACATTTGGGAAAAAGCTGACAAAGAAAAAGGGCTGCGCGCTTTGCAATACGACCAGCTTTTGCCCGCGGGTACCCAAATCCAGCCGGCACGGGTTCCGGATAATAAAAAATCTGCCAAGACCGAGATTGTTTGTAAAAACCGCTGCTGGCTGTTTTTTATCGATCAAGATCCTGCGGCCCACTTTGCACACCCGGTTACTATCGTAGTCCTTGATGCCAAAACGGGCGACCAACAGATTATAAAAGCAGAATGGTGGCCCAGTATCGATGGCAAACCCGTGTTCAACAAACTTGAGCAGCGCAGGGACGAAAAACGAACCATTTTTTTCAAGCAACCTTTTGCTGAATATCAAAGTGACATCAGCAAAGAACTGTTCAAAGTTCCCGGCCTGTTAAAATTGCACGGCGCATGCGGCGCGGAAGCGGGTTGCGAAACCTGGGCTGTCATCGTCTGCGGCTATGATGACTTGCCGGACACTTTCGACGAGGATACCGACGGTATGTACAGCGTTCTTAAGGGACTGGGCGTGCCGGATGACCATATCTTCTTTGTCAGCCCCCATACCACTCACCCCGGCGTTGACCGCGCCACCAGTATCGCTAACGTACAATGGGCCTTTAATGAAGTTGCCAGTAAATCAGACGAAAATGATAAAGTATTCTTTTTATACAGTTCCCATGGCGGTATTGACAGTCTGTCCTGTGTACCCGGCAGCCCCGGTGGCGGCCACATCAGCGCAAACCAACTGGACAACTGGCTGGATACCATTACCAGTGATGAACTGGTTGGCGTTGTGGAAGCTTGCCATAGTGGCAGTTTAATCGGCCGTTATGCTGACGGTACCTATGTCGCCGCGGAAGATGATCTTACCGGAGATGGAGAGACTAACCGCGCTATATTCACTTCCGCCTCTACCGATACCAGTTCTTATGCTGACATGGACGGCGCCGATGACCCCAATCCCGGTGATTCCGGCAGTGAAACGGTGTGGGGTTATGTTGAAGCCTTCAGTGTCGCCTCAGCAGATACCGATGGTGATGGTGAGATTTCATTTGGAGAAGCCTGGCAGTATGCCTGGGACAACGATGTCACCCGCATCCGGGGCGATAACACCCCACAAATGACAGCCACTGGACTAAATCCCGATAATGTATATAACTATTGCCCCTGCCCCGACCTGGTCGTGGATACCCTGTCCCATCTCCCACTTAGCCCAACCACACAGGATCAAATCACCTTCATCGGCGTCATTAAAAACCAGGGCAAAGGACCCGCCGGAACGTCCACCGCCTCATTAAAAGTTGGTGGTGAAACCAATCCTGCAACTTTCGCCATTCCGCAGTTGGCGCCGGGAACCTCACACGTCATTCAACGGCAATTAACACTGGGCGTGGCACAAAATTATCAGAATACCGCCAAGGCGGATATCAACAACTCCGTGTTGGAAACCAACGAAACCAACAACCAGAAAATAGATTTATATGCCGTTTCGGCAGCGCCGTCATTGGCGCCGGATTTGGTGATAGAAACCGTCACCCATTTTCCCGCCGCCCCTACCACGGACGATGAAATCACATTCGTCGCGGTAGTTAAAAACATTGGTTCGGGACCAGCGGATGCCACGACACTGACCTTCAAGGTGGGTGGAGAATCTGCACCACCTTCCTTTTCCGTTCCCGCGCTGACTCCCGGAGCCACGCATACCGTTCAAAGAAAACTCACGTTAAACGTGGCGCAAAATTATCTGAATACGGTAACTGTGGATACTACTAACGCGGTACCGGAATCAAATGAGGCAAATAACCAACAAACAGATCACTATACTGTCACGGCGCCATAATCGCAGCTCATCAAAAAAATAAACGACAACACCGGCAACAACCTACAGGAGCTTTTCGAAACTACCGGGGCAACGCTATTGCCGCCCGACATCGTAAAGCCGACTTAGTTACTACACAATTATTTCGTCAACGGTACCGGTTGGACGTAATATATGACTTCTTTAGTCAGAAGTTTTTTTCGTCGGAATACTTTACAGGTTAATCATAAAAATATTTCTGGTTCTTCGCATCTGTACTCACTTTGTTTATTCGTTTTACAACCCAGATCAGCAAGTATACAAGCAACAATTGACAGGGAATCTTTTCGTCAGGAAATTTTACAATTTTACCCAAAATCCGTTACACAAATTTAGCAACCAATTGTATTAATAGCAGTTTGTTAAATCGGTACAAACTTTGCGGGTTGATACATACATGTGGCTTGTACCAATACGGAGGTAATCGCCATGAAAACGAATCGACTTGCATACCCCGCCATTGTTTTATGCCTGTTATTCCTGCCGTTCACCGCAAACGCCGTACTGGTTGGCGCAGGTGACATCATACGGGTTGACTTTGACCTTAGCGCCGAAACCCCTGCGCCGCCGTATGAAGGCATATATACGTCAATGGCCTTTGGTGCCGCTGACTATCTCAATACGGGCGAAGCTTTTTCAATTGGCGTTTTCGACGATGGAGGCCAGGGCCTCAATGATGGTACAGGATATTTTCTGGTTTATGACATCGTCGGCACATTTGACCTGACCGATGCCTGGGCCACCGGCGTCAATTATAGTGGCGGCTATGTCTCAACAGATGATGTCGAGGGCACAATCTCTTTACTGTCCAGTTTACCTGATCTTGGGGATTCACTGGCACCTTTATTCACATTTGAAAGTACAAACTCTGAAAATATTTCCTGGTTTGGCCATGACAGGATTCTGCTACCGCAAAACAACGTGCCTGAGCCGTCTTCCCTTGCCTTAATTGGCTTAGGTCTGATTGGTTTGGGTTTTGCGCGCAAAACGACGACATCCTGAGATTCAATTCGTAAAATAGCAAACACCCCGCTTCGGGGCCGGGTGTTTGCGCATGGGACCTGGTCGAATTGGCCAACAGCCTCGCCGCAGTGTCAATATTTACAATATATGCACCACCATTGCTGTTACTGACATTATCCCTGAGCTGTCGTCAAATGGTCCCGTGGCCAATACGCTTCGCACCGCGCCGCCATTGTCCAACCGGGATTGTAAGTCACCAAGGTAGTTGGCATACGATGTATGTAACTGCCACACACCATCCTGTAAAACCAGATACACGCCAGTGGCATTTTTCGCCTCGATGGTCGTATCTGTTTCTTGTTGTGTCAAATCAATAGCGACACCGGCACGGCTGATGTGATGAAACAGGCCTGCGCCCGTGAGGTCCAGTACTACGCCATCGGCGCTGTTACTAATGTTCAATGCCGTGGTGGACGTCAGCGGCCAACCCACCAGTAGCGTACCCGGCACCTGCGATACATTAACGATGGTTTGCGCTGTGAAGTCGGCGCTTTGTATTTTTCCAAATGGCTTCACAAAGCCCCGCACCTTCACAACATCACCGACATCAATGGTACCCAAATCAATACTACCTGGATCTATTTCATAGTGGGACGGATCAGCATCGGTAACGCTACCGGTGCCGGTAAAATCAAATATCGCGATACGGCGGCCATCGATGCTTTGCGTATCAACCGCCAATGGTGACGTAGTAACGACGCGTGCACGCAACGTGCTATACAACAAGTGTGCGTATCCGAAACTGGCATCCAGAGACAGACTTTGGGATTGATCGTTTATTAAGGTACCGAATATCGCGACCCGTTGACCCACGGATATGGCATCTTGGTCCAGAGCATCAAGGGAAAACTGCCGTCGCACGAGTGTACCGTCCCCCACGGTTACCCGGGCATCGTCGTTGAAAATCACACTACCGTCCCGGCGAATCAGGGTCGCACCCTTAACCGTAAGCACATCACCGGCACGACGGGTCACGTTGCCCGTAACCACATCCATGGTGCCGCCGGCGACGCTGGAACCGGCGCGCACTTCCCTGGCTTCAAAACGCAGTGGATTAAACTTCAGGTCACCAGTAACAACTACTGCCGTCAACGATGTTTGTCCACTGAGTTCCAGTAACCCTGCGTCACCCCCACACACATGACCGTTGATATCAAACACGGTATCGCCGGCAACGTTCACTTTCAGGGTACCAAAACGTTCATCACCCCCACTGATCACGTGCGCAAACGGTTGCAGAACGAGACGGAAACTCGAATCAGCGGTATTGACCAACTGCAGGGGTCCGCGGGCGCGATGAACCTTGGAAGATTCGGCCCCAACCTTTGCCAGCAACTCGGGATTAACGGTAACAATGGGACTACCGTTATTCAAATCCACGACATTAGTGGCATTCAAATCAAAATCCAACGTCAAGTGGGCAGGTACGCCGGGCGCAATCAATAACGCGCGTAACCCTTCGAGGCGTACGTCAAGACTCAGCTCGCTGATCACGGTCCCGTTCTCATCCTGGACTACACTCACCGGTATCGACTCGCCGTTGTCACCTTCGACCCGGATATCCGCATTAGAATAATCCAGTGTCATGGTCGCCTTCACATATAACCCCGCGGGTATGGTGGCCGCCGACAGAAATTCAGTCATTTCCGCGTAGCGAGCAAAGTCCACGCGTGTTTTCACCGGAACGGTTTCCACCGCTGCGCCATTGGCTTTTGTGAGCGTTAACGACACCACATCGACTGTATAGGTAGTAAAATCCCCCGGCGCATCAGTGAGGCCGATAATCACCTCACCTGTATCGCCGGCGTTACTGTTGTTGCTCGTTGTTTCGTTTTGGCAGCCCGATAATGCGCCCACCACGGTGGTCACAACAATCAACATCAACCAGTACCGCAACCATTGCCCACCATGTGGGTTCCTCACACCAAGGCGTTTCATTTTTATTCCCTCCGTAATACAGCACTTAACCGTCGCGGACACACCATGTGACTGACCTAATACATTATCCATTGCTGTCAGGAGCCACTTATGAAGCAGCTATCTGTGTTAAATAAGACGCAACCGGAGAGGTTATTTGAGATTTTTTTAGGAAAATAGTGCGGCAACGTAGCCAACGCACCAGCGGCCAGTGCAGACCCTGTTTGCGGCAGCTAAAACAACATGCAACTTATTGTTTTATAAAGATATTAAACCTGTACGCATAACCCAAATAATGGTTAAGCATAACTTCATTCAAGCCGATAAATGATAATAATTCTGACAACTTACATAACCATTAATTTTATGCGGATATTTGCCTTTACCGTTATCATTACCGTGCTGCAGTGCAGCCTGCTGCTCCCGGCGCGGGCGGAACGCGTACAGGAACACCTGCCAGGAAATCTGGTCGTTAACGCAGACTATCAGCCCGCCAGTACTGACAAACCTGCTGTTCTGGTTTTACACGGCTTTTTGCAGACTTTCGATTTTCTGGCGACTCGTAATTTGATCAACGATATATCCGACCTGGGCTACACCGTATTAGCGCCTAACCTGTCTCTGGGAATACCAAACCGAAAACAAAGCGTTCAATGTAACGCCGCACACACTCATACTGAGCAAAAAGATCTGGCGGAAATTAATTTCTGGATTCAATGGCTGCAAAACAAGGGCTATCACTCCGTCATTATGGTAGGTCACAGCTGGGGAAGCCAACACAGCCTGGGATACATGTTAGCAAATAAAAATCCTGCAGTAACCGCCGTCGTTGCCATTAGCCTGGTGCGAACCCGCCAAAAAGCCGCAACTCAAAAACAACAACTTCAAAGGGCCAGCACGTACAAAAAGAATCACGACAACTCGCTGCATGCATATGAGTTGAGTTTTTGCAGGGAATATATGGCAACGCCCGATAGTTACATATCCTACGCAAGCTGGACGGACAATTACGTACTGCAAGTACTCTCCACATTAAAGAATCGTCATGTCCCCGTCTATGTCATTGTCGGCGGAAAAGATAAAAGGATCGACGATAGATGGGTTTCTGCAATTACGCCACGAGTAACAAAATTAATTAAAATCCCAAACGCAAACCATTTCTTCTCTCATGTCTCTGAATTTGACCTTAACGACCAGTTGGAAAAGCTTTTACCGCAAATCGGCAAATAAAACACAAAAAAGTGGCTTCACCGGGTTCCATGAAGAAAAAGTATTTCCCAATCTCCTTATACGTCATTGTTTTTACGATGCTGGCTATCCTGCCGGCAGGGATTACCACGAATCTGTCGGTCAAAAACGCGGAAAAAATTCAACGCCAGGCAGATGCCGAGACCGACAAACGGGCAAGAGCTTCGCTATTGAAGGAAATGCTTTACCTGAGCAACGAAATTACCCGCATGGCAACCAACCTCGCAAGCTGGGACGAAACCCGCATGCTATTTGCGGATGACACTTATTACAACTACTGGAAAGAAACCCGAATCAATTATATTACCCAGGACAAAGGACGCGTGGACGCGGTCGATTTGTATGACAAAAAGGGCGTCGCCCTGACAGCTGACTACACGTTATCAAAAATCATCTATCCCGGCGCCACCGGAAAACCGGCATTTGTCAAAAAAAACGACCATGCCTATATTGTCTATTTTCGCCCTGTAACACAAGGCACGTCCTCACAATATCCGCTGCTGGGTTACATCGGCATTCGCGTGAATGTTGATCATGCCATAACCCTGTTCAAAAACTACGGCCATTCATTGATTGAACACATTATGTGGCACTTACCAGACGACAAAATAATTGGCATTAATGAAGCCGTCGACACTGCCCGCTTGGCACTGAAGCCACTACCTGAAATAGATGCTTTCACAAAAATCATACGCAATGGCTTTACTGAATATTTTGTCTATGCGGCAACTCTCGTTGCTTTACTTATTATTCTGCTGATATTTTCCATCGCTCGCCCACTAAGACGGCTCGCTCAGTATCTGCAAGCCATGTATTCAGGCGATGTGAACATTATCCCGGAGAATTTTCATGGCGTCATTAGGATACGGGAACTGGAAGAAGTCAGACAGGCAATCAACGACTACAAAAATCGGTTTCAGCGGGCAACCATTACGCTGGAAGAGAAAAACAAGGAACTTACAAAGCTCACCTATCATGACCCATTAACAGGATGTTTTAACCGCCGGGCATTTGAATCGAGACTGGAGCATGCGGTTGAGACGGCAATAATCGAAAACAGGGAACACGTTCTTTGCTATATAGATCTTGACCAGTTTAAAGTAGTAAACGATACCTGCGGCCATGTAGCCGGCGACGAACTCTTAAAACAGGTTGCCACTCTATTACAAAATGAAATCCGGGATACCGACATGCTGGCCAGACTGGGGGGTGACGAGTTCGGCGTATTGTTGGAAGGCTGTAGCCTTGACAAGGCCCGGGATATGGCCGAAACCATGCGTGTCAATATTAAAACTCACCGCTTTTCCTGGCACGACAGACCCCTGGATATCGGCATCAGTTTGGGCCTGGTACCTATCAATGCCGACAATGCCAATTTTGGCGATGTATTAAAGAATGCAGACGCTGCATGCTACGTGGCAAAAGACTCCGGCCGGAACCGGCTGCAAATCTATCAGCCACATGATAAGGAAATGGCCCAGCGTTACGGAGAAATGCAATGGGTATCACAGATCAAACAGGCCCTGGAAGAAAATCGTTTTGAATTGCATGCACAGCGTATCAAGCCAATCAGCGACAATATCGATACCGCACATTATGAAGTATTGGTGCGCCTGCGCGAATCCAATGGTGAATTGGTAGCGCCGATGGCTTTCATTCCGGCCGCGGAGCGGTACAACCTGATGACGGAAATCGACTTATGGATAATAAAAACCGCCTTGGCGGGCATCAGTCGATTAAACAATCATCACACGTCAAATTTCACATTATCGATCAATCTTTCGGGACATACCCTTGGCAGCCAGGAAACGCTGAATCTCATTAAAACAATTATTACAGAAAGTAAAATCAATCCTCGTCAACTATGCTTCGAAATTACGGAAACCGCGGCCATTACCAATCTATCTGTCGCCGCGCAATTTATAAAAAATTTACGCTCTCTGGGCTGCCGCTTTTCGCTGGATGATTTTGGCAGTGGCTTGAGTTCATTTGGATACCTGAGCAATCTGGAGGTGGATTATATAAAGATTGACGGTGAATTTGTGAAGTCAATCGAAAACAGCCGGCTAAGCTTATCGATTGTGAATTCCATCAATCAAATTGGACACGTCATGGGGGTTCAGACTGTCGCGGAACATGTCGAAACCCCCGCGATAATGCATCTATTATCCACGATCGGTATCGATTTCATTCAGGGTTTTGCTATACATAAACCGCAACCACTAACAGAGATACTTGATCAACACATAAATCAGAAACAACCCAGCAATTCAAATCAAACCGCCTGACCATCACCCTGCGTTTTTTTTATTACGTTGTCGCCACCGACCAATTTTAACAGACCGCATTGTTCTTTGGGCTGCCGGTAACGGTGCCGGCAGCCCTTTGCCTGCGATTAACCTGACCTTAACCCCCCCACACTATCTGATTTCGGCAAGTGGCAAGTCGCTGGGCACTCGCTGCGGAACTGTGTGGCGTAGATCCTGTGCCGCTGGGTCGGTCAGCGCCTGAAGAAAATCAATCAACTCGCGTATATCGGCATCAGACAAACTTTGCCGCCCCACGACTGGCTCAAGTTCTATGGCATTTTCAATAGCGGCAGTAATATTGCTGTCATAAAACACTACCAAATCCGATGCATCCAGATCCGGCCGGGAAGGTAGAACAAGTTGCGAAGGATCCGCGTTACGCAACGACTCCAGAGGATTTAGATGGTGGCGTATCATAGCCTCCAGTGACCCAAAAAATCCATCGTGTCCCCAAGGTCCTGTTAAAGCCACGTTGCGCAACGAAGGAGTTCGAAACCGGTACCGGTCATTGCTGTCGTGGGTAACGCCTTCCCTGCCGAAGTCTTCGAGGCCCGTAGCACCATCACCAAAACCGGGGCCAACTTGGGGTACGCCAATGGCATGAAAATCATGATCAGTTTGGAATACACCACTGTGACACAATGAACACTGGGCGCGACCGTAAAACAGTTTCATGCCTTTTTTGGCGCTCGAACTCATCGTTCCACGCTCACCACGCAAATAGCGATCAAACGGGCTGTTGTCAGTCCTGAATGCAACATCCTGAAAAGCGCCTATGGCATTTCCCACATCAACGATTGTAATATTTTCCGGCTGGTAATCGATTAGCGGATAGGCCCTTGTAAACAGATCAACATATTCCGGTATTGATCGAAGGCGTTCCACCAAAGCCGCCCAGACCGCAGTATATGGTGATACAAGTGAGGCATCCGCAGCTTCATTGGTGCCCGGCTGGCCCAACATTTCCTGGCGGTCCGTTTCCGCAAACACGGAAAGCGCAGCTAACGGACTCGCGAAACCGTACGGCAAGTTCTCTCCCGCGGGGGTCAAAAAACCTTGCGGCATGGTCTCATCCACCTGCACCCGGCCATCCCAAAACAACCTGGTAAACTGCTTGTGGCCAAGGTTAAACAGGGGAGTCATATTGCGTATTCCCCTTGACTGAGGGTCACGCATGGTAGGAGGATAGTGTCCAGCGTCCCGTAATACACCTAACCCCTGCCCCCCCGTGCCAATATTTACCGACAAACCATCGACAGTAGCAATGACTGGAGAATGGCAAGTGGCACAGGAAATATTTCTATTACCACTTAATATCTTGTCGAAAAACAGCATCTGGCCAAGCTTGACTTCTTCGGCGCTATGTTGCCTGAAGTCTGAGTCCCTGGCTGGCTTGGGAAGATCAATATGTCTATCAGCCAATGCGCTCGTAGCAGCGAACAACAACGCCGAAATACAGGCAAGTCTAATGGGGTTATCGAATAAATGATTCATAGATCGTCCAGTCATAGCAGTATTCCTCTTTTGGGTTGAAATCGGGCGGATATCTAATGGAAAGCGAGTTACCGAGACCCGCATACTATATACTCCAGCCACTAACCAAGGGTTTACAAAGACTGTGACTTATTACCGGCAGTTTGAACCACCGTGCTTTTATTACTTATTTTCTCGGAGAGAGATCATAAATTTGAACACACCAAACATACGTAAAATATAAGAAAAAAAATCAACCACCCACCCCTAATCATAGCCTTTCTAATGTAAGCGCCCGGTAGCGGGTCCACGCATATACTTTTGCGCACTGAGACGTTGACATTAACCAACGAACATTTATTTAAATAAACTGCATTGTTTACATGTCCCGGCTCTTATCACCAATACGTGACTTAAAAAGATACACCGGCTCGACCCATTCGCGATTTACAAAGGAGACCACCCATGCAAGCCCGATACATAAAACCTACTTTCTCGTCAGCACTGCTAGCAATTGGACTTTCGTTAGCAACAAACATAGCACTGGCCGATGACAACAACCCTTTGACCGGCTGTTACTCTGTAGAACACGGCGATTTTGGAGTCGCCAGAGGAAACAATGCAGCCGATATCGTCGGTACATACCGCATGCTGCTGGTCCCGGAACACGCTGGCGAAGATGACCATGATGCGAGCCAACGAAAATATTTTCGCAACAAAGAACAACGAGCAGTGTTTCTAACCGGCCCTATGAAAGGGACCCCAACGATGAGAACAGCTACCGGCGCATACACGCGCCATGTTCTCGGCACATCAAAGCGTATCGGTACGCTCACCTCGGGGGATAACGACCCGGATGTGTTTGTCGCCAACAGTGGTAGCTGCTTCGGTTCTGATGGCATACCACTATTGATAGATGCCACCGAAACCATGCATTTTAGTGGTGGAACCGGAATTTTTAGCGGCCTCGTATCCGGCACCATCGAATGGCATGGTATATCGAACTCTTGCGACGACCCAAACAATCGTGTAGCCGACTACCAATTAGTTGAAGGCATGCTTTGCTTCGAGTGACACAAAATACGCGTTTCACTCACCGCAGTCGTGGATTTCCCTATCCGGTGGTTGGCGGTTATATACGCCAACCGCCAACTTACTCGCACTAAATAACCTGCGTTTTGCTATAATTGATATGCGCTTTGCTTGGGTTTATCAATAATGATTGGCGTATCAGATATAAGGCAGATAAAAGTTATTGGTTAAAACCTGATGGAGAACTGCCTATGACAAAGACTATCGACAACCCGGTCGTCGCATGCACACTAACCAGTGACGAGCAGCAACAGCGAAAAACGGAACTCCGCGTGACTGTACTGAAACACCTGGTTTCAACACAAGAGGTGGATAACGGGTTTAAACTGATTTTTAATGAATCGCCTACGCTACGCGATTCGCTGGAAACACTCGTGAAACTGGAAAACCAATGCTGCGGATTCCTGACATTTTCAATATCCGCATCGGGGAACGGCCTGTCATTATCGATAGAGGGCCCACCTGAAGCTAAAGCGGCAATTCAGGCATTCCTAGATACGCTTGCAAATGTATCCTGCTAACGCTTGCGATAAGATAGGACGGAATCTATTTTTGTTTTCGCATGTGCTGTCGGTATTTATCCTGAGGGATTGCTTACTTATCTAATCACATGACTATTGTCATTCCACAACCGGATTACCGGATCATGCCGCCCGTGTTCAAAACCGACTATGCTTAAAGCAGCGGTACTCAGGTAAAAATACCGCCCGGCATCAGGGTCAAGGTCAAGCCATCGAGCGGCGAAGACACGGAGAAAGTGACCATGGGAAAATAACAGCACATCGCCTTCTGTATCCCGCAGCCGGGCGACCACTCGATTCGCCCGCGAGCTTATTTGTTGTACCGATTCACCGCCGGGACAACCATCCCGGAAAACATCCCACCGAGGACGTTGTTGTTGTATCTCGTCAGTCGTCTGGCCCTCATAGTCACCGTAATCCCATTCAACAAGATCGTGATCCGCCTCCGCAACGGCGCCAAAACCGGCCAGCTCACAGGTACGCCAGGCCCGCTTTAACGGGCTGGAAAAGACTGCGGTGAAATCTGCACCTTGTAATGCTTCGCCCAGTCGACGCGCATTTTTCTCGCCCCGCTCCGTAAGCGGTATATCCGTCAATCCCGTGTGCTGGTGCGATTTACTCCATTGCGTTTCCCCGTGACGGGCCAAAAAAATGCGTGCTAATTGACGCTCTGTGTTACTCATTCGCTATCCTGGTGTTGAGTTGATTAACTAAGGAAGCCTGAGCTGTTACAGTGTGGCCAAAAAACGTGTGCGCTCTGCCCTGTTTGCTCGGCACACGGAGCGCCAGGAATACAACACCCAGAGAGAATTCGATATCATTCCACTTCGAGTTTCAGGACAATTTACGCCATACTGCGGCGCATTTTCCATGGCGTTATCCACAACTGATATAGACTCACCACGATCATCACCGAGAGCGAAGCGACAAACACGCCACCGCCGATAATGACCTGGTAGACAAATATTTCATAATAGTGAGTTAAAAACCATCCGGTCACATCAATAAAAAAGGCTACATATGGCATTATGGACCAGAATATTCGCCATTTTAAGGAAATCGTGGAATGAATGAAGATATATCCGATGATCCAGAACAAAGGCAATAACCCGAGCATGTGAATGTGCGCCAAGCCGACCAGCGTATTAACACTCAACCCCGGCCCATAGTACGTATCGGCTATGTCTTGTGGCGTAACCACATAGCCGGTAGTACCCATGTGACTAACATCGATATAAGCCAGCGCCACCAGTATCGCGACACCCGCGAACAACAAAGCTCCGGTGTTGAGGGTTTTCAATTCCAGCGTCTGTTCGGGAAGCGCTTTCATAACAGTTTTTCTCTCCGGTGCAGCTTTAATTTTGCTTGCAATCACTTTTGGAAATATTAGCGTAGAAAGCTGCCAGGTCGTTAATCTGCTCGTCGGAAAGCCCCGAGGCTATGCTCTGCATCAGTGAATTGCGGCGCTCGCCGCTTTTAAACTTCCCCAACGCCTGAACCAAATATTGGTAGTTTTGGCCAGCCAGATTGGGATAACTGGTATTCACCGCCTTTCCCAGATTACCGTGACAGGCCGCGCATTGACCCGATATCGCTTTACCTTTATCGGGCGAGGGCTTTGAAGCTAATGCCGGACCCGCCAAAGACAGAAGTAACAAAGATAACAAGATCCATTTCGCCCTAAAATATTTCCATAGCCGGTTCGTTCTGCAACTTACTACCACGACATCGCGATACATTTCATGACCTCCGTCTGTCCACAAAGCGGCCTTATGTATATACAACGTTGTATAATACTGTCCGAGCGGTATTCCGGCATTAACAATCCTCAATGCCGGTCGTTTCCTCATCCCGCGCACATTGCGACGACCAACCGCTCTGTCGTTCCCGCAACTCGTTATAACTTATTAGAGTAGTTGATGTTTTTTTTCTAAAACCGTATCCGGCTAAATTGATTGCAAGCTCTATCAAGGCAACCCCATTATTGCAAAAATACGCCGCAACAATAACACGTCACTGGAAAACGGATCAGGTAATAGGCCGGCGTAATTGAACACCTGGCGGGAACCAATGCAGTGGTATAGCAACTTGCCAAATGCTTTCTTACTCAACTCAATTTGGTTTATTTGTCGCCAACTTTACTTAAAACCTAGTTGCCATATGTCAATGCACGTATTCATTGCTACATTAGAGTATTCAAATAAACGTTATTGGGGCATTCAGATTGTTGTTATTGTCATACCGCTTTCTGCCAGCGCGGCAGATTAAGTTCCGTCGTGCGGACCTCGTGCAATGAAATGGGTTTTGATCACATGGTCAGCAGGTATGCCAACGAAAACCGTCGCTAATCAAATTGGGGGACGTTATTCCTCAACCCATTTAATAAAGGAAGGTGGCCAAACATGAGTTCCGACACCACTTCAGGCTTTTCCCGGCACTACCAGGCGAAACCTAACGATCCGCAACTCGACAAACTAACAAGTTTACTTGAACTCGGCACGCCGGGTACCCCGGAAGAAACCCCGCCCGTGTTCACCTTCCAGCGCCAACGGGAAGTGGAAATTAACTGGCGCGACGTTTACCAGGGTGTCGAGGGTAAACAGGGCACCGGATCGGTTAAGGCGATCCGGGATTATTTCGAAAACTCGTGGGACTTTCCGGCGGATAATCAGGCTACCGATAACGATCTCAGCAAGTTGTTTTTTCCAAATCCGGAATCGGACTGGGCTATCAAGGAAATCGGATACAAGGGACAGGACAAAACCCTGGTGGAAACCCAGCCTGCCTTTAAGACTGTGTTCGCGCCCGTCGGCAACGAAGTCAAACCCGTTGGAGAACAAGTCCAAAAGGGGGTAATTTTTCACCATAAGCAAAGTGGACGGCGTTATCTTGTGATTCCCACGTCGGCCAATGGATTATCGATCGACGAATTAAGAGCAAACGTGGAGACGTACAAAACGGTATGGGCGTCGAAAATCGCCGGCGTGGAGATGGTTTTCGAAACGAAAGAAGCAGCAGAGAACTTCTGTGTCCAATTCTCAGAGATCGATTTGCGTCCCGGCATCATTGCCCGGCGCTACAAAGAACTCGAGGTCATGAAAAACCTGGCGCAGTCCGTAAGCAAAGCGCTCCCGCCCATCGACACCGAAAAGTTGAAAGCACTAATGGAAACGGGAAAAGACGTGGAAGAGATTGCCCGGTTACAGCAAAAATATGCCCGCATTTTAAAGGACGAAGCGGATATCCAGCGCGAAATTGAACGGTTAGCTTCCATTGCGGAAAATATGGGCCTGATATTGTGTATCAAGGCGCAAACCATTACCAAGCCCGACAACACGCCGACCAATCTCGAAGTGGGTAAGATCTATCGGCCGTACCAACACCAAATTACCTGGACCACAACCCACACACGCTACCACCTACGCTGGGCTCTCTTATTCATGTACCGTAAACCTTATACGGTCACCAAACAGCACGTGGCGGTGGTCACCGACTACGCGCCCGTCGACACATCTGTCGATCTACTGATGCGCTGGCGCGAAAACCACATGAAGACCAATCCACAGGACGAAGTGATTGTCCTGCAACAGGCCGGCAAACGCTTCGTTGCCGCCGATGGCACCCCACTGCGCGCGATCATGGACCGTTGCGATTTTGACGAGTCGTTCCGCCGGCGTTGTGTGGTACTCCTGCCCGTCTTTGAAGATTCGTTAACCGGCGAGCGGGTATTGGCCAAGTATCATGTGTTCAAACATCCGTTACCCGGAATCGGGCCGGCCATCATGCCGCGCCTTACCCTTGAGGAATCCCTGTCTTACCGCACCGTTTGGAATGGCACGGTACTGGGTGAACTTGCCAACACCATCAATCTGGCCCCCGGTGAGCGGCGCACGATACATGTCCGCAAGGCTTTTAAACGCGAGACGACGGTATCCCGTACAGCAGTTTCGGTTTTTGACGTTAACCGTGCCGAATCATCCGATCTCGCCACCGAGATGGAACGCATTGCCCGGCACGAGCGGGAACGCTCGACCAACCTGCAAACCGAGACCAGCGCCAGCGGCGGCGCCTTTGGGGTTACCGCTTCCGCCAGTGTAAAAGCCGGCGTTACCACCTCGGCGAAAGAGTTTGGCCAGGCTATGGCCAAAGTGGCAAAGAACGCGGCAACATCCGTCACCCAGCAAAATCGCGAAGAGGTAACCACCTCCTCGTCCATGCAGACCACTGTCGAGACAACGGAAGAAACCACCGCGGAAATCCGCAACATCAATGAAGGCCGCACGCTTAATCTTATGTTTTACCGGCTTTATAACCGTTACAAAGGTGGATTGTATATTGAAGGTCTGCAATTTAACCTGGTGCCGAGCGTCGAAACCATTGCCGGCAGTGGTGTCTTCGAGGCCGAGACTTATTCGGCCGCCGAACTTGACATGGTGCTGAATGAATTACAGCAAAATCCGCTTATGCTGGATCTTGATGCCGAAGCTGAACTGCGCCTTCGGAAGACTGTCCTTACTGCAGTTTTCGAACTGATCACCAAGGAATATGGGGATCTTGGCGATCAAGCTGACAAATTAAGACTTGAAGCGCAAAGCAGCGACAAATCGCCCCAACGTTCAACGGCACAGCCCGGGCTTTCCGTCAATGTGCTACCGTTAAAAAACCTCAACGCCGCAGTAACCCTGAAAGCGGCCTTCGAATCCGCCGAACACCAACGTGCGAGCAGCGCTAAACAAATCGGAAAAACCGTCGAAGATATCCAGCAGAATTTGAACACGGTACTGCGCGAAAGCGTCGCTGCCCTTAAAACCGGGCAGCAAATCCAGCCGGTGAACCTGATGGTAGGCTCAGGCGGATTGTATCTCGATGCCAGTGTCGGAACCCTTCCCAGCACTGAACCCTACTCCGAAGAAATGCGCATACGCGAGATCCGCATGCGTGATGCTGAAATTTTCGCGGCGCGGTCAAAGGGTGTTCTGCAGCAGGCACAGGCCAGCCAGATTACCGGCGGCGTTTTCCTCACCTCCATCCATCCGGATCAGGAAAATCTGAACCGGATCACGCTGGGCCTGAATACCTTTATCGAACCGGGGAACTGGCAATTGCAGGTTGATGGAGAAGTTAAGGGTAAAGTCATGGAAGACCAGTCGGTCAACATGATCGGCTTCAAGTGGGCGGATCGCCAACAATGGCTCAATATGCCTGATCTCAAACAACGTATCGAACTATACAACCCGGAAAGCAGCCGCGTCATCCGGTTTCCGATGATGACAAGCACTGCGGAGGTTGAATAATCGGTGTCCTGGTACCCTTCTTCTTACGCCGATAAAGCCGCGATCCGGGCCGCAACCAAGGCGGCGGTCAAACCTCCCGACGAATCTGTAGAATACGCCATTCTCGGTACGTTGAGACGAGCTGCAATATCCGCAGGCTGCACTAACATACGGCTGTTTACGCAAGCTGTTGGTCCCGTCAAAGCGGCACTCGGGGCGCAAAATGCCGCCGAAGGCGCCTGCCGGGAACTGGCGATAAGGTGGCTTGCGGCAAAGAAAAGTGGCGACGGCAATGCATTCCTTGAAGCGCTTCTGGGACTGGGCGGCACAATCAATGAAGAAGAATTAAAGAAAGTAGTTGAGGCATTTAAGGCGATGGGCGACAAAAATATCGTTGAACAACGCAGTTATACAGAAAATCAACTTAAGGAATATTTTGAGTTTGTTTCCAAGACCGACGTGCTGCGGGCGCCCTTGCGAATGGACCAGGGGCCAAGCGAATCGGCTGCCAAGTGGCTATTTTCATCGGCCGACCATTGTGAATACCGCTTGTTCGGCATTCGGGGATTTATAAATCACGCCACCGCGATTTGCCTGGTACCGGGAAAGGAAAGTTTTTTTGACCCCAATCTCGGCGAGTTCCAATTCAGGAACCGGTTCGAAAACATGTACATGTTCCTGGATGAGCATATCTTCCCAAAGGGCGGCGATGGCCGGGGCCAATACATTGGCCGGGACAATAAGAAATTTTACGATATCGAGCGAATCTGCTGTTCCTGACTGCTCGCCCGGAAACAAATTGCGCCGGTTGCGTGGATTTTTAAGGTGTTTTCATTAAGTTTCAGTGGAATGCGCAGGTGCGGCCTCGCATTGTTAGCTCGTCATTGCATTATTGATAGAGATCAGCCTCCCTCCTAATTTTCATAGGGTCCCGTTGCATTTTTTTCTATACTCTTCATTATGAATCAAAGTCGGCTCTTATGGTCAGCCAGGCTGGGGTTGATCCGGCAGTAAAGCTGCAATTGGCGAAACAGCAGGAAAACAAGCACCATGAACATACTGATACTTTACGCGACTCAGGAAGGACAAACCGAAAAAGTAGCCAACCGCATGGCAGAAAACCTTCGCAAACAGGGACATAAGGTCACCACCCAGTCTGGCGAACATTTGCCGGCTACCTTCAATTTCGAATTATATGATGCCGCCGTTATTGGTGGATCCATCCATATGGGTCACTATCCCCGGTATTTAAAAAAATACGTTACCCAGCATCGCGACTGGCTAAACAATGTGCCATCCGCATTTTTTACCGTGTGCATGGCCGTTAAAAGCAAATTGTCAGCATCGCGACAGGAGGCAATTGCCTATGGCGAAAATTTTATCAAGGAAACGGGCTGGCGCCCGGCGCTCATAGCCACCTTTGCCGGCGCCGTCAAATATACACATTACAATTTAATAACACGTTTTATTATGAAAAGGATAGCCAGGGGCGAAGGCGGCAGCACCGACACTTCACAGGATCACGAATATACTGACTGGGATGCCGTCCAGCGTTTTACTGAGCAGTTTGATAAGAATATCGCTGCGCTGCAGGAGGGATAATTCAAAATTATCACAACCTACAAATCACGGGTTAAAATCTCGCCCCGATTTCCAGGCCAAGCGTAAACCAGTAATCGTCGCCATCATTGACGAACCCTTGATCTTCATTGAGCCCAATGTACTGTGCACCAATACTGGCGCCCAAACGAACATTGTCGTTAATGCCGAAACTTGCGCCAAATCTTGCGGCGCCAATTGTATCGGTAGCAGGGTTGGCGGTTGTTCCGCCCAACAATTCCATGTACAAATAACTCGCATTAACCATCTTGTCGGTTAAATGCATTCGCGCCGCCCCGCCCAACATCCAGTAGGATGCTGAAAAATTCAGAACCTGCGGGTAGACATATTCGTTTAATACCAAATTAACATCGGCATTACCCACTTCGCCAACTAATGCCAACTGGATCAGTTCATTCGACACAAACCCTGTCGCAATTTTAGCGCCTAAAAAGTGCCCATGCTGCCGTGGCTCGGTATCCATAAACGTGGAATTAAAAATGATCTCCCACCACAACTTTTGATCTTTTCCACTGGCAATATCATAAGCATATTTTCCGGCATAAACGATAAACGCGGCAACAACAACAAAACCGATCAACAAAAAGAATACTTTCGCGGCGTCGCTGCTGCCTCCCTGTGTCCCGTAGGACACATCCGCATTTACTGAAACCGAAGGCTGGACCGTCGTGGTTGGCGGGGGTGGCGGCTCTGAAGGTTCGGGTTCGGGTTCCGGTTCAGTCGCAGTGGGTTGTTGCGACGACAAAGGTGGTTGTGAAGATTCCGGTTCAGACTCCGGCGTCGTTTCCGGGGAACTATTATTATTTTTACCCTGCTGTGCAGCATCTGCATCTGCATCTGCATCAGCTTTATCTTTACCTTTATCTTTATCTTTTTCCTCTTTATTGCAGTCGACTTTATTTTCTTCAGGGGGGTTCTCGGCGTCCTTCTTATCCCCGGCCTGTGCCTCAGATTTTTCTTGTTGTCGAGCATTTTCCTGTTGTTGAGATTCTTTTTGCTCCCGGGGTTCTATTTGTTCTTCACATGGCTGGTCCTTTACATCCTTGCCTTTATCTTTCTCATTGTTTTGATCTAAATATTTATCATGATCTTTACCGTTATCTTCTTCCTCAGCAGGCTCATCTATTGTCTTTTCCGTGTCATCAGCTTGTACGAGTTGCTCCAACTGGGTTAACGTACCCTCTTTCACAACATAACCTTTGCTCTGCAACTGCCAAATAAGTTGATCAACTTCGGACTCATCAACATAAGCGATGGGAATCTGGTCTTGATGGACCGACACACCAGTGGAAACAGTGAGGGGTAGTTGCTCTGCGTGCGCCGGGTTGTAGAGCAACATAGCAGTGAAAGACAACAGCGTTAACTGTACAAGGATGGGTTTACGCCAAAAATTCATCATACCAATTTTCTATAATTAAACCTGCACCGCACTGGATCAGCTAAATCAAAAAGTTTATTTTAAGTGATAAACTATCCGCAAGCCACACGTAATTTGTGACGGTTCAGCAACGTACTTTATCGAGATACCGTCTGGTAAATATTATTCTTGCTGTTAAACACGTCATTTCATCGGCAAAGCTATAGGCTAAGAACAGGTTATGGTGATTTGTTGATATTTGCTAATTTTTTCAAGTAGTTACATGAATATAACACTAAAAATTGGTTACTCAATGACTCAATGAAAAGTGTGTCCATTGCCCTCATCATCCAAATAGTCATCGTCGTTTTCGTCTTCCCAGCTATAGCGCTTTTTCGGTGGTTTGGGGTCATAATGGCGAAACAGGATCGCACAAAAGACGCCCAGTAGCGCACCAAAAAAATGAGATTCAAATGACACACCCGGTCTGGTGGGAAATATGCCCCAAATCATACTGCCGTACATGAAAAACACCAGGCACGACAACGCGATGGCTTTGGTGTCCCAGCGCAACGCACCGATAATAAAAGTAAACGTAAGCAAGCCGAAATTGAGTCCACTACTGCCAATATGGAAGCTGGCACGGCCAAAAATCCAGACCAACAGGCCGGTACCTAAATACAGAATTGGAATAACGAATTTACTGGCGCGAGGATAACCCAGTAGCACTGCTGTACCCAGCACCAGCAATGGCAAAGTATTAGAGAATATGTGAGCAAAAGAACCGTGTATTAATGGAGCAAACAAAATTCCCGTCAACCCGGACAATTCTCTCGGATAGACGCCAAACCGAGCAAGTTCCAGATCAAATAACACATTGGCAATTTGAATTACCCACAGGGCGACGACAAACCACAACGTGATCAAAAACGCTTTTCTCAATGTAACGGGTGGGTGGCCGGTGGTAATAGCGAGGTCCTGTTCTGTTAATGTAATGGGCAATCTTTATGCGCTGAACAACCAGATACTGGCAAAACTGCTATCCTGATTTACCAGTAAATTACCAGTTTATGGCATTAAATGCAGCTGCTGATAATAAAGACGCAGGATTTTCGTTCCTTTACGGATTGCCCATATCCAGCATGCACCATTTCTTGTGGAAGACCGTCGGGCAACGCTGGTTTCAATGATTTTGATAGGGATAACGACTATTTTTCCATACATTACATTGGTGCGGCAATATTCTGTTCGCCCGGATTGATTGTCGCGAATTAGGCAAGCTGATCATTTGCGACGTAATAACGGGGATCATCGAGTACATTTACCTCAACCAAATCGCCTGCTTTTTTCAGCAATAGGCGACAATCTTCACTCAAATGGCGCAAGTGGAGCGTTTTACCGGCCTGGATGTATTTGTCCGCCAGATTGTCTATGGCCTCGATGGCCGAGTGATCCGCGACGCGCGAATTTCGAAAATCAATAATGACATCATCAGGATCATTTTCCGGATCAAAAATCTCCAGAAAATTCTTGACCGACCCGAAAAACAACGGCCCGTTTAACTGGTAAATGCGGGAGCCATTTTCATCATTGTGAGTCTTGGCATTGATGTGCTTGGCGTTCTCCCAGGCAAACGCCAACGCAGAGATTATCACGCCAACAACAACCGCGATGGCCAGATCCGTCATGACTGTGACCGCCGATACTAAAATCAGCACGAACGCGTCGGTGCGGGGAATTTTGCCCATAATTCTTAAGCTGGACCATTCAAACGTTCCGACGACCACGACAAACATCACACCGACCAGCGCTGCCATGGGAATCGCCTCAATGAGATCGGATGCAAACAAAATAAATGCCAGTAAAAACAACGCTGCGGCGATCCCCGATAAGCGCTGATGGCCTCCGGAATTCACATTAATCATGCTTTGACCGATCATGGCACAGCCACCCATCCCACTAAAAAACCCGGTAACGGTATTTGCAATACCCTGTCCGACGCATTCTTTGTTGCCACGCCCCCGCGTATTGGTAACATTGTCGATCAAGCTCAACGTAAGTAACGATTCGATAAGACCCACACCCGCCAGGATAATGGAATACGGCAGGATGATCTTGACTGTTTCCCAGCTGATGGGAACCGCCGGGATATGAAAGCTGGGAAGACCTCCCTTAATTGAGGCCAGATCACCGACCGTTTTGGTGTCCACGTTCAGAAATATAACCAACAGAGACACAACCACAATAGCCACCAGAGACGATGGAACAGCTGTGGTTAGTTTAGGGAAAAAGTGGATGATGGCCATTGTGAATACCACCAGCCCCAAAAACCAATTCAACATGGCGCCAGACATCCATTCGTTACCGCCACCCGCCGAGGAAACCTGGAAATGCTGCAACTGCGCCAGGAAAATAACGATGGCCAGGCCGTTGACAAAACCCAACATAACCGGAAATGGCACAATGCGAATATATTTACCTAATCGCAAAGTGCCTGCACAGATCTGGATTACCCCTGCCAATACCACCGCGGCAAATAAATATTCGACACCGTGCTCGGCAACCAGCGCCACCATCACCACCGCCATAGAACCCGTGGCACCGGAAATCATTCCTGGACGGCCGCCAAATGTCGCCGCTAGCAACCCCACCATAAACGCGGCATACAGGCCAACCAGAGGATCAACGCCGGCAACAAAAGCGAATGCCACGGCTTCCGGCACCAGCGCAAGCGCCACGGTTAATCCGGAAAGTATTTCATTTTGGAAACAAACGCGGCTGGAACAACCTAATTTAAACATCGAAAACCTCTAACAAAAATAGCGACAAAAAGCCGGTTATATTAACAGGTTTCCGTACTTCGACAAAATTCACTCACCTCTAATGACAGCAACCCATATCAAAGATACGCATAAGCATTGGTCAACATACCTATAACAAAGAGATAAAGCGGTAACTAATGTTAGCAAAAGGTCTTTACTGAATCTAAGCTGAATAAAGTGGAAAAGAATATGCCTGGAGAACGAAAAAAGAACGCTGCCGAGCAACACCCTGGACATTCGGCATCGTGCACACAGCATGTTGATACTAACCAAGGTTATCAGTTCGCCTACGAGGTTCACAGACGTTTTATCGAACCCTCGCGCACAGACCAGCTTATGAATACCGCCATATACTCGCGCTACGCCGAGCACTGTCTGGAATGATAATTGAAGAAGGGGGAGCTTAAGCTCCCCCGGTGTTGTCGGTAGAATTGCCGATAAGCGAAGTTATGGAAATTACCTAGGGCGCAAATATGTCGCCGGAAACGTTGCTGCTAAACGTGTTATTGGACGATGTGAGCGTTGAACCACTCGAACTTAGCACGATCCCATAACCGGAACTGTTGTTAAACGCGCTATTGGTTACTGTGACCGTGGTTGGACTGGAGGTATTGGAGGTTAATGTTAAATCACCCCCGGAAGTAACGCCCCCACCGCCAAATTCAACAATAACGTAGTCTAGTACATTATTAATGCTGCTGGTGTAACGAAAATCTATACCACTCCAGTCGCCCGGCGTTTGATTCACGCTCGTGAACAGTATCGGTTGGTCCACTGTACCAACGGCCGACATTGATCCGTTTGCGCTTCCATTGACGTCGAGCGCACCGCCGCTGGGGAAGCGAAACTCCGTGCCGGGTGCAATAGTCAACGCGGCCGATACCGTGTAATTGGCACTGCCCATCAAATACGGCACATTCAGTGCCGGCCAGATCTGATCCGTGTTAATCGTACTCGACGATGTCGTTACGTGAATTTCATCCTTGTCATTATTGATACCATTGCCGGTGTAGTCCGAATTTGGATCCAGATAACCAATCAAATTCGCCGGGATGTCAACAGGATATTCACCATTACCTGTAATCACCACATTGCTCAGACCGTTCACGCCCAGGTTGGTATAAGGATCAATAGATAACCCATAGCCTAACCCATTGCGTAACGTCGTGTTACTGATAGCGAGGCGTGTGATACTTGAGCTGTTGGCTGTTGTCGTCAGGTTGGCGCTGATAGCACTATCACCGCCATATTCAATGGTCACATAATCAAGCACATTGTTACTATTGTTGGTGTATCTGAAGTCAACGCCGCTCCAGCTGCCTGGCGTTTTGCTGACACCCGTGAACAGGATAGGTTGGTCCACTGTACCAACGGCCGACATTGATCCGTTTGCGCTTCCATTGACGTCGAGCGCACCGCCGCTGGGGAAGCGAAACTCCGTGCCGGGTGCAATAGTCAACGCGGCCGATACCGTGTAATTGGCACTGCCCATCAAATACGGTACATTCAATGCTGGCCAGGTCTGATCCGTGTTAATCGTACTCGACGATGTCGTTACGTGAATTTCATCCT
>JASFOJ010000054.1:0-26798 GCA_050116575.1 Gammaproteobacteria bacterium | reverse complement strand
TGATCGCGCCCATTGCGATGGAAGAAGGGCTGCGCTTTGCAATTCGCGAAGGTGGCCGGACGGTCGGCGCAGGCGTCGTCTCGAAAATTATTGAATAAACAGTACAAATCAGAGGCGGGTGGTGATATTATTCGCCACCCGTAACTATCTTAACCAACTTATCCAACGTTTTTAGTCAACGTTTGAGTATTACGAAAAAGGTCTAACGAGAATGGCAGCTGGGCAAAGAATCAGAATTCGGTTGAAGGCATTCGATCACCGCCTCATCGACCAATCCGCGCGCGAGATCGTGGAAACGGCAAAACGCACAGGCGCGCAGGTGCAGGGCCCCATCCCGTTGCCCACCAAGAAAGAGCGTTGGACAGTTTTGATATCTCCGCATGTCAACAAGGATGCGCGGGATCAATATGAGATGCGTACGCATAAGCGATTAATGGATATCGTCGATCCGACGGACAAAACGGTCGACGCCCTGATGAAACTCGATCTCGCTGCCGGCGTTGATGTGCAAATCAAACTAAGCTAGCACACGCATTCAGGAAATAGAATTTGTTTTTTTGGCGGCACACGTGTTTGCCGTCCCAGGTTTTATTTTCTTATTTTATGACCCGTAAGGCCGGGTTTGAAATGTAAAGTCAGCATCGGTCAATCGAAATCGGTGCAGTGTAGAGGATAATAAAGATGACAATTGGTATTGTTGGACGCAAAGCGGGCATGACTCGCGTGTTCACTGATGACGGCGCATCTGTGCCTGTCACAGTGATCGAAGTCGAGCCTAATCGCGTCACTCAAGTCAAAACCATTGAATCCGACGGCTACCGCGCCATTCAGGTGACCACAGGTAGTCGCCGTCCTTCGCGTGTCAATAAACCCAATGCCGGTCAGTTTGCCAAGGCCAATACCGAACCCGGTCGCGGCTTGTGGGAATTCCGGCTCACTGAAGGCGAAGGGGATGGCATCGAGCCTGGTTCAAACATTGGTATCGACATCTTCTCCCAGGGTCAGGCGGTTGATATTTCCGGTACCAGTATCGGTAAAGGTTTCGCAGGCGTTGTGAAACGCCACAACTTTCGTACCCAGGATGCAACGCACGGTAACTCGCTGTCCCATCGGGCGCCGGGATCTATCGGTCAAGGTCAGTCGCCAGGTCATGTTCACAAGGGTAAGAAAATGGCCGGCCAGATGGGTAACGTAAAGCGTACTATCCAGAATCTTGAAATTGTCCGCGTTGACACCGATCGTAACCTGTTGCTTGTTAAAGGTGCGGTACCCGGTTCCAAAGGTGGTGATGTTATTATCCGTGCATCTGTTAAAGCGCGTACCGGCGAGAAAAGCAGCTAAGGGGCTTGATGATGGATTTACAGTTAACAACAGCAACAGGCAAAGCCTCTAAGAAGACGATCGAAGTTTCAGACGTTAATTTTGCGAATGAATTTAATGAGGCTTTAGTTCACCAGGTGGTAACTGCGTTTATGGCAGGCGCGCGCAGCGGCACCCGCGCTACCAAAAACCGGGCGGCTGTCAGCGGTGGCGGCACCAAGCCGTGGCGTCAGAAAGGTACAGGTCGGGCTCGCGCCGGAACCATAAGGAGCCCCTTATGGCGAACCGGTGGTATGACGTTTGCGCTCAAGCCGCAGGATCATTCTCAAAAAGTGAACCGTAAAATGTATCGCAGTGCGATGCGGAATATTTTGTCCGAGTTGGTGCGCCAGGACCGGTTGGTCGTGGTGGATGAGCTCTCGGTGGAAGCGCCGAAAACCAAACAACTTATGGAGAAGTTTAAAGCCCTGGGCTTGGACAACGCATTGGTTGTAGTGGATGAGGTTGATGATTACCTGTATCTGGCGTGCCGGAACTTGCATAACTTTGATGTTTGTGACGCCAAGCGCCTGAATCCGGTATCGCTGGTAAACAGCGACAAGGTCGTAATGACAGTTGATGCAGTTAAACAGATTGAGGGGATGCTCGCATGATCGATTCAAAAATAGCGAATGTCTTGCTGGAGCATCACGTAACAGAGAAAGCGACGTTGTTGCGTGCCGACAGTAACCAGTACGTATTCAAGGTGGCGACGAGTGCCAACAAACGGCAGATCAAGGACGCCGTGGAACAAATGCTGGATGTCAAAGTTCAATCCGTCAAGGTGCTGAACAACAAGGGTAAGGTTAAGCGGTTTGGTTATCGTTTCGGCCGCCGCAAGGACTGGAAAAAGGCCTATGTGCGTTTGGCAGAAGGCGAAACCGTCGAGTTGCTCGAAGGCGAATAAACAAAGAACACAGTTTTAAGAAATAGATTTAAGGTTTAAGGAATTCATCCAATGGCGATACAGAAAGCAAAACCAACGTCACCGGGCAGACGCTTTGTCGTCAAAGTGTCATCGGCGGAGTTGCATAAAGGCGAACCCCATGCACCGCTGATTGAGCAGAAAAGCCATTCCGGCGGTCGTAACAATCAGGGTCGCATTACCAGTCGCCATAAAGGAGGAGGGCACAAGCAACATTATCGTGTCATCGACTTCAAACGCAACAAGGATGGTATTCCTGGACGTGTGGAAAGATTGGAGTACGATCCCAACCGCAGCGCACATATTGCGCTGGTGCTGTATGCCGACGGCGAGCGTCGCTACATCATAGCCCCCAAAAACGTGTCTGCGGGCACGGAGATTATGTCTGGTACGGAAGCCCAGATTAAACCGGGAAACGCTTTGGCGATACGGCAGATTCCGGTGGGTACCACCATTCACTGTATCGAGCTAAAACCGGGGAAAGGCGCGCAAATGGTGCGCAGTGCCGGCGCTTCGGCACAATTGGTCGCACGGGAAGGTGAATACGCCACTATCCGGCTGCGTTCCGGTGAAATGCGTAAGGTTCACGCGGATTGCAAGGCAACAATCGGCGAAGTCAGTAACAGCGAACACAGTCTTCGCTCGCTGGGTAAAGCAGGTGCAAGTCGCTGGCGCGGAGTCCGTCCCACCGTTCGCGGTGTCGTGATGAACCCCGTTGATCACCCGCATGGTGGTGGTGAAGGACGTACCTCCGGTGGGCGTCATCCGGTGACACCATGGGGTGTACCAACGAAAGGGTATAAAACCCGTAAAAACAAACGAACTGACGGCATGATCGTTCGCCGTCGTAAAAAGAAATAGCAACTGAAGAGGTCCAACTACAGTGCCACGTTCAGTCAGTAAAGGTCCATTCGTCGACGAGCATTTAATGAATAAAGTGCATTCGGCGGCGCAAGATAAAAGCCGGAAACCCATCAAAACCTGGTCCCGGCGTTCCATGGTCATCCCCGATATGATCGGGTTAACCATTGCCGTGCATAACGGCCGCCAACATGTACCGATCTTCATTACCGAGGACATGGTGGGTTACAAATTGGGTGAGTTTGCTCCAACCCGTACCTTCAAGGGTCATTCCGGTGACCGGAAAGGCAAATAGTTGGGTTTCAGCGTAAACGAATTGAATAAAGGTTAGCGTATGGAAGTTAGAGCCTATTTGAAGAATGCAAACCTGTCGCCGCAAAAAGGCCGCCTGGTTGCAGACCAGATTCGCGGCAAGAATGTGGAAAATGCCTTGCAGATGCTGTCGTTCAGTACAAAAAAGGCTGCGGCCATCGTCAAAAAAGTGCTGGAGTCAGCTATTGCCAATGCCGAGCACAACGAAGGTGCGGATATCGATGAATTAAAGGTTTCAAAAATTTATGTGGACGAGGGTCGTTACCAGGCGCGCTACCGCGCCCGAGCCAAAGGCCGCGGTGCACGTATATTGAAACGTAACTGCCATATAACAGTGACAGTGAGTGACAGTTAACAAATTAGGTAAATACGCCGGGCTGTTCAGTTACACGCAACGATAGCGAAAGAGAGATATAAATGGGTCAAAAAGTACATCCAGTAGGAATTCGGTTAGGGATCGTCAAGGATTGGACGTCAAAGTGGTACGCGGATTCCAGGAATTTTGCAGACAATCTGTATATGGACTTGAAGGTGCGTGAACACATTTATAAGGCGCTTTCCAAAGCTTCTGTCAGCCGTGTACAGATTGAACGTCCGGCCAACAATGCGCGGATTACTATTCATACAGCGCGACCCGGTATCGTGATTGGTAAGAAGGGCGAAGATGTTGAAAAGCTGCGGATGAAGCTGAGCCGTATGATGGGCGTGTCGGTGAACATTAATATTGAAGAAATCCGCAAGCCCGAATTGGATGCCCGCCTGGTGGCGGAAAACATCGCTCAGCAGCTGGAACGCCGTATTATGTTTCGCCGTGCGATGAAGCGTGCAGTTACCAATGCCATGCGGCTGGGCGCCCTGGGGGTAAAAGTGAGAGTATCCGGGCGATTGAACGGTGCGGAAATCGCGCGCACCGAGTGGTACCACGAGGGCCGTGTTCCCTTGCATACCTTGCGGGCCGACATTGATTACGGCGTCGTGGAAGCGAATACGACGTACGGCGTTATCGGCGTCAAGGTATGGTTATTTAAAGGTGAAATCCTGGACAAAGGCGTCTTTTCAGAGACCCAAACAGAAAAAACGGCTACGGCAGCGGAGTCTTAAGTTATGTTACAGCCAAAGCGCACCAAGTTTCGTAAACAACAAAAGGGCAAGAATCGCGGATTGGCCGTGCGCGGCAGCGCGGTTAGTTTCGGTGAATATGGTTTAAAGGCGACAGGTCGCGGCAGAGTCACTGCCCGTCAAATTGAAGCCAGTCGCCGTGCTATGACCCGCCATGTTAAACGGGGCGGTAAAATCTGGATCCGCGTGTTCCCTGATAAACCCATTACCAAAAAGCCCCTGGAAGTGCGTATGGGTAAAGGTAAGGGTTCGGTTGAATACTGGGTGGCGCAAATCCAGCCTGGCCGCATGTTGTTTGAAATGGAAGGTGTATCCGAGGATCTGGCGCGCGAAGCATTCCGGTTGGCCGCGGCCAAGCTTCCTGTAAGTACAACGTTTGTTTCCCGGACGGTGATGTGATGAAAGCGGAAGAATTGCGAAAAAAGAGCACCAGCGAACTAGAGGAAGAGTTGCAGGAATTGTTGAAGGAACAATTCAAGCTGCGCATGCAAAAGGGTACAGGGCAAATGGCCAGTCCCTCGCGCTTTAAAACACTGCGGCGTGACATTGCACGAATTAAAACAGTTATGACGGAAATGGGTAATCAAGCATGAGTGAAAGCACTGATACAAACAAAGTTGTCCGTACCCGTGTTGGGCGCGTCGTGAGCAACAAAATGGAAAAGAGTATTACAGTGCTGGTCGAAGGCCGGATAAAACATCCGTTGTACGGCAAATACATTCGCCGCTCTGCGAAGCTGCATGCGCATGATGAAAATAACGAATGCAATATTGGCGACACAGTATCCATTACAGAGTGTCGGCCCATATCCAAAACAAAGACCTGGCGTTTAGTAAACGTTATTGAGCGGGCCAAGTAGGCTGAAAGTAATAAACAGGGTGGTGGAGATACTTCGATGATTCAAATGCAAACGGTTTTGGATGTTGCTGACAATAGCGGTGCCCGTCGGCTCCAGTGCATTAAGGTGCTCGGGGGGTCCAAACGCCGTTATGCAAATATCGGTGACATCATCAAGGTCAGTGTTAAGGAAGCAATTCCTCGCGGTAAGGTAAAAAAAGGCGAGGTATACAACGCGGTGGTGGTGCGTACGCGTAAAGGCGTTCGGCGCCCGGACGGATCATTAATCCGTTTTGATGGCAACGCTGCAGTCTTGTTGAACACGCAGCACCAGCCTATCGGTACGCGTATATTCGGCCCTGTCACACGGGAATTGCGCAGCGAAAAATTTATGAAAATTATTTCGCTGGCGCCGGAAGTACTGTAAGGACACGAGTAAACAGTAAATTTGGCATATCGCACATTTGCATATGGCATATTTAAAGT
Source organism: Gammaproteobacteria bacterium (assembly GCA_050116575.1). Lineage (GTDB taxonomy): Bacteria > Pseudomonadota > Gammaproteobacteria > SZUA-152 > SZUA-152 > JAKEGK01. Next base: position 20,899 of record JASFOJ010000054.1, on the reverse strand, counting down.
AACGAGAGAATTTATACGATGCGAAAGATTAGAAAAGGCGATGACGTGATTATTATTGCCGGCAAAGACAAAGGCAATCGCGGCTCGGTATTGCGTGTTACCGACGACCAGCGTGTTGTTGTAGAGGGGTGTAACATGGCAAAAAAACATGTGAAACCAAATCCCAATACCGGTGAGTCAGGGGGTATTGTCGACAAGGAAATGCCTCTACATATATCCAATGTCGCGCTGTTTAATCCGGCGGCGGGTAAAGCTGACCGCGTCGGCATCAAGACCCTCGAAGATGGTCGAAAAGTACGTTACTTTAAATCAAACAACGAAGTGGTTGATCTGTAAAAGCGGGAACAACAATGTCCAGATTAGGCGAGTATTACAAAAATAACGTTATTGACCAGTTGACGAAACAATTCAACTACAAAAGCGTTATGGAAGTGCCCAAGATAACCAAGATCACCCTGAACATGGGGGTGGGCGAAGCGGTGGCTGATAAAAAAGTCATCCAGAATGCAACGGATGATATGGCCAAAATTGCCGGCCAGAAGCCGGTGACGACCAAGGCCCGTAAGTCCATTGCCGGATTCAAAATTCGTGAAGGATGGCCTATCGGTTGTAAGGTCACGCTGCGACGTGAACGTATGTACGATTTTCTGGATCGGCTGATTACCATCGCGATTCCGCGTGAACGTGATTTTCGTGGTTTGAATCCCAAGGCTTTTGACGGCCGGGGCAATTACACGATGGGTCTTCGTGAACAAATTATTTTTCCGGAGATTGACTACGACAAGGTTGACGCCATTCGCGGTATGGATATTACGTTTACCACGACGGCAAATACCAATGAAGAAGCCAAGGCATTATTGCTGGCTTTTAATCTTCCCTTGAAGAAATAAACTGATTTTTAAGCAAGCGAGACAGGTATGGCAAAGATATCAATTATCGAACGGGAAAAGAAACGCCAGCGTACCGTGGCAAAATATGCTGCGAAACGCGCTGAGTTAAAGCGTAAATTAAAAGACCCGAGCATTGGCGAAGAAGAGCGCGACGAACTGCGTAAAAAGTTCAACGCGTTGCCTCGCAATGCCAGTCCAAGCCGTTTGCGTAACCGGTGCCGTTTGACAGGCCGACCCCATGGTTTTTACCGCAAGTTCGGGCTTGGTCGCACCAAGTTGCGTGAAGCCGCCATGCGGGGTGATATTCCTGGGCTCGTAAAAGCCAGTTGGTAACAAAGTGATATAGCCATCTGAAAAAGTGAAGTTGGAGCAAAAATTATGAGCATGAATGACCCCATAGCAGATATGTTGACTCGCGTTCGCAATGCGCTGACTGCTGAAAAAGTGTCGGTCGAAATGCCTTCGTCAAAACAGAAAATTGCCATTGCGGAACTGTTGCAAACGGAAGGATTTATTAACGGCTATGAGGTGAATGAGACCGGTAGCTTTCCCACGCTGAAAATTGATTTGAAATATTATCAAGGTAAACCGGTTATCGAAAAAATTGAACGCGCCAGCAGCCCCGGCTTGCGGTTGTACAAAGGCAAGGACGAATTACCCCGGGTTATGGGTGGACTGGGTGTTGCGATCGTATCTACATCCAAAGGTTTGATGACCGACAAAGCAGCGCGGCAGGCAGGCTACGGTGGCGAAGTGCTCTGTTACGTGGCGTAAATTATTTACGAATATAAGGAAAGGCAAATTAACGCCGGGTTTTGAGAGAGTTTTATTTTAAAGGCTGAGATACCATGTCACGAATAGCAAATTACCCTATTACCCTTCCTGCCGGTGTAGAGATCAATATCGCAGGAGACACGATCAATGTAAAAGGTGCGAAGGGCGTAATGGCGCATAAGATCGCGTCAGCGGTTAAGGTGACACAGGAAGATTCACAACTGAAGTTTGCGGGGCTTGATGACAAGCCCGGTACCACGGCGCTGGCGGGAACCACGCGAGCTGTGGTCAATAACATGGTTACCGGCGTAAGCGAGGGTTTTGAAAAGAAATTGCAACTGGTCGGTGTTGGTTATCGCGCACAGGCGCAGGGCAAAAATTTGAATCTCACGCTGGGATTTTCTCATCCCGTTGAGTTTCCGGTACCCGAAGGTATAACAATCGAGACCCCCAGCCAGACAGAGGTGGTGGTGAAGGGTGTCGACAAGCAACAGGTTGGCCAGGTGGCCGCCAACATAAGGGCGTTGAGGCCACCCGAGCCGTATAAAGGCAAAGGCGTGCGCTATGCCGACGAACAGATTATTCGTAAGGAAGCCAAGAAGAAATAATTAAGGCTGTCTGGATACTTAGAGATATTTGGCAATCAAAACAGGTTTTTAGTGATGGACAAGAAAAAGCAACGTTTACGTCGAGCCAGTCGCACCAGGGCACGTATCAAGAATCTGGGCGTCTACCGGCTATGTGTTCACAAGACACCCCGGCATACCTATGCGCAGGTCATTGACCCGAATGGGTCAAAGGTCGTGGTGCAGGCATCAACGGTGGAAGCCGAAATCAAGAAAGGTCTCAAACACACCGGTAATGTTGATGCAGCCACGGCAGTGGGAAAAGCCGTCGCGGAGCGTGCCAAAGCATCAGGCGTAGAAAGTGTTGCGTTTGATCGTTCAGGATTCAAATACCATGGGCGTATAAAAGCATTGGCGGACGCCGCCCGTGAAAATGGCTTACAACTATAAGGTCTGAGTTATGAGTAAATTTGATGCAGCAGCTAACAGCGACGGTTACATTGAAAAACTGGTGACCATCAATCGCGTTGCCAAGGTCGTAAAAGGTGGACGGATTTTTGGTTTCGCTGCTTTAACGGTGGTAGGTGATGGCAACGGCCGCGTAGGTTTTGGCCGTGGCAAGGCCCGGGAAGTGCCGGTTGCTGTGCAAAAAGCGATGGAAGATGCTCGCAAAAACATGAAACCCGTGCCGGTGAAAGATGGCACATTGCAATACGCGCTCACGGGTATTCACGGCGCCGCCAAGGTTGTCATGTTACCGGCCTCGGAAGGTACCGGTATTATCGCCGGCGGACCCATGCGGGCCGTTTTCGAAGCCGTTGGCGTACATGATGTATTGGCTAAATGTATTGGCAGCAATAATCCCATCAATGTCGTTCAGGCGACCTTTAAAGGATTAACCGATATGACCACGCCTGAAGCGGTTGCGGCAAAGCGCGGCAAGAGTGTCGAAGAAGTCGTAGGTTAATTATTAATTGTAAGCCACGCGCGGCGCGTCGATTGCGCGCTTTCGTTGCAATAGCTAACTGAATTTGCAGATCATTAAGAATTACTGATTATTGAATTGAGAGTTTCGATATGGCGGAAACAGGAAAACTGAAAGTTACCTTGGTGCGTAGCCTGAACGGGCGCGTTGAAAAGCACCGAGCCTGTGTGGCAGGTTTGGGATTGCGCCGGATGAATCATACGGTAACGGTACAGGATACACCGAGCAACCGTGGCATGATCAACAAGGTTTCATACCTGTTGAAAGTCGAGGAGGCATAAAATGCGTTTGAATACACTTTCTCCGGCTGCCGGATCGAAAAAAGCCGCCAAGCGTGTGGGCCGTGGTATTGGGTCCGGGCTTGGTAAAACCGGTGGTCGCGGCCACAAGGGCCAAAAATCCCGCTCCGGTGGATTCACCAAAGTGGGATTCGAAGGTGGCCAAATGCCTATCCAACGCCGGTTGCCCAAGGTGGGTTTTACCTCCAGGAAAGCCAAATACCGCGCAGAAATTCGTCTGCACGAGCTTGCCAAGGTCGACGGTGATGTGGTGGACCTGGAAGGCCTGATAGCAGCCAACGTGATTAGCGGGGATATAAAAACCGCCAAAATTATCGCATCCGGTGAAATTAACAAGGCAGTTACTGTCAAAGGTCTCGGTGTCACCAAAGGTGCACGTGCCGCCATTGAAGCCGCCGGCGGTAAAATCGAAGATTAAAAGGATATATCGTGTCTGCATCACGCGAATCAATAATGGCTGCCATGGGGTCCGGCAAGCTGGTGGAACTCAAACAACGGCTGTTGTTTGTATTGCTGGCGTTAATTGTTTTCCGTATCGGATCATTTATTCCGGTACCGGGCATCGACCCTGAAGCGTTGCGGGTTTTATTTGAGCAGCAACGTGGCACCATTCTGGATATGTTTAATATGTTCTCCGGCGGGGCGCTGAAACGCCTGACGATTTTCGCGCTGGGAGTCATGCCCTATATTTCGGCGTCCATTATCATGCAGCTGCTGAGCGCCGTGATGCCGAAACTGGAGCAGTTACGCAAAGAAGGCGAATCAGGGCGGCGGAAAATTACGCAGTACACCCGCTACGGCACGTTGGTATTAGCGACGTTTCAGGCGATCGGCGTTTCCATTGCGCTTCAATCGCAAAGCGTGGGTGGACTGCAAGTGGTCCCCAATCCCGGTATCGGATTTATGATAACCGCGGTTGTAAGTTTGGTGACCGGGACCATGTTTCTGATGTGGCTTGGTGAACAGGTGACCGAACGCGGCATCGGCAATGGTATTTCACTGATTATCTTCTCCGGTATCGTCGCAGGCCTGCCATCCGCCATAGGCGGTACGCTGGAACTGGCGCGAATCGGTGAAATGAGTGCTTTTCTGGTAATTGGTATTTTGATCCTGGCCGTTGTGGTGACCGGGTGTGTGATATTTATGGAGCGGGGGCAACGGCGTATAACCGTCAACTATGCCCGTCGCCAGCAAGGTCGTAAAGTTTATGCCGCACAAAAGACCCATTTGCCGCTGAAGGTTAATATGGCCGGTGTTATACCACCGATTTTTGCTTCCAGTATTATTCTGTTTCCGGCGACCCTGGGTAGCTGGTTGGGCAGTACGGAAGGGATGGGTTGGCTTAAGGATGTGGCATCGACGCTGTCACCCGGACAACCTATTTATGTAGCCTGTTACGCACTGGCGATTGTGTTTTTCTGTTTCTTTTATACAGCGTTGATTTTTAATCCGAAAGATACGGCAGATAACCTTAAGCGCTCCGGTGCCTTTATCCCGGGAATCCGGCCCGGCGAGCAGACCGCCCAGTATATTGATTCGGTGATGTCGCGGCTAACGCTGGTGGGGGCGGGTTATATTACGCTGGTGTGTTTGTTGCCGGAATTTCTGATCGTTTACTGGAACGTGCCCTTTTATTTCGGGGGCACCTCTTTGTTAATTATCGTGGTGGTGGTAATGGATTTTATCGCCCAGGTGCAGTCGCATCTCATGTCGCATCAATACGAGGGTTTGATGAAAAAAGCCAATCTGAAGGGTTATGGTCGGAGCGGCTTAGTAAGATAAACAAATCGCTGATAGCGATTGCCTGTTGAGGTTATGATTATGAAAGTAAGAGCATCAGTCAAAAAGATTTGCAGAAACTGTAAGATCGTCAAGCGAAACGGCGTGGTTCGCGTGATTTGCTCAGACCGCCGCCACAAGCAGCGACAGGGCTGACCGTGTGTCACTTGTATTGAATTGTTTTTATTAAAGATTTATAATGTCACGTTTGCCGTGGCGAGCTAGATACCAGGGCAGTTTAGGAGTTAGGAGAATAACCAATGGCGCGTATTGCCGGAATTAACATTCCAGTCCACAAACACACCGTGATCGGATTGCGATCCATCTATGGTATCGGGCCAACCCGGGCGCGGGAGATTTGCGAAGCAGCCAATGTAACGCCGGAAACCAAAGTAAAGGATCTGACGGAGCAACAACTTGATGCTATTCGCTCGGAAGTGGGTAGGTTGTCCGTGGAAGGTGATTTGCGCCGTGAAATTTCCATGAATATCAAGCGTCTCATGGATCTCGGTTGCTATCGCGGAATCCGTCACCGCCGTGGGTTGCCGTTGCGCGGCCAGCGTACCCGCACCAATGCCCGGACTCGGAAAGGTCCGCGGCGTGCGGTTAAACGGTAACCAACAGCCGTCAACGCCGGCAATAAAAGGAACAACAGGTAATCAGTAGCAATCTAACAGCGAACACAATTTTATTTCACAGTATCGGTAACTGAACAGGTAACAATTCATGGCAGCTCCACGTGCAAAAAAGCGGGTTAAAAAGAACGTTGTTGACGGTGTTGCGCATATTCATGCGTCATTTAATAACACCATCGTGACTATCACGGACCGTCAGGGCAATACCCTGGCCTGGGCAACAGCCGGCGGATCCGGATTCCGGGGTTCGAGGAAAAGCACCCCGTTTGCTGCGCAGGTAGCGGCTGAAAACTGCAGCAACACCGTCAAGGATATGGGTATGAAAAATATGGATGTCTGCGTCAGAGGGCCCGGCCCAGGACGTGAATCCGCTATTCGTGCGCTGCATGCCAATGGTTTCAATATTACCAGCATTACCGATGTTACACCGATTCCACATAACGGATGCCGTCCACCTAAACGGCGTCGCGTCTAGGTTAAGTATTAAAGTCTGGAGACTGTAAATGGCAAGATATGTAGGTCCAAAATGTCGTCATTGCCGCCGGGAAGGCGCCAAGCTCTTCTTGAAGGGTGAAAAGTGCTTCACGGCACGCTGCCCATTTGAGAACCGGGGATTTCCACCGGGGCAGCATGGCCAGCGCCGGGGTCGTTTATCCGACTACGCGTTGCAGCTTCGTGAAAAGCAGAAAGTGCGTCGTATCTATGGCATTTTGGAAAAACAATTTCGCCTGTATTATAAAGATGCCGATCAGCGTAAGGGCGCCACCGGTGAAAATCTGCTGCAAGCTTTGGAATCGCGACTGGACAACGTGGTTTATCGCATGGGTTTTGCATCATCACGCAGTGAAGCGCGCCAGATGGTACGCCACAACGCAATCTATGTGAACGGGATACGGGTCAATATTCCCTCGTATCAGGTTAAACCTGCTGACGAAGTATCGGTCAATGAGAAGGCAAAAAATCAATTGCGCATTCAGGGTGCAATAGATATGGCCGGGCAACGGGGCCTGGTGGACTGGGTTGATGTTGATCCCAAGAAAATGACCGGCGTATTCAAGGCGATGCCTGAGCGTAGCGATTTGCCGACCGATATTAACGAACAGCTTATCGTAGAGTTGTATTCCAAGTAACGGGATATTTCCGGGCAGCCGGCCGGCGGCCTCAGGTATTACATGTTGCTACTGATTCTTGTTGAATGAAAGTGGCAACCCATTTAAAGACACAAAGCAGCAAGAATTCTAGCGCTAGAGAGGACAATTCATGCAAGGTTCACTATCCGAATTTTTAAAACCTAGTATTGTTAACGTCCAAGAACTCAATGCTCGCCTGGCAAAGGTGACATTAGAACCATTGGAACGCGGTTTCGGGCATACGCTGGGAAACGCATTGCGCCGTATTTTACTGTCGTCACTACAGGGTTGCGCCGTTACTGAGGTCCAAATCGATGGGGTATTGCATGAATACAGTACCATGGACGGCGTCCAGGAAGATGTTATCGATATTTTGTTAAACCTTAAAGGTTTAGCGTTGAAAATGCATTCCCGTGACCAGGCAACGCTGACACTGAATAAAAAAGGTGAGGGTCCGGTTAATGCTTCTGATATTACGTTGGATCACGATGTAGAAATCATCAATCCGGACCATGTTATCTGTAATCTCACCAAGAGCGGTGAGATCAATATGACGTTAAAGGTCGAAACCGGTCGCGGTTATCAACCGTCCAGTATGCGCAGGAGTGCCGAAGAAGATCAGGCCATTGGCCGCTTGCATCTGGATGCGTCCTTCAGTCCGGTGACCCGCGTTGCCTACGTAGTCGACAGCGCACGCGTGGAGCAACGTACCGACCTGGATAAACTGATTCTCGAAGTGGAAAGTAACGGTACGATTGATCCGGAAGACGCCATCCGCAGCGCGGCGACCATTTTACAGGACCAGTTATCGACTTTCGTGGACCTGGAAAGCGTCGAACAGGCCGAGAAACGCGAAGAAGAACCGGATATCGATCCTATTCTGCTGCGTCCGGTGGATGATTTGGAATTAACGGTGCGTTCAGCGAATTGTCTGAAAGCGGAGCAGATTTATTATATCGGCGACTTGATTCAGTGTACGGAAGTCGAGCTGTTAAAAACGCCTAACCTGGGCAAAAAGTCATTAACGGAAATCAAGAGTGTGCTGGCAACCAAAGGTCTGTCACTGGGTATGCGCCTGGAAAACTGGCCACCTGCGAGCCTGAAAGAACAAAAGGAAAGCGTTGCGTAAGTGACTGCGTAGCTGAATAATTTTACAAAAAACTGAATAAACGTAGATAACTGGTAAATAGGTAGGAAAACTCATGCGTCACCATCATTCCGGCCGTCAATTGAACCGAAACAGCAGTCATCGCAAAGCGATGTATAAAAATATGGCGGCATCGCTGTTTCGTCACGAATTAATCCGGACAACCGTGCCCAAAGCGAAAGAATTGCGTCGTGTGGCGGAACCGATGATTACCAAAGCAAAAGTGGATTCAGTGGCCAATCGCCGTTATATCTATGATCGGTTGGGTAGCCGCGATATGGTGGGCAAGCTGTTTGCCGAACTTGGCCCGCGTTACAAGGAACGTCCGGGTGGTTATTTGCGTATACTCAAGTGTGGATACCGGGCCGGTGATAAAGCCCCAATGGCGATTGTGGAGTTGGTGGATCGCCCGATAACTGCTGAAGATGAGGGAGAAGCTGATACCACCGAAGAATAAGACTACATACCTTCGGGGTAAATCATTCACTCTTAACTTACATTTAAAAAAAGCCGGCTTTTGCCGGCTTTTTTGCACACGTCATCTACGATCACGATAAGTTGATACATACAGGGCCACGCATTACTGTTTTGTTTGGAAATAGATCGTAAAATCAGTAACTAATACATTCAGCGCTGGCACGCAGGCAACGATTAAAGATATTATTGTCCTGGACGTTATGGCAGTATTAGAAATTTCTTATAGATTTAACTGACAGATTTTGATAGAAAATCATGGTCTGATATTTACCCGCCGAACTCGAATGGAGAGATTATGGAATTAACGATACACCACCAAATTTTACTCTATGCATTTGTGCTGGCGGTTATCATGGGAGCATTGGTCAACAAAACAAATTTTTGCACCATGGGAGCCGTGTCTGACTGGGTTAACATGGGCGATACCGGTCGTTTTCGTGCCTGGTTATTTGCAATTGCAGTCGCCATGGGAGGACTGATCATTCTGGAGTATGCCGGCATGGTCGACCTGGACAGTTATGAATTAAAAGACTTGCGGCCTCCTTACCGGATGGCCAACTTTGAGTGGCTGCGTTATATACTCGGCGGTGTCATGTTCGGCATTGGTATGACGTTGGCCAGTGGTTGTGCCAATAAAACGTTGGTTCGCGTCGGCGGCGGAAACCTCAAATCCGTTGTGGTGCTGGTAGTCGCTTCTTTCTTTGCGTACTTGATGGCAAAAACCAATTTTTACGGCGAAGTTTTTTATAGCTGGATGAACCCGATGGCGGTTGATCTGGCGAAAGAAGGTATCAACGGGCAAGATGTGGGTCGTGTTATTACCGGTACGACCGGTGCAGAAAGCGCCATTGATGTGCGAACTATTATTGGCGGGATATTCGTTGTTGGTTTGCTGGCATTTATTTTTAAATCGGCGGATTTTCGCAAGAGCATTGATAATATCGTAGGCGGTGCTACCGTTGGATTGGCCATCGTCGCCGCGTGGTACCTTACCGCCGGCCCCAAGGGCCAGGAATGGCTGGATGCCGCCATGTTCATGGATGTACCTCCCCGTGGTGTGGGTGCGCAGTCGTTTACCTTCACCAGCCCAATGGCGGACACGTTTGATTACGTACTGCACATCACCAATTTCAAGTTTGTCACGTTTGGCGTCATGGCGCTGGCCGGCGTGATCGTAGGTTCTTTCCTGTATGCGATCATTTTCCGTAAATTTCGCTTTGAATGGTTCCAGTCGCCCAAAGACTTTCTGGCTCACGCCATTGGCGGAGCTCTGATGGGTATTGGTGGCGTGCTGGCCCTCGGCTGTACCATCGGACAGGGCGTTACGGGCTTCTCCACCATGGCGGTGGGATCCATGATGGCATTTGCGTCCATCGTCTTCGGCAGCGCGTTGACCATGAAAATCCAATACTACAAGATGGTTTACGAAAGCGAAGCAACCTTCGCTGGTGCTTTTGTCACCGCGCTTGTTGACATGAAACTGTTGCCAGGCAGTATGCGCAAGCTCGAGGCGGTGTAACTGCCCGGGATTTTGCGTGCCGATACGCCGCGCAAATATCAATATTTCCATTCATTTTATCGCAGAGTCGCAGAGCATCCCATTTCGGGATGCTCTTTGTTTTCAGGGGTTTGACGCGTAAAATCCGTTTCAGGGCTTGTCATTCTCTGTCAGTTCTGTATGATTGCATCTCTTTTGAACGGGCCGTTAGCTCAGTTGGTAGAGCAGTGGACTTTTAATCCATTGGTCGTAGGTTCGAATCCTACACGGCCCACCATCTTGTTTTCCGGATTGCATATGAATTTCGCAGGTCGCGCGAAGCAGGTTGCCCAAACCCGAAGGTTACCTGGTTGAGCCCGACTGCTGTAACCTCTATGCGTTCCGACCCGAGTTATCACACCACCTTTTTTATGTCCGCAATAAGCAAAGAAGTTAAACGGCGCCGCACCTTTGCCATCATTTCCCATCCGGATGCCGGTAAAACAACCCTCACGGAAAAACTGCTGCTTTACGGACGGGCCATCCAGCTTGCCGGCACGGTAAAAGGGCGCAAAGCCGCGCGTCATGCGACATCGGACTGGATGGCGCTTGAACAACAACGGGGGATATCGGTAACCACCTCGGTGATGCAGTTTCCCTATCACGACAACGTGATCAACCTATTGGATACGCCCGGCCACGAAGACTTTTCTGAAGACACCTACCGGACACTGACCGCGGCTGATTCGGCGTTGATGGTTATCGACAGCGCCAAGGGTGTCGAGGAACGTACTATCAAACTGATGGAAGTATGCCGCTTGCGTGACACACCCATCATCAGTTTTATCAATAAACTGGACCGGGAAGGGCGCGAACCGGTGGAACTGCTCGATGAGATCGAGGATATTCTTAAAATACAATGCGCACCCATTACCTGGCCTATTGGTATGGGCAAACAGTTCAAGGGTGTTTTCAATTTATACGAAAACAATATCCATTTATTCAGTGCCACTCATAGCGGCAAGATCCAGGAAGGTGAAACCATCGAAGGCCTGGACAACCCAAGACTGGACGAGCTATTTGGCTCCATGATTGATGATTTCCGTGAGGAGGTGGAACTGGTTAAAGGCGCCAGCCACCAATTCGACCTGGAGGCTTACCAGCAGGGCAAATTAACACCGGTGTTTTTCGGGTCCGCTATCAATAATTTTGGCGTGCATGAACTGCTGGATGCACTGGTTGACTACGCACCGCCGCCGCCACCACGCCAGGCGCTCAGCCGGGTGGTTGAATCGGACGAGGAAAAATTCTCCGGTTTCGTTTTTAAAATACAGGCCAACATGGATCCCGCGCACCGGGACCGTATCGCGTTCTTGAGAGTGTGTTCGGGACATTATGCCAAAGGCATGAAAGTTAAACACATCCGCCTGGGACGCGATATTAAAATTCCCAGCGCCATAACATTTATGGCCAGCGATCGTGGCCATCTGGATGAAGCCTACTCCGGTGACATCATCGGCATTCACAATCACGGTACCATCCAGATTGGGGATACTTTCTCACAGGGAGAAGACCTGAAGTACACCGGAATTCCGCATTTTGCCCCGGAGTTGTTTCGCCGGGCGGTGTTGCGAGATCCGCTGCGCATGAAAGCCCTGCAAAAAGGCTTGCTGGAGCTGTGTGAAGAAGGCGCCTCGCAATTGTTCAGACCGTTAAACAACAATGATCTGATTGTCGGCGCTGTCGGCATACTGCAGTTCGATGTCGTTGCGCACCGGCTCAAACACGAATACGGTGTGGAGTGCCGGTTTGAGAATGTCAACGTGGCCACAGCGCGTTGGGTTACCTGTGACGACGATAAAAAGCTGGAAGAATTCAAAAAGAAAGCCCAGGACAACCTTGCCATAGACGGCGGTAACAACCTGACCTATATCGCGCCGACGCGGGTGAATCTGGAACTGACCATGGAACGCTGGCCGGATATCCAATTCCATTCCACCTACGAACATTAACGTTCGCCGTTTAAAATATCGAAGCTGATGTTGTTGCCGGTAACCGAGGGAATACGCGGTTGGCAGGGTTAGGGTGCAATGGAACGCACCAGCCGAACCTTGGCTTTGGAGCTTTTCATGGCGGTATGATTTTCACCATACTGAAAATGAACCAGCCATGCCATATTCGCATTGTTACTGAACAGGGTCGACGTCCAGTAATCGGCCGCCGGCGTATCGGGAAAAACATCGAGATTGATGGCCGGTCGGTGGCAGCGCAATTCGGCCAGGGTGCTTAGCTCGTAGATCGTCGGTAACCGCCAGTCAGTGTAACCGGCATCGTCATGCTGTTTGGCAAGGTTAAGCGCCTGATCGTGGCTCGTAGTGACAGGGTCGCCCCGGCATTGACCGTCCTCCCACTGCTGGCCAACACTGCATCGCAGCCACATGCGTTGATGTTTCAAATCCGTCACCATGACGTCGTCTGTGACACGATATTGTTCCGTGGGACTGGTGGCGGGTATATCGTCGCGACACTGCTGCGCCAGTGCCGTGGGTACAGTTGGTGCAGTGGTCAGTGTCACCATAACAACGGCGATTGTTGTAAAGGGCTTCATGGCACCGGCCCATAAACCAGGCGTACGTAACCCAGGTCGCTTTTGAAGTAGGAATAGTCATAACCGAAAGAAAATCCGATGCCCCAGGCACTGTCCTTGTCGCTGGCGTCCGCATTGGACGACCAGTAGAACTGGTTTTGGGTATGGGGAAAAAATCGCCGGTCAACGGCCGGCCCGGGGTAACGGAGGGTATAATCAACCAGGCTGCGCAGTTCTTCACGGGTGGGCAAACGCCACATTTTAATGCCGCAAAGCATTTGTTTATTGATAGCGTCTATGTAGGCCTGCGTATTACAATGGTTCAGGGAACACCGGCCTTTATCCGTATAGCCGGCGGAACCACCGTTTTTCCGCGCATCCGGTTCGAACCAGGAGTAGGATTGACGGGCATCCCGCAGCCGGCCGTCGTCGGTTTTGATTTCCCAGATGAGTTTGGTTTGTCGATCGAGCACACAACGCCACTGGTGCGATGCTTTGGTGGGGACAGCCGGCTTGGGTGGGCTGGCCTGATTCAGTTTGATAAAACGGCTGTTCGTCGCCGGGGTCTGGCCGTCGGCGTCGTGGGAACCCGCGGTGCAGACGCCCCAGGCCGCGACGACCAGATAGACAGACCACCTGGCGATGTTGTAAATAGTTCTCTTTAAGTGTGGCATGGAGTGTGTAAACTGCTCTGTAGCGTTTGTGGGCTTTTGGCCATATACAAAGTCACCTGTCGATTTTTCAGATCGGCGTAATTTTGTTCAGCTGCCTTGCCGACAACGCTAACTTATTGTTATATGGCGTAAAATCTGCATTAGATGTGCATCAGCAACACGTCATCGGCCGGAATCCGGCAGTTTATAAAGCTATGATTATTTAGGCAAATTTAGCGATAGCAGGTAAAATAGCGAGTTTTGACCTGCGGTGTTTTCACGGTCCTGCATATAGTTAAAAATATCCGCAAAAATATTGTCAAATGAATTTGTTATATCGACGAGAAGTGAGTTGTTTCCCTAAATGAAAGATTTCGCTCAGGATTTTACCCAGCGTATTTGGGTAGGCGGACTGGATTCCCGTTTGCCGGCCATTGCGGCAACCATTGCGGTATTATTGTTATCCCACAGCCTGGCACGGCTCACCTGGAACCTGGTACCGACCCCCGAAATCGCGCAACAGGCGGCGGTTACCGCCCAGAGACAACAACGTGTGCAGCGGGTCACCCGTGACCGGCCGCTGGCCCAGAAAATCAGCGACCTTAACCTGTTTGGCAAGTACGAGCCGCATAAAGTGACGGCAGAGCCCGTCAAACCCAAAGTTGTCCCAGAAACCAAGCTGAACCTTAAATTACGCGGTGTTTTCGCCTCTCCGGACAAAAAACAGGCCCGAGCCATCATTGCCGATGCGCGGGGGGAGGAGGACTCCTACCGGATAGGCGGCGAAGTGCCCGGCGGTGCAATCCTGACCGAGATTCATTCCGATCGGGTTATCCTGGAACGTAACGGCCGCCTGGAGACCTTGAAATTGCCCGTTGACGAGCAGGAAGGCGGAGCCAGTAACTCGCGCATCGGTGGACGATCCACCGCGCCGCCACCCAGGCGGGCTGTTAATCGCAATATCAATCGCGGTAACATAGCGCGGTTGTCTTCCAGCACACCGGACAATTCACAATTGCTGGGGAAGTACCGGGACGCCCTGCTAAATGACCCCAACAGCATGATGGGTCTGGTTAATGTCCGGCCTTACCAGAAGGACGGACGGTTGGTGGGCTACCGCATCAGGCCGGGGCGGGACCGGGCGCTGTTGCGCCGTTTCGGATTGCGTTCCGGCGATATCATTACTTCTGTCAACGGCGTGCCTATGAACAATCCGGTTAAAGCACTCGAGGTGTTGCGGGATTTGTCCTCGGCAACACAGCTTACTGTCGATATACAGCGCAATGGTACGCCGCAGTCATTCACGTTCCAAATCCAGTAGCGAATACATGATGCCGGATAACAGGGAAACGATTTATAACAATAGGCAATGAATATGTTGAATCACCCGACAAGCAGCAACAGTCAATACCAGTTTAAAAACATTCTGCTATTGAAATGGATTATCACACTTGCCGTTTTGCCGCTGTTATTGATCAGCAGCGCAGCGGTTGCCGAACAAGTTCGTCTCAATTTCAAGGGGGCGGATATCCAGGCCGTGATTACCAGCGTGGCCGAAATTACCGGTAAAAACTTTATCGTGGACCCGCGGGTCAAGGGCAAAGTCACCATCATCTCCTCGCGAGCCATGAGCGACAAGGAAATCTACAAAGTATTCCTGTCGGTACTTGATGTCCACGGATACACTGCGGTCCCGGCGGGTAAAACCATCAAGATTCTTCCCGACGCCGACGCCAAGCACAGCGGTATTCCCGCCATGGAAGGTGATATTAGTAACCTGGGTGATGAATCCATTACCCAGGTCGTCCAGATTGAACACGTCGCCGCGGCGCAACTGGTTCCCATATTACGGCCGTTAGTACCACCGCAGGGGCACCTGGCCGCTTACCCGCAAAGCAATGTGCTAATCATTTCAGACCGGGCCAACAACATCGAACGGCTGCTCAAAATTATTCATCGTATCGATCAGCCCAGCAGCGGGGAAATCGAGATTATACCTTTGCAATACGCCGCTGCCAGTGACCTGGTACGGGTGCTCACCACGCTACAGCAACAAAACGTCCAGGGAAAAAGCCAGGCCGAACGGCCCACGCTGGTGGCCGACGAGCGAACCAACAGTATTCTGATCGGTGGTGACCGTTCTCAACGGTTACAGTTGCGCGCCATTATTTCCCATCTGGATACACCGGCGGAAGTGGAAGGCGATACCCACGTTGTTTATCTCAAATACGCCAACGCCAAAGACCTGGTGCCGGTATTAACCGGTGTCGGTGACAGTACCAAGAACATTGTCGGTGCTGCGACACCCGGTGGCGCGGCCAAAGGCGCTGCTGCTGCCAGAACCGCGGTACGCCGTGCCGCCAGTCGAGGCGGCAAGGAGCCGGTTTTTAATATCCAGGCGGATGAGAGTTCCAACGCGCTGGTAATCACCGCCCCGCCGACGATTTTTCGGTCCCTGGAAGCCGTCATCCGGCAACTGGATATTCGCCGTGCCCAGGTACTGGTAGAAGCCATCATTGCCGAGGTGTCATCGCAACGCCAGTCCGAACTGGGTATCCAATGGATTTTCGACGGCTCCGGTGGTGACAATCCGGTGGGCGTTATAAACTTCGGCAAAAATCCCATCTCCAGTATTGCGGCGTCTATTGCCGCGGCAACGGCGTCCGGGGGAACCACCACGACGTTCAGCGATCCCTTCGGCAACGGCGCCAATGTCGCCTTTGGCCGGTTTAACAGCGATACTTTTAATTTTGCCGCCGTGCTCAAGGCGCTCGAAGGTGACGGTGATACCAATGTGTTGTCAACGCCCAGCCTGGTAACCCTGGACAATGAAGAAGCGGAAATTTTTATAGGCCAGGAAGTATCGATTCCTAGTGGCTCGTTCAGCAGCACGGGAACTGCATCAACACCCACCAATCCGTTTACCACGTTTGACCGTGTGCCGGTGGGTATCAGTTTAAAGGTCAAGCCGCAGATTAACGAAGGTAATACGGTTCGCCTCGAAATCGAACAAAAAGTCGATAGTATTACCGCGGGTACGGCGGGGCAGGGCGACATTGTTACTAACGAACGCACCATCAATACCAGTGTGATGGTGGACGACGGTAAAATTCTCGTGCTTGGCGGGTTGATCAAGGATGACCTGCTTGAAAATGAACAAAAGGTGCCATTGCTCGGGGATATCCCGCTACTGGGCGCCCTGTTTCGTTCCAAGTCCGTGCAGAAAGTTAAAACCAATCTGTTGGTGTTTTTACGCCCGATCATTTTACGTGATGAAAAGCGCGCCATGGCATTAACCAACAGCAAATACAAGTATATCCGTGACCTGCAACGCAAGGACCAGGAACAGGGCGTGTCGTTGCTGGACAACGAGAACGTGCCGGTGCTACCGGATATAGAAGGATTTCTGGAACTGCCGCCACCTTACGAAGAACCGCGTAAACCCGGCGAGTCCCAGTTAGAGTATGATGTGAATAAACAGCAACAGGGTGCCAAAGAACCTGCGGCGCCGGAAACACCCGAATTACCCGAATCGGATCAATAACCACCTATGGCTATTTTTGGTAAATCCGCGGATACCCCTCAGGAGGACACCTCCCCGAACCTGCCGGCGGCCGGCGATGAGCTGGCTGAAATGGCGGCGTTCGAGGAGCCTGAGCAAGCGGAACAAATTGAACCTTCCACCCATAAAACCCTGCCGTTTGCGTTTGCCAAACGCAACGGTGTGCTGATCAAGGAAGTGCATGACGGCGAGGCAGTGGTGTTGTGCCGTCCCGATATTTCCCACCTGGTAATGGCGGAACTGCGTCGCCATTTGGGTATGCCGGTGCGCCTGGAAATGATCGGACCCGACGAGTTTGATGCCCAGTTGCAACGTGCCTACGAAAGCGGATCAGGCCAGGCCATGCAAATGATGGATGACCTGGATGATGATGCGGACCTGTTTTCCGTTGCCGATCAACTGCCGGAACCGGAAGATTTGCTGGAAAGCGAAGACGACGCGCCGATCATCCGCTTGATCAATGCCCTGTTGACGCAGGCCATCAAGGAAAATGCCTCGGACATCCATATCGAGCCGTTTGAAAGCAAACTGGTGGTGCGGTTCCGGGTTGACGGTGTGCTACGCGAAGTGTTGACGCCGCGCCGTGTATTGGCGCCGTTAATCGTGTCGCGGATTAAGGTCATGGCCAAGCTGGATATCGCCGAAAAGCGCTTGCCGCAGGATGGGCGGATTTCGCTGTTAGTGGCGGGCCGTGCCGTCGACGTGCGGGTATCGACCATTCCAACGGGGCAGGGCGAACGGGTGGTGCTACGTTTGCTGGATAAACAGGCCGGACGCCTCGACCTGCAACAGTTGGGTATGCGGAGTAATTCATTGCAGGCCATGGAGCGCATTGTTCATCGCCCGCACGGGATTTTACTGGTCACGGGACCTACCGGTTCCGGTAAAACGACAACCCTGTACGCGGCGTTAACCAGTATCAACAGCCGCAAGCGCAACATCATGACGGTGGAAGACCCCATCGAATACCATCTCGACGGCGTCAGTCAAACCAATGTAAACACAAAAGTGGATATGAGTTTTGCCCGCGGTTTGCGCGCCATATTGCGCCAGGACCCTGACGTGGTCATGGTGGGTGAGATCCGAGATCTGGAAACCGCGGAAATTGCCGTGCAGGCCAGTTTAACCGGTCACCTGGTGCTGTCGACATTACACACCAACAGTGCCGTGGGTGCGGTAACCCGGCTGCGGGACATGGGCGTGGAACCTTTTCTGTTGTCGTCCAGTCTTCTCGGTGTACTGGCACAGCGACTGGTAAGAAAACTTTGTAATGATTGTAAGGAGCCTTATACGGCCAACGAGGTTGATTGCGATCGCTTTGGCTTTGACAAAACCAATCCGCCCACCCTGTACCGGCCCAAGGGCTGCCCCAACTGCAATTATCAGGGATTCCGGGGGCGCAGTGGGATCTACGAACTGGTGGAAATCGATGACAAGCTACGTACCATGATTCACGACGGCTCTGGTGAACATAATATTGAAGCCTACGCCCGCACCAAATCGCCCAGTATTCGCCAGGACGGTATCGACAAAGTATTGGCCGGGGAAACATCCATTGAAGAAGTACTGCGCGTAACCATCGAAGCCTGATTTGCGTTACCGGTGAAGCGGTCCTGTTCGCATACAGGGTCGCCGTTTGTTGACGGGTAACCGGCGATGTGTATTTATGATTTAACGTCGTAACAGGTTAGCGACTTAACAACGTATTTAATGACCGGAATTGAATAGACTGCATGGGTGCATTTGAGTATACAGCACTGGATATCCGGGGGCGCGAGAAAAAAGGCGTCCTCGAAGGTGATGCGGCACGCCAGATTCGCCAGCAACTGCGCGAACAGGGCCTGACGCCGCTGTCCGTTGAAGAAGTCAAACAACGGGAAGCGCGCAGCCACAAAACCTTTTTTAAACGCAAGATCAGCGCCACCGACCTGTCGCTGATTACCCGCCAGTGGGCAACCCTGGTTCGTTCAGGCATGCCCGTGGACGAATCCCTGCGCACGGTTGCCCAGCAAAATGAGAAAGCACGCTTGAAGAGCATGGTGGTGGCAGTGCGTTCCCGGGTTATGGAAGGCCATTCATTGGCAGCAGCACTGAGTGATTTCCCGCATATTTTTTCCGAGCTTTATCGCGCCACCATCGAGGCAGGCGAACAATCCGGCCATCTCGACGTGGTCCTGGAACGGCTGGCAGACTATACCGAGACCCGCCAACAAATTTCCCAGAAAATGTCACAGGCTCTGATCTATCCGGTGTTATTAACGCTGGTGGCAATTTCCGTAGTTATTGGGTTGTTGACTTACGTAGTACCTAAAATCGTGCAGGTGTTCGACAGTATCGGCCAGGAGCTGCCCATATTGACCAGAGGGTTGATCGCCACCAGCGATTTTTTATCCGCCAATGGCGTGTACCTGTTGTTCATTTTATTGGTGATTGTGGTTGCATTCAGTTATTTAATGCGCATCGAGCAATTTCGAAAATCCTTTCATCGCTTTTTGCTCAATATGCCTTTAGTGGGGCGGTTGGTTAAGGGTGTCAACGCTGCCCGTTTTGCCAGAACCCTGAGTATTGTTGCCGCCAGTGGGGTACCGATTCTGGATGGCTTACGTATTTCCTCGCAGGTTATTTCCAATTTGCCCATGCGCGAAGCGGTATTAAGTGCCGCCAATAAGGTGCGAGAAGGTTCCGCCATCGCCAAGGCGCTGGATGCCAGCAAATATTTTCCTCCCATGACCGTTCATCTAATTGCCAGCGGTGAGGCATCCGGTAATATTGAAAAAATGCTGGAACGCGCCGCTGACAGCCAGGAGCGTGAAATGGAAGCGCTAATTGCAGGGATGCTCGCGATTTTTGAACCGGTATTGATTCTCGTCATGGGTGGCGTTGTTCTTACTATTGTGCTCGCCATCCTGTTGCCAATATTCGATATGAATCAATTGGTAAGATAAAACATTTAATTTTGTTTGTTTGAAATCAATTTCATTCCTTCCTTATATATTAATAAAGTCACGTCAATCGAAAGGCAAATTTTTTGTAAAAATGCCTGTATAACGGTGTTTTTGTAAACAATGATCGTATATAGTTTGCGCTATACACTAAGCGTGTATGCTACATACAGCGTTTTTTGAAAAACGCAATGAAAAATTATAAACGGATCGCAAGCGTCCTATCAGTAGTGAAAAAATCAATTACAACAATAACAGGGATGAATCTTTCAGCTATCCATTTTAAATCAGCCGAGAAAGAGAGGTATCAACACACCGTTAAGCAGAACAGGTTCAGGCCGGCCCTGGCGCTGTCTGCTGGACGACAATGCTTGACACTAAAGTTGTATTCGCAAGTCTAAAGTTGGTAGGGCTGCCAGGGTACGCGTTTCAATGGCTGCGATGAATCATTTGCCGGTAAGGACGCTGGTAATGGATGGGTTGTTCAAGTGAGCCGACGTTAGGCTTACACAAGGCATACTAAGTAAAATACATGGTGGACAAAGACGAATTCGGGTCTGAATCATCGCCGTTGTTGAGGAAAATACTTGCGTTATTGGCGGAGCTTAATAAGTCCCGGCAGGGTAAGGTTTTCTACAGGCATATCAAGCAGACGCTTGAAGATTGGGAAGCAACGCAGACTAAAACCATCGACACCTATGAAGGGCTGTTAAATCTCCTTCTGGATGTGTTCGCTTCCCGGTTACCGCCGGAATCCATTGCACTTACCCATATCAAACTGATTCAAACCTGCCTCACGCCGCCACATACCGGCGCGGAACTGGATTTGCTCAAGGACAGTGTTGAGCAAGCAGCGGATATTCTCCGCCATTCCTGTCATATAGATGCCGAAGCAGTCGATGATACCCTGACGCCGTTGTTACAGCGGGTCGTGGAACCGTCAACGGGACAGCGCTTTCCCAAACCCACGCCCAAGGAAGCCAAAAAAGGGCGGGA